>NZ_QDFI01000001.1 GCF_003254465.1 Meridianimarinicoccus zhengii
CGCGCGTCGGCCAGCGCGCGGGCGCGGTCGTCGGGCACCGGTTGCAACCGCCCGTGCCGGGCGTAGCCCGGATCGCCGCCGCCCGCCTCCGCCACGCCGGCCCACCAGTCTGCGGCCATCAGCAGGCTGTCGAGTTGGAACTGCTTCTTGGGATTCCATCCGCCCGGGGCGTGGGGCGCGAGCGCGCCCACGATCCCGCCCGACGCACCCGCCCCCACGCCATGGGGGTCGACCACCGCCACCCGCGCACCGCGCCGCGCGCAGGCCCATGCGCAGGCCAGCCCGAACACCCCCGCACCGCGCAGGATCACGTCAGGCCGCATCGCGGTTCCCCCCTGTCCGGCCGCGACGACAGATTTCGCCGCAGTGCAACATCACGTTGACTTTTCCGGGTTTGTCGCAATTTTACGCAACAGGGGAGCATCGGTTCACCGCGAGGTCAGGAGATACCCGTCATGACAGCCGATCCGGTCGAAATCCAGTGGGGCGACACCGGTGTGCCGGTATCGGAGCGGTTCGACGACCCGTATTATTCGCTGGAGGACGGGCTGGCCGAAACGCGCCACGTGTTTCTGTCGGGCAACGGGCTGCCGGAACGCTTCCGCCCCGGGTTTCACATCGCGGAGCTGGGATTCGGCACCGGGCTGAACCTGTTCGCCGCCTTGCAGGCGTGGCGCACGGCGGGCGTGCCGGGGGCGCTGCGCTATACCGGGTTCGAAGCCTACCCCCTTCCCGCCGAGGATATCGCGCTGGCGCTGCGCGCCTTTCCCGAGATCGCCGCGCTGGCGCAACCGTTCCTGGACGCCTGGGACCGTGGCGAGACCCGGTTGCGCGCCCCGGATCTCGAGGCCGAGATCGTGCTGGGCGATGCGCGCGAGACCCTGTCGCGCTGGGACGGCGTGGCCGATGCGTGGTTTCTTGACGGTTTCGCCCCGGCGCGAAACCCGGAATTGTGGGAAGCGCCGCTTCTGACGGACGTGGCGCTGCATACCGCGCCGGGGGGGACGCTTGCGACCTATACGGCGGCGGGTGTCGTGCGGCGGGGGCTGGAAGCCGCGGGTTTCACCGTGGCCAAGGTGCCGGGCTTCGGGCGCAAGCGGCACATGACGCTCGGCCATCTCGCCTGAGTCAGCGCGCCGCGAGATCCGCCGACAGGGTCACGGGCCCGGTCTGCCCGGTCAGGCGCGCGCGGTAGGGGGCGAGGCTTTCGGTCACGCGCATCACGTAGTTGCGGGTTTCGCGGTAGGGGATCGCTTCGATCCAGTCCACGATATCGACGCCCGGTGCGCGCGGATCGCCCAATTCGCGGATCCACTGACGCGCGCGAGCGGGACCGGCGTTGTAGCCTGCGGCCACCAGCACCGGGTTCGGACCGAATTCGTCGATGAGCTGCGCAAGATACGCCGTGCCCAGCCGCGCGTTGTAGTCGGGGTCGGTGCTGAGCCGCGAGAGCGACCACGCCACGCCGAGATCGCGGGCCACGTCCTCGCCCGTGCCGGGCATGACCTGCATCAGGCCGCGCGCGCCCGCGGGGCTTTGGACCACCGGGTTGAATTCGCTTTCGCGCCGGGCGATGGCGAGGGCCAGTTCCTCGGTCACGCCGGGGCGGCCCTGCACGTCGATCCGCGCCGCCGGGAAATAGTCGCGGTGGAAGACATGGCCGCGATCCGCCGCGCGCTTGGCGATGGTGAGCTGGATATAGGGTTCGCCCAGTTGTTCCGTCAGGGACAGGAGCCGCCCGATATCGCCACGGTCGAGGCTTTCGGCCATATGCGCGAAGAACCGCGCCGCGAGCGTGAGGTCGCCTGCGGCGTGGAGCGCGACACCGGCCCGGTAGACGCTGCTGGCGGCCACGGCGCTGTCGCGGGCGACCGGGAAGGTTTCGTGCCCGTCGAGCCGGGGGTCGAGCGGCAGGCCCGCGCGTTCGGCGGCAAGCTGGCCGTAGAAGCTGGTCTGGTATTCCGCCCCGAAGGCATAGGCGGCCTGTGCATCGGCGGCCTGGCCGAGGGCGTCGTGGGCGCGGCCTTCCCAGTATCCGGCGCGGCCGAGGCTGATCGGGCTGGACACGCCCGAGCCGAGGCGGCGGAAATGGGCCAGCGCCGCGGCGGGGCTGTCGAGATTGCGCAGGGCGAGATAGCCCGCCAGCCATTCGAGATCGGCGAAATCGGCGCCCGTGGTCAGGTGGTTGCCGGACGCGATCAGATACGCCTCGCGCGTGCGACCATCGCCGAAAAGCGTGCGCGCGACGAGGCGCCGGCGCGGGGCCCAGGCCTCGGGGCGGCCGAGGCGTTCGGGGCTGGTGGACCGGTCGAGCAGGATCTCGATCACGCCGTCGTCGCGGCCCCGGCGGGCGCGCCATTCCATCCGTTCGAAGGCGAGGCCGGGATCGTCGGCCAGGCTGTCGGGCACGGCGGCGATCAGCGCGTCCACGCCGGGGCGGTCGTCGCGCAGGGCGGCGCGGGCGTCGTGCAGGCGCCGCCAGTCTTCGGGCACGCGGGTGCGTTGCCGTTCGGCGGCTTCCAGCCGTCCGCGCCACAGAAGGTCGTCCATGCGGGCGGTGTGGTGGGCGGCGAGCGCTTCGCCATGGGCGGCGAGCAGCACGCTTTCGGCCTGGGCGCCCAGGTCCATGCTGCGCCAGGCGAGAACGGCGAGCGCCCCGGCATCCGCGGTCCGGTCGGTGGCGTCGAGCGCGCGGACCAGCCGCAGCACGCCGTCGGTGGTCTGCGGCAGGTGGTGGGAGAAGTATTCGATCACGTCGCGCGGCGGGGCGGCGGGGTCGATCACGGCCTCGCCCCGGCGCAGCAGGAGCGGCAGGCCCGGCCAGTCGGGATAGTCCCGCAGGAAGGCGAGGTAGTCGTCGAGCGACCCGTCCCCCGCGCGCAGGCGGTGCCATGCGACGATGGCGCGGGCGATCTCGCCCTCCGCCCGCGCGGCGCGGTCGGCGGCGGCCCAGTCCCGCGCGCGGACATGATCGAGCGCCCCCGCGAGGTCGGCCTGCGCGGGCAGCGCCGCCGCCGCCGCGAACGCCGCCCCGAGGAGTATCCGCCTGCCCATGATGCCCCGCCCCTGTTCCCGTGCCCGAACCCGTGCTGGGGCAGACCTAGCAACCCGCGCGGGCGGCGCAACTCAAATTCTTGGCAATCCCGGCGGCGGCCTGTATGAGCCACGCGGATGGCCGGGGGGCGCCCGGCCTGCACCGCGCATACGCAGGAGACCGTCATGTTCAAGGGATCGCTTCCCGCCCTCGTCACCCCCTTCACGAACGGCGCGGTGGACCATGACAAACTGCGCAAGCTGGTGGACTGGCATGTCGATCAGGGCAGCCACGGGCTGGTGCCGGTGGGCACCACGGGCGAGAGCCCGACCCTGAGCCATGCCGAGCACGAGGCGGTGATCGAAACCGTGGTGAAGGCCGCCGCGGGGCGCATCCCCGTGATCGCGGGTGCCGGGTCGAACAACACCGCCGAGGGCATCGGGCTGATGCGGCACGCCGCCGCCGTGGGCGCGGATGCCGCACTGGTGGTCACCCCCTATTACAACAAGCCGACGCAGGCGGGCATGATCGCCCATTTCACGGCCCTGCACGATTGCTGCGAGCTGCCGATCATCATTTACAACATTCCCGGCCGGTCGGTTGTGGACATGACGCCCGCCACCATGGGCACGCTGGCGAAGCTGCCGCGGATCATCGGGGTGAAGGATGCGACCGGCGATCTGGCCCGCGTCAGCGAACAGCGCATGGCCTGCGGGCCGGACTTCGTGCAATTGTCGGGTGAGGACGCGACGGCGCTGGGGTTCAATGCCCATGGCGGCGTGGGTTGCATTTCCGTCACCGCGAACGTCGCGCCCAAACTGTGCGCGGAGTTTCAGGCCGCGCTGCTGGCCGGGGATTATGCCACGGCGCTGGCGTATCAGGACCGGCTGATGCCCCTTCACGAAGCGATCTTCCTGGAACCCGGCGTCGCGGGCGCGAAATACGCCATGTCGCGGCTGGACCTGTGCGCGCCGGATGTGCGCCTGCCGCTGGTCGAACTGACCGACCCGGTGAAGGCGCGGATCGATGCGGCGCTGGCCCATGCCGGGCTGACCTGATGGGCGACGACCTGCGCGACGGCGAGGCGGTCCTGCCCTTCGATCCCGCCGCGCGCGCGGATGCCACGGTCTGTTTCATCGGGCACGTCCGATCCGGTTGGGGCCCGGACACCGACACACCACGCAACATCGGCCCCGCGCGGACGACCGGGCAGGGCGCTCGGATCGAACTGTTCGAGGGGATGGCAGCGGGGTTGACCGGGCTTCGGGTCGGCCAGCCGATCATCGTGATGACCTGGATGCACCAGGGCCGCCGCGACCTGATCGTGCAGGCGCCGCGCCATGCCGACGGGCCGCGGGGCACCTTCGCCATACGTTCGCCGCGCAGGCCCAACCCGGTCGCGCTTTCGACCGTGGTCATCGCGTCGCTCGACATCGACGCCGGCGTGATCGGCATCGACGCGACCGACGCCTTCGACGGCACGCCGGTCGTGGATATCAAACCATGGCTGCCGACGGTGGACATGCCCCCGGAGACCGACGGTGGCCCGGCGGGCTGACCCGCCCCGGGCCTGACCCGGGGCCCCTTGGCCTTGCCCGCGGGAATGGATATGTCACGGCGATCATGGCCAAGGACAAGCAGAACCCGAACTACAAGGTCGTCGCCGAGAACCGTCGCGCGCGCTACGACTATGCCATCGAATCCGACATCGAATGCGGAATCATGCTGCAAGGGTCGGAAGTGAAGTCCCTGCGCGTGGGCGGGTCGAACATCGCCGACAGCTATGCCGCGGTCGAGAACGGCGAGCTTTGGCTCGTGAACGGCTATATCGCGCCCTACAAGCAGGCCAAGACCTGGGGCCACGAGGAACGCCGCCGCCGCAAGCTGCTGGTGAACCGCAAGGAACTGACGAAGCTCTGGGCCGCGACCCAGAAGGAAGGGATGACGCTCGTCCCGCTTGTGCTGTATTTCAACCACAAGGGCATCGCCAAGATCAAGCTGGGCATCGCCAAGGGCAAGAAGAACCACGACAAGCGCGCGACCGAGGCGAAGCGCGACTGGCAGCGCCAGAAGGCGCGGCTGTTGCGGCAGGGCGGCTGAAGCTTCGCGGATTCGCCATCTGGCCGTGCTACGCTTTCGGTGTGCGGTCGCGGGTACCGCCTGAACGGGGAACACGGACATGGAACTTCTCATCAGCCTGATCGCAGGGGCGGCCGGCGGCAATCTCGCCGGTGCTCTCGTGAAGTCTCTGAACCAGGGAACGCTGGTCAATTCGGTCGCCGGAATCGTCGGCGGCGGGCTTGGCGGGCAGATCCTGGCGATGCTCGGCGCCGGCGCGGTGGCCGCCGAAGGCGCGGGCGGGCTCGGGCTCGGCACGATCATCGGGCAGGTCGCATCGGGCGGCGTCGGCGGCGGGGTGCTGCTGGCCGTCCTGGCCCTTGTGCGGAACGCCATGGGCAAGTGATCCCGAGATCGCGCCTTCACACGTGCGTGTCAGGGCGCGATCTTTCATGCGGGCCCGGTGCACGCGGGCTTGCGCAGGGGTCACGCGGCGTCTAGCAATATTGTTGCGCAGACAATAACGAGGCCGCGATGTCCGACGACCCCAAGACCCTCGTGTCCACCGGCTGGCTGGCGGATCACATCCGCGACCCGGACCTGCGGATACTCGACGCGTCCTACTACTTGCCGGACATGGGACGCGACGCCCGGGCCGAATACGACGCGGGGCACATCCCCGGCGCGCGGTTCTTCGACATCGACGACATCTCGGACCACCGGTCGGACCTGCCGCACATGGCGCCGCCGCCCGAAAAGTTCATGTCGCGCCTGCGCAAGCTGGGCGTGGGCGACGGGCACCAGGTGGTGGTCTATGACGGGGCGGGACTGTTTTCTGCCGCGCGGGTGTGGTGGCTGTTCCGGCTGATGGGCAAGACGGAGGTCGCGGTGCTGGACGGCGGGATGCCGAAATGGCGCGCCGAGGGCCGCGAGATCGAGGATCTGCCGCCCGTGATCCGCGACCGGCACATGACCGTGCAGCGGCAGGCGGCGCTGGTGCGCGACGTGACACAGGTGGCGCGCGCGGCCAAGCTGGGCGACCACGTGATCGTCGATGCGCGGTCGCCGGAACGGTTCCGGGGCGCGGCGCCCGAACCGCGGGCGGGGTTGCGGGCGGGGCACATTCCCGGTTCCGTCAACCTGCATTACGCCACACTGCTGAACGCGGATGGCACGATGAAGGACGCGGATGCGCTGCGCGCGGCCTTCGACGCGGCCGGGGTGGACCTGGGCAGGCCGGTCATCACGAGCTGCGGGTCGGGGGTGACGGCGGCCATCCTGAACCTCGCGCTGGCGCGGCTCGGCAAGAGCGATCACGCGCTCTATGACGGGTCGTGGGCGGAATGGGGCATGTATGGCGACCTGGAGGTGGCCACGGGCTGACCTGCCCACGGGCACCGGGGCCAGCCATGCGGCCACGGGCGGGCGGCCCGACGCGCCGCCCCCTGCCGTCGGGTCGCGGCACGGGCGCAGGCGCGGTTCAGACCCGCACGAGACTGCCGAAGATCATGTCCTTGTGGTCCTGGAGATAGATGCGCAGCCAGGGCGTGAACCGTTCGGGCCGTCGCGCGACCTCGGCCGCGAGATCGTAGAGCCCGACCCATTCCACCTGCATCACCTCGGCGGGGTTCGGCGTGACCTTCAAGCTCTTGGGCGCGGAGGCGAGGAAGATGTCCACCAGTTCGTGCTCGATCATGCCCCCGCCCACATCGGCACGGTATTCCACCGTGTCGCGCTTGGCCGGATAGACCCCGCCGATCCCCAGTTCCTCGCGCAGGCGCCGCACCGCGCAATCCGCCGGGCTTTCGCCCCAGGCAGGATGGGTGCAGCAGGTATTCGCCCACAGGCCGGGCGTGTGATACTTGGACATGGCGCGGCGCTGGATCAGCACGTTCTGCCCGTCCATGATGAACACGGACACGGCAAGGTGCCGCAACCCCTGGCGATGCACGGCAATCTTGTCCACCGGCATGAGTTCGTCATCTACCCAGGCAGGGATAAGTTCGGTCATTCTGCGGCCTCGATCGGCGGCGGGCCTTGAGCATACGTCACATCACAGCATCCCACCGCTGCTGCTTCGGCCAGCCTAAACCCGGCTGCCCCGGACTTGCACGCCGACATCGTGACACAGGGACACCGCGTCCCGCCCCATGGTCGTCCGGCCGGGCGCGCGCGGGGCGGCGCGTCACATAGAATGTTTCGCATGAGTGCTTGCATCGCATGCCGATGTGCGCGACGACTGCACCGTGCGCGGTCCCGCACGGCAACGCCGTTGCACCAGGGCTTGCGCAACGACATCTTGGCCATGACCGGGGAACGGACTACGATCTTCTGGTCAGACGACTGAACAGGGAGAGATTCATGACACGACTTCTTGCAGCCCTTGCGGCAACGGCACTCACCGCGATTCCGATGGCGGCCACCGCCCAGTCCGGGGACGCGGCGGCCGGTGAGCGCGCGTTCCGTGGCTGCCAGGCCTGCCACGTGGTTGTCAACGATGCCGGCGACACGCTTGCCGGACGCAACGCGAAGACCGGGCCGAACCTGTACCAGGTGTCGGGCCGCACCGCGGGCAGCGTCGACGGCTTCCGCTATTCCGGTTCCATGACCGAGGCGGGCGAAGCGGGGCTTGAGTGGACCGAAGAGAATTTCGTGGCCTACGTGCAGGATCCGACCGGGTTCCTGCAGGAATATCTCGACGATGGCAGCGCGCGCGGCAGCATGTCCTACAAGGTCCGCAGCGAAGAGGACGCCGCCGACCTTTATGCCTACCTGTCCAGTCTCGAATAACCGGACATTGCAGCCACACGGCCGACGCGCCCCGCCATCGGCGGGGCGTTTCGCGTTCGGGTTCAGCGGTGCATCAGGGTTCGAGATCGGCAAGTCCGCCCAGTGCCAGCACATTGCCCGTCGGCTGACCCGTCGGTGACCCGCCGGGCGGTTCGTCGCTGATCGCCAGCGTCAGGTCGTCCGCGGCATCCCGCAATCGCGGCGGGATCGTCACGACCCCTTGGCCGGTTTCATCCAGCAGTCCCAGCGATACCGCGGGCGCATCCGGCGCCGTCAGCGCCCACAATTCCAGCACGCGGCCCGCAGGCGCCACACCGTCGGTGCGGGTCAGCCGCAAGGACCCGTCCGCGCCGTCATAGAGCACCAGAAGCCGCAGGCTGTCGTCGCCCGCGGCGATCTCGCCCACCAGCAATGGCGCGGGGCCATCGGGACGCTGCAGGACCATGAACCCCAGCCCGACTGCCGCCGCCAGCGCCGCGACGGTCGTGGCCTGCCACAGGAAGGCGCGCTGCCACCAGGGCGGGCGGAGCTGCGGTGATTCGCCGAACAGCCCGCGCATCAGCGCCGTCTTCGCCGTGGGCCGCGGCGCGATCTCTGCCACTTCCGCATCGGCCATGGCGGAAAACTGCGTTTCCCATGCCGCGACCTCGGTCCGCAGGGCCCGCGAAAAGGCCAGCCGGGATTCGAAATCGGCACGCGCATCGGGCCCGAGGAGCCGCAGGACGTATTCCGCGGCGAGCGCCCGATCCTCGGGCGTCAGCGGCGGTTCACCGCCGGGGGGATCGCCATACTCGGTCATCGGCTCATGCACTCTCTCAGGCGCAGAAGGCTGCGCCGCAGCCAAGTGCGCATGGTATTCAGCGGCACGTCGTGTTGCGCAGCCAGATCGGCATAGCTGCGCCCTTCCAGATATGCTCCGCGTACGGAGTCCCGCCGGGCGGGTTCCAGTTCGTCGAGACAGGCCATGATCCGCGCCGCCTCCGACCGGGCCACCGCCGCGGCCTCGCCGCAGGCGCCGACATCCGCGAGGGTTTCGGCCATCGCGTCGATATCCTCGACCGGGCGCTGCCGGCGCAGCCGGTCGATCGCCGTATTCCGGGCGATCGTGATGAGCCAGGTCATCGGGCTGTGCCCGGTCACCCCGTAGCGGTCGGCGTGGCGCCAGATTTTCACGAAGGCTTCCTGCATCGCATCCTCCGCGCTGGCCCGGTCACCAAGAACACGCAAGGCCACGCCCAGAAGTTTCGGCGCCACGGCGTCATACAACCGGGAGAAGGACTCCCGATCGCCCATCGCGACCCGCGCGATCAGGTGTTCGATTTCGACATGTGACACGTTCCGGACCGCGCTAACCACCCACGACATACGTGGTCTAGCGCGGCGACAACGCGCTGTCATGCGGGAATGTCCGGAAATGCCATACGGCGCGAACTATCCGGCCGCGTTTCATGCACGTTTTATCAAGGCACTACACCATTAAGTGGAGTTCTCGCCAAAAAGTACGATAATATCTCACTTGAAATGGGGCGCCCGAAAAAAGAAATTGTCTTGATCGGTACAACGCAGTACGAGAAATCACTCTGAAATGGGGAAGAGAATGACTGAAGTCGACCTGACGAGCATGAGTCTCGAAGACCTGAAATCTTTGCGCACCAAGGTTAACCGCGCCATTGACACTTTCGAGGACCGGCGCCGGAAAGAGGCACTCGCCGCAGCGGACGCGAAGGCCCGTGAATTCGGGTTTTCCATTTCCGAACTTCTGGACAGCGGCAAGAAAGGCGCGCCGCCACCGCGCCCGCCGAAATACCGCCATCCCGAGAATCCGGATCTCACCTGGACCGGCCGCGGACGTCAGCCGCAATGGTTCAAGGACGCCGTCGAAGCGGGGACCGATCCCGACGAGTTGCTGATTTCCGCCTGACCCCGGCCCGCGCGGCCAAACGGGTCACACGATGACGCGCTGGGGTTCCTGCGGGCCGACGCCGAAGACGCGCTTGTAGCGCCCCACCTCGGCGGCGGGTCCCATCGCCTTGTTGGGATTGTCGCTCAGCTTGACCGTGGGCCGGCCGTCGGCGCTCACGGCCTTGCAGACCAGCGAGAACGGCGCCAGCGCGTCATCGGCCACGAGCCCGCGGAAATCGTTGGTCAGCAGCGTGCCCCAGCCGAAGGACACGCGCACCCGCCCGCGGAATTGCGCCTGAAGTTCCAGCATCTTGTCGACGTCGAGCCCGTCCGAGAAGATCACCAGCTTGGTGCGCGGGTCCTCGCCCCGCTTCTTCCACCAGGCGATGGCCGTTTCCGCCCCCGCGGCCGGATCGCCGCTGTCGATGCGGATGCCGGTCCATCCCGCAAGCCAGTCCGGCGCGCGTTCGAGGAAGCTGCTGGTGCCGAAGGTGTCGGGCAGGATCACGCGCAGGTTGCCGTCGTGTTCCTCGTGCCAGTCGGCCAGCACCCGGTAGGGCGCATCGCGCAGCTCGGCGTCGGTTTCGGCCAGCGCGGAATAGACCATCGGCAATTCATGGGCATTGGTGCCGATCGCTTCCACCTCGCGGCGCATGGCGATGAGGCAATTGGACGTGCCCACGAAACTCGACCCCATCCCTTCCAGCATCGCCTGCACGCACCAGTCCTGCCACAGGAAGGAATGGCGGCGCCGCGTGCCGAAATCGGCGATCCGCAGATCGGGCACGCCGCGGAGACGCTCCACCTTTTCCCACAGTTTCGTCATGGCGCGCGCGTAAAGCACCTGAAGCTCGAACCGCCCCATGTGTTTCAGAACGGCCCGCCCGCGCAATTCCATCAGCACAGCCAGCGCGGGAATTTCCCACAGCATGACCTCGGGCCACGGCCCTTCGAAAGTCAGTTCATACTGCCCGTCGCGCTTTTCCAGGTGATAGGGCGGCAGTTGGAAAGCTTCGAACCACTCCATGAAATCGGGGCGGAACATCTGCCGTTTACCATAGAAGGTGTTGCCGCGCAGGAAGGTCGATTCTCCCCGGCTCAGCCGCAGCGACCGGATGTGGTCCAGTTGCTCGCGCAGTTCGCCCTCGTCGATCAGGTCGGCCAGACGGATCGACCGCGTCCGGTTGATGAGCGAAAATGTGACATGGGTGTCCGGCCGATTGCGATGCACCGACTGGCACATCAGCAGCTTGTAGAAATCCGTGTCGATCAGCGACCGCACGATCGGATCGATCTTCCACTTGTGATTATAGACGCGTTGCGCGATGTCCACCGCTGCCCCCTTTTCGCAGGTCAGCCGGTCAGGCGGACACCCGCCCCTGCCATGGCAGCGCGGGCCGCGGCGTCCGATCCGTCCAGATCGATGGCCCGGCACAGATCCGTGCGCACCTCGACCGCGAAGCCCAGGCGGGCGGCATCCAGCGCCGAGTAGTTCACGCAGAAATCCAGCGCGAGCCCGACGAGCACCAGACGGTCGATCCCGCGGGTGCGCAAATAGCCCTCCAGCCCCGTGGGGGTGACGTGATCGTTCTCGAAAAAGGCCGAGTAGCTGTCGATCGCGCGCCGGAACCCCTTGCGGACGATCAGATCGGCGCGGTCCGTGTCGAGCCCCGGGCAGAATTCGGCGCCCGCGCTGCCCTGAACGCAATGGTCGGGCCACAGGACCTGCGGCCCATAGGGCATGTCGATCATCTCCAACGGGGCGCGTCCGGGGTGCTGCGACGCGAAGGACGAATGGCCGACCGGATGCCAGTCCTGGGTCAGGATCACCGTCTCTGCCTGTGCCATGGCCGCGTTGACCGGCGCGACCAGACCGGCGCCGCCCGGCACGGCCAGCGCGCCGCCCTCGCAGAAGTCGTTCTGCATGTCGATGACCAGCAGGGCCTCGCGTGCCATGGGCGTTCCCTCCGCAACATGTTGGTTGACGGCTACGCAACGGCGCCGCTCAGGTCAACCGCGACGCCGACGCCCCTTGATGCCGCCCCGCCCGCTGGCTAGGCACGCGCCCATGTTCATCATTGCGGCGCTCTATCATTTCACGCCCTTTCCGGACCCTGCCGCGATCCGCGGTCCGCTGGTGCGGCTGTGTTGTGCGCAGGGCGTCACCGGCACGCTGCTGCTGGCACCCGAAGGCATCAACGGCACGATCGCCGGGTCGCGCGCGGCCATCGACGCGGTGCTGGCGCATATCCGCGCCCTGCCCGGCTGTGCCGATCTCGACTGGAAGGAAAGCACCACGGACACCCAGCCCTTCGGGCGGATGAAGGTCCGGCTCAAGCGCGAGATCGTCACCATGGGTCAGCCCGGCGTGGACCCGCGCGCGCGCACCGGCCATTATGTCGATCCCGCCGACTGGAACGCGCTGATTTCCGCGCCGGATGTCGCCGTGATCGACACCCGCAACGATTACGAAGTCGCCATCGGCACCTTCGAGGGCGCGGTGGACCCGCAAACCGAGAGCTTCCGCGATTTCCCCGCGTGGTGGGCGGCGAACAGGGACCGCTTTCACAACAAGCGCATCGCGATGTTCTGCACCGGCGGCATCCGCTGCGAAAAATCCACCAACTGGCTGCTGGGCCAGGGCGTGGAGGACGTCTTTCACCTGAAGGGCGGCATCCTGAAATACCTTGAAGAGGTGCCCGCCGAGGACAGTCTTTGGCGCGGCGACTGTTTCGTGTTCGACGGGCGCGTGTCGGTCGGCCACGGGCTTGCCGAAGGGCCGCACATCCTGTGCCATGCCTGCCGCCGCCCCATCCTGCCCGACGACCGCGCCCGGCCCGAATACGAACAGGGCGTGTCCTGCCACCTGTGCCACGCCGACACGACGCCCGAGGACAAGGAACGTTTCCGCGAACGCCAGCGGCAGATCGCGCTGGCCCGCGCCCGCGGCGAACGCCACCTGGGGCGTGCGGATACCGACGTCTGAAGGCGCCGCCCCGGCTTTTACGCCGGGATATCCCCGCCGAAGGCCCGCGCGCGCAGCGCGCGTAAGCATCGCGCAAGCCCGCAAGGGCTTTCCGCATGGCTGAAGGTTCCCACCCCTCGCCCCGCGCGCATCCATCGGCTATGAGACGGCAACACCAGACCCGGAGGCCCCCATGACCGCACCGAAACCCGTTGTCCTGTGCATCCTCGACGGCTGGGGCGCGCGTAGCGATGCCACGGCCAACGCGCCGGCTCTGGCCCACACGCCGACCTTCGACCGGATCATGGCCACCTGCCCCCATGCCACGCTGATCACCCACGGCCCCGATGTCGGCCTGCCCAGCGGCCAGATGGGCAATTCCGAGGTCGGGCACACCAATATCGGCGCGGGCCGCGTGGTGGCCATGGATCTCGGCGCCATCGACCTTGCGATCGAAGACGGCAGCTTCGACCGGAACGACGCCATCCGCGCCTTCATCGACACGCTCAAGTCCACCGGCGGCACGGCGCACCTGATGGGGGTCGCATCCGACGGCGGGGTGCATGGGCACATCACCCATATCCTCGCCGCGTGCCGGCTGATCGCGGGCGCGGGCGTGCCTGTCGCACTCCATACCGTGACCGACGGGCGGGACGTTGCCCCGTCCTCCGCGCCGGGCTTCATCGACCGGCTGCAGGCCGAGTTGCCGGACGGCGCGCGCATCGCGACGGTCACGGGGCGCTATTTCGCCATGGACCGCGACAACCGCTGGGACAGGGTGCAGACCGCCTATGCCGCCATGGTGCAGGGCGCCGGCAACACGGCCCCCAGCGCCGCAGCAGCAGTCGCGCAGGCGCACGAAGCGGGCAAGACCGACGAATTCATCCCTGCCACGGTGATCGGCGACTATGCGGGCGCGCGGGACGGCGACGGGTTCTTCTGCCTGAACTTCCGGGCCGACCGCGCGCGCGAGATCCTGCGCGCCATCGCCCAGCCCGATTTCGACGCCTTCGACCGGGGCAAGGCCCCCGACTGGGCCGCGATCCTCGGGATGGTGGATTATTCCACCGACCACGACGCCTGGATGACCGCGGCCTTCCCCAAGAAACCTGTCGTGAACACACTCGGCGCGTGGGTCGCCCGCCACGGGCTGCGCCAGTTCCGGCTGGCCGAGACGGAAAAGTACCCCCATGTCACCTTTTTCCTGAACGGCGGCAAGGAAACGCCCGAGGACGGGGAGGACCGCAAGATGCCGCAATCCCCCAAGGTCGCCACCTACGATCTTGCCCCGGAAATGGCCTCGGCCGAGGTCACGGACGCTTTCGTGCAGGCGATCCGCGACGGCTATGACCTGATCGTGACCAATTACGCGAACCCCGACATGGTCGGGCATACCGGCGACCTGGATGCCGCCATCAAGGCCTGCGAGGCGGTGGATCGGGGCCTTGCCGCCGTCACTGAGGCGCTCGGACAGGCAGGGGGCGCGATGCTCCTGACTGCGGACCACGGCAACTGCGAAACCATGGTGGACCCGGAAACCGGCGGCGCGCACACGGCGCACACGCTCAACCCCGTGCCGGTGGCGCTGGTGGGCGGGCCCGCGGGGGCCACGCTCGCCGACGGGCGGCTCGCGGATCTCGCGCCGACGGTGCTGGCGCTGATGGGCATCGACCCGCCGCCCGAGATGACGGGCCAAAGCCTGCTGCGCACCTGACCGCCGCTGGACCGCGCCCGTGCGCCTGCTAGCTTGCGCGACAGGCGGGGGGCGGTCACATTGACGCCACCGGCGCGGTGCGGGTCTGGTATCCGCCGCGGTGCCGCGGTTACTGTGCCCCGAAGCCGCTGAGGGTCACGCGGGCGAAAGGACGGATCTGAGATGAAATCAATCATGTGGGCGACGGTCGGTGGCGCGCTGGCCGGAGCGATTCTGAGCACGCAACTTGCCGGGCCGCTTCTGGCACAGGAGAGCGAGGGCGAAAGTTCGGTCTATGAACAGCTCGACCTGTTCGGCGACATTTTCGAACGCATCCGCGCCCAGTATGTCGAGGAAGTGGAGGCCGGCGACCTGATCGAGGCGGCCATCAACGGGATGCTGACCTCGCTCGACCCCCATTCGAGCTATCTCTCGCCCGAAGACGCGAGCGACATGCAGGTACAGACCCGCGGCGAATTCGGCGGGCTGGGGATCGAGGTGACGCAGGAAAACGGCTTCGTGAAGGTCGTATCGCCCATCGACGGCACCCCTGCGGACGAAGCCGGGATCGAGGCCGGGGACTTCATCACCCATGTGGATGGCGAGCCGGTTCTCGGCATGTCTCTGGACGAGGCGGTGGACCTGATGCGCGGCCCGGTCGGGTCGGAAATCGTCATCACCGTGGTGCGCGAGGACGAGGCCGACCCGTTCGACGTGACCATCGTGCGCGACACGATCAAGCTGACCGCCGTGCGCACCCGCACCGAAGGCGATGCGGTGATCCTGCGGGTGACTACCTTCAACGACCAGACCTTCGACAATCTCGAAAGCGGCCTGCGCGAGTCGGTGGAAGAACTCGGCGGGATCGAGAATGTCAGCGGCTTCGTTCTGGATCTGCGCAACAATCCCGGCGGGCTGCTGACACAGGCGATCCGCGTGTCCGATGCCTTCCTCGAGGCGGGCGAGATCGTGTCCACCCGCGGACGGGACATCGTCGACAGCGACCGCTACAACGCGACCGAAGGCGACCTGGCCGAAGGGCGGCCCATCGTCGTGCTCATCAACGGCGGCTCGGCGTCGGCGTCGGAAATCGTGGCGGGTGCGTTGCAGGATCATCGCCGCGCCATCGTCGTGGGCACCAAGAGCTTCGGCAAGGGATCGGTGCAGACGGTCATGCCCCTGCGCGGCGACGGCGCGATGCGTCTGACCACGGCGCGCTACTACACGCCCTCGGGCCGGTCGATCCAGGCGCTTGGCGTCGCGCCCGACATCATCGTGGAACAGCCCCGCCGCGACCCTGAAGCCGAGGCAGAGGCCGAGGAGGACACCCCCGGCCGGAGCGAGGCCGACCTGCGCGGCAGCCTGACGAACGAGGACGTGTCCGAGGACGAGATGCAGCAACTGGAGGAAGAAGAAGCCCGCGCCCGCGCCACCGCGGAACTGCGCGAGCAGGATTACCAGCTGGCCTATGCCATCGACATCCTGAACGGGCTGTCGGTGTTCTCGGCCGGCGACTGACCTGACCAGCCCCGCCGCCCAAGATGCGCGGCGGGGCACCGATCCGGACAGAAGGCGATGGCGCTGCCCCCGCTTGCCCCGCACACGGCGACACACCATAGTCGCGCCATGCCTGCGCCCTTCGATCTTGTTCTGCCGCTCCATGGCCCCGACGCGACCGCGGCACTGGCCGCGTCGATCGCGCCCCTGTGCCGGGCGGGCGACGTTATCGCGCTGTGGGGCGGCATCGGCGCCGGGAAAAGCCATTTCGCCCGCGCCCTCATCGCCACAAGGCTGGCCGCCGCGGGCCGGGCCGAGGATATTCCCTCGCCCACATTCACGCTCGTCCAGACCTATGATGCGGACGAGATCGAGATATGGCACAGCGATCTCTATCGCCTGACCCATGCCGACGAGGTGCTCGAGCTGGGTCTGGAAGACGCGTTCGACTCGGCGCTGTGCCTGATCGAATGGCCCGACCGGCTGGGGTCCGACCTGCCGGGCCGCGCGCTGCACCTGCGGCTCGATCCGGGCAGCGGACCCGACGACCGGATCGCGCGTCTGCACGCCATGGGCGGCGGCTGGGCCGACCGGCTGGCCCCGATCCGCGACCGCGCGACCGTTGCCCATGACTGAAGTGGCGCAGCGCGAATTCCTGTCGGCGGCAGGCTGGGGCGACGCGCAGGCCACGCCGCTGGCGGGCGACGCGTCTGACAGGCGTTACCTGCGGCTGAAACGGGGCGACGGCGCGCGCGCCGTGCTGATGATCGCCCCGCCTTCGCCTGACGACAGCACCGCGCGGTTCGTGGCAGTGGCGAAGGCCCTGGCCGACCGCGGCATCCGCGTGCCCGCGATCCTTGCATCAAGGCCCGACGAAGGGCTGGCGCTGCTCGAAGACCTGGGCGATGCGGTCTTCGCCCGCGTGATCGACGCCGATTCATCCATGGAACCGGTGCTTTACGATGCGGCGGTGGACCTGCTGGCCATGCTGCACCGGCACCCAGCCCCGCCCGATCTGTCCGCACCCGATACCGCGACACTGGCGGTGATGACCGCGCCCGCCGCGGACTGGTACGCTGGAGGCGGCACGCCGCAGCCCGCGCTGGCCCGCACGATATCCGGCGCGTTGGCACCGTTGCTCGCCGGCCTTGCGGACGGCGTACCGGTCCTTGTCCACCGCGATTACCATGCCGAGAACCTGATCTGGCTGCCCGATGCCGAAGGGGCTGGCCACGTGGGCGTGCTGGATTTCCAGGACGCCTTCGCGGGGCACCCGGCCTATGATCTCGTGTCGCTGCTGGAAGACGCCCGCCGCGATCTCGCCCCCGGCCTGCGCGACCGGCTGGTCGACCGGTTCGCGGATGAAACGGACACCGACCGCGCCGCGCTGGACCGCTCGCTGGCCGTGCTTGGCGCCCAGCGCAACCTGCGCATCCTCGGCGTGTTCGTGCGGCTGGCCCGCGCCCATGGCAAGCCGCGGTACCTGTCGCTGCTGCCGCGGGTCTGGGGACACCTGATGGGCGACCTCGCCCATCCCGACCTCGGCGCGCTGCGCCGCATCGTGACCGACGCCCTGCCGCCGCCCGATACCGCCCTGCAGATGGATATCACCGCCCATGCCCGTTGATCCGCCCCGCGACCCCGTCGCCGTGATGCTGTTCGCCGCGGGGTTCGGCACCCGGATGGGCGCGCTGACCGCCGACCGGCCCAAGCCATTGATCCCGGTGGGCGGGCGCGCGCTGCTGGACCACGCGCTGGCATTGGTGGACGGCGCCGGGGTGACGACACGGGTCGTCAACGCCCATTACAAGGCCGACCAGATCGCGGCGCACCTGGCCGGGACCAACGCGGCGCTGTCGGTGGAGCGCCCCGACATCCTCGATACCGGGGGCGGCCTGCGGGCAGCGCTGCCGCTGCTGGGGCCGGGGCCTGTCTTCACGCTGAACACCGATGCGGTCTGGACGGGGCCGAATCCGTTGATCGCCCTGCGCAAGGCTTGGGCTCCGGCACGCATGGGTTCGCTTCTGCTACTCGTGCCCGCCGACCGGGCGCATGGCCACGATGGCGGCGGCGATTTCGCGCTGGCCCCGGACGGACGCATCGAGCGTGGCGGCGATCTTGTCTATACCGGCGCACAGATCGTCGATCCCGCGGGGCTGGGCAGTATCCGCCAGACCGCGTTTTCGCTCAATCGCCTGTGGGACCGCATTGCCGCCGATGGCCGCCTGTTCGGGGCGGTGCACAAGGGCGGCTGGTGCGACGTGGGTCACCCGGAAGGGATACACGCCGCGGAAGCGATGCTGAACCACCCGCCCGCACCCCTGCCATGACGGATGCGCCGCCGCAGATGCGCGGGCTATATGCCGTGGCGCCGGGCGTGGATTTTCCCGCGGCCCTCGTGGCCGGCCTGCGCGCGCGTTTCGCGGGGCATCCGCCCGAGTCGCTGGCGCGCGCGACCGTGTATGTGAACACGCGCCGCATGGCCCGCCGGATCGAGATGCTGTTCGCCGATGGCCCGCCCGTGCTGCTGCCGCGCCTGCGGCTGGTGACGGATATCGGCCGCGCGGGCGCCGCCGACCTGCCCCCCGCCGTCCCGACCCTGCGCCGCCGCCTCGAACTGGCGCGGCTGGTGGAGGCACTGATCCGGGCCGAACCGGACATCGCCCCCCATGACGCGGCGTTCGACCTTGCCACCTCGCTGGCTGCGCTGATGGACGAGATGCAGGGCGAGGGCGTGGGGCTTGATGCCATCGCCACATTGAATGTGGACGACCAGTCCGGCCACTGGGCGCGCAGTCAGAAATTCCTGTCGCTGGTCGGCACATTCCTGAATACGGATCCGTCCTCCCCCACGGACCCCGAAGCCCGACAGCGGCGCATGGTGGAGTTGCTCATCGACCGCTGGGCCGATGCCCCGCCCGCGGGCCCGGTGATCGTCGCCGGATCGACCGGGTCGCGGGGCACCACGGCGCGGCTGATGGCGGCGGTGGCAGGGCTGCCCTGCGGCGCGGTGGTGCTGCCCGGCGTGGATCGCCACATGCCCGCTGCCATCTGGGCGGGGCTGACCGACCCAGCGCCGCAGGAGGACCATCCGCAATACCGCTTCGCTGCACTGGCACAGGCCCTGGGCACCGATCCCGCGGCGATCCCCGACTGGGTGGCGATGGCCCCGCCCAACCCTGCGCGCAACGCGCTCGTGTCGCTGGCGCTGCGGCCCGCGCCGGTGACGGATGGCTGGCGGCGCGACGGACCCGGGCTGGGATGCCTGCTCAGGGCCACCGGCGGGGTCAGCCTGATCGAGGCGCCCGACCCGCGGATGGAGGCGCTCGCCATCGCGCTGCGCCTGCGTGCTGCATTGGAAGACGGGCAGCGCGCGGCACTCATCACCCCGGACCGGATGCTGACCCGGCGGGTCGAGGCGCAGCTCGACCGCTGGGGGATCGTGCCCGACGACAGCGCGGGGGAACCGCTGCGCCAGACCGCGGCCGGGCGGCTCGTCCGCCATGTCGCCGGGCTGATGGGCGAACGGCTGACCGCCGAGGCGCTGGTGACGCTGCTCAAGCATCCGCTGGTGCACGACGCGGACGGGCGCAACCAGCATCTGCTGTGGCTGCGCGAGCTGGAGGTGTCGCTCCGTCGCTTCGGCCCGCCCTTCCCCGATGCTGCATCGCTGAACGCCTGGGCCACGGGGTATCACGCGAAACGGCCACATGTGCCGGACCCGCGACCGTGGGCCGAGTGGGTGGCGGAACACTGCACCGGGTTGGAGGACGACAGCGCCCGCCCGCTCGCCGACCGGGTCGGTCAGCTGATCGAACGGGTGTCGGGGCTTGCGGTCGGGTCGGATGGCTGTCACGCCACGATGCGTGTCTGGACAGACCCGGACGGGCGCAAGGCCCGCCGCGCGCTCGACCAGCTTTTGGACGAAGCGGACGCCGCCGCCGACATGGCACCGCCGGCGTTCCGCGCCGTGCTCGACAGCGTGCTCGGTGAAGAGGTCCGCGACGCCGTGGTGCCGGACGAACGCGTGATGATCTGGGGCACGCTGGAGGCACGTGTGCAGGGGGCGGATCTGGTGATCCTCGGGGCGCTGAACGACGGGACATGGCCGGAACTGCCCGCGCCAGACCCGTGGCTGAACCGGCGGATGCGGGCGCAGGCGGGGCTTCTGATGCCGGAACGGCGGATCGGGCTGGCGGCCCATGATTTTCAGCAGGCCATCGCCGCCCCGCAGGTGGTGCTGTCGCGTGCGCGGCGCGATGCGGATGCGCAGACCGTGCCGTCGCGCTGGCTCAACCGGCTTGTGAACCTGATGGACGGCCTGCCGGCGCAGGGCGGGCCCGGCGCATTGTCGGCCATGCGCGACCGTGGCACGGAATGGGTGCGGCTGGCGCAGGCGATGGATCGGCCCGCCGCCACGGTACCGCCCGCCCGGCGCCCGTCGCCACGTCCGCCCGTGGACCATCGCCCGCGCGAACTGCCCGTGACGGACATCGAACGGCTGATCCGCGATCCGTACGAGATTTACGCCAAGCGCATCCTCAAGCTGCGCCCGCTCGACCCGCTGCACCGCGACCCGGACCCGCGCGACCGGGGCAGCGTCCTGCATGAGGTCATGGAACGCTTCATCCCCGAATTCGCCGCCCTGCCGCCCGCCGACCGGGTGGACCGGCTGCTCGACACAGCGCGGGAGGTGCTGGACCGTGACGTGCCCTGGCCCGTGGCGCGGCGGCTGTGGCAGGGACGGCTGACCCGTGTGGCCGCGATCTTCATGGCCGAGGAGGAGGCGCGCCACGCGCTTGCACATCCGGAAGGATACGAACAGAAGGGCGCGCTGCACCTGTCCGAGGTGGACTTCAGGCTGACCGGCCGGGCCGATCGGGTGGACGTGACCGAAGATGGCCGCCTGGTGATCTACGACTACAAGACCGGCACCCCGCCCAGCGTGAAGGCACAGGAGCAGTTCAACGCCCAACTCCTGCTGCTGGCGATGATCGCCGAAGCCGAAGGGTTCGACGACATTCCGCCCGCGCCCGTCCTGCGCGCGGCTTATCTGGGGCTGGGCAACACACCCGCCACGGTGGAGGCACCCCTGGACAAGCTGCCGCCCGCCGAAGCCCGCGCACGTCTGGCCCGGCTGATCCGCCACTACGACGATCCGGCGCGGGGCTATACCGCGCAAAAGGCCCTGCAGTTCATGGACACGGCGGGGGATTACGACCATCTCGCGCGGTCCGGCGAATGGGACCTGAGCGTGCCGCCCACGCGCGAGGACGTGGGGCGATGACCGTCCGCGACCGCCACCTGCGCCCCGCACGGGACGACGCCACCCTACGCCAGATCGAAGCCGCGGATCCGGCGCGGTCCACGTGGCTGGGCGCCAATGCGGGGTCCGGCAAGACCCGCGTGCTGACCGACCGGGTGGCGCGGCTTCTGCTGGCGGGCACGCCGCCGCAGAACGTGCTGTGCCTGACCTATACCAAGGCCGCGGCGTCCGAGATGCAGAACCGGCTGTTCGCGCGGCTGGGCGGCTGGGCCATGACCGACGACAGCGACCTGCGCGACGCGCTGGCCGATCTGGGCGTGACCGGCTCGCTGGACGGCGCGGCGCTGAACGGCGCGCGGCGGCTTTTCGCGCAGGCGATCGAGACGCCGGGCGGGCTGAAGATCCAGACGATCCACGCGTTCTGCGCCGCGCTCCTGCGCCAGTTCCCGCTGGAGGCCGGGGTGTCGCCCGGCTTTACGGAACTCGACGACCGGTCGGGGCAGGCACTGGCCGAGGCGGCGCTGGAACTGCTGGCGGACGGGCCGGACGGCCCGGCGCTGGACGGGGTGGCGCGGTACCTGTCCGACGACAACCTGGGCGATCTGACGCGCACGATCCTGTCCCGGCGGGCGGATTTCGAGACGCCGCTTGACCTCGATGCCTGCCTTGCCGTGCACGGTCTGCCCGCAGGGTACGACGACGCGGCCCTGCTGGCCGAGGTCTTCGCGGGCGGTGAAGAGGCACTGATCGCCGGGATGCTGCCCGCGCTGCTGGCGAAGGGTGGCAACGACGAGAAGGCGGCGGTCAGACTGCAAGCCATCGTCGGGCGTATCGAGACGGCGGACGGGCTGCGCGTGCTCGAAAGCGTTCTGCTGACCCAGGGCGGCAAGGCCCCGTTCTCGCCCAAGATCGGCGCGTTCCCGACCAAGCCGACCCGCACCAGGCTGGGCGATGTCGTCACCGATGCACTCGACGACCTGATGCAGCGCGTGGCGGATGCGCGGCAGTCGCGGCTGGCGCTGGCATCGGCCCGGCGCACTGCGGCGCTGCACCGCTTCGCCGCGGTGCTGCTGCCCGCCGTTGCGGCACAGAAGACGGCGCGCGGCGTGCTGGATTTCGACGACCTGATCCTGCGCGCCCGTGCGCTTCTGACCGAGAAGGCTGCAGCGGACTGGGTGCTCTTCAAGCTCGATGGCAAGATCGACCATATCCTCGTGGACGAGGCGCAAGACACGTCGCCGCCGCAATGGGACGTCATCGGCCATCTGGCGCAGGAACTGGCCGCCGGGACGGGTGCTCGGGACGGGGTGGCCCGGACGATCTTTGTGGTCGGTGACAAGAAGCAGTCAATCTATTCCTTCCAGGGTGCAGATCCGGCGGGGTTCGACCGGCTGCGCGACCGGTTCGACGCGGCGCTGGCCGCAGGCGGACCGGGACTGCAGAAGACGACGCTGGAATATTCCTTCCGCTCGTCGCCCGCGATCTTGCGCGCGGTGGACGCGACCTTCGACGGCCCCGATCTGGCGGCAGCGGTGGGCGACGCGGCGAGGCACAGCGCCTTCAAGGCCGACCTGCCGGGGCGTGTGGACCTGTGGCCTGCCATCGACCCCGAAGACGACGCCGACGACGACACGCCATGGTCCGACCCGGTGGACAGGCTCAGCCCGCAGGCCCCGCCCGCAAGGCTGGCCGACGCCATCGCGGGGGAACTGCGCCGCCTGATCGACGCGGGCGAGACGGTGCCGGACGGCGCGGGCAACCGCGTGCCGCTGCACGAAGGCCATGTCCTTATCCTCGTGCGCAAGCGCGGCGCGATCTACCGGGAGATCATTCGCGCCTGCAAGGCGGCAGGGCTGGATATCGCCGGGGCGGACCGGCTGCGGCTGAGCCGCGATCTCGGCGTGCAGGACCTGATGGCGCTGCTGGCTTTCCTTGCGCTGCCCGAAGACGACCTGTCGCTGGCCGCAGCACTCCGGTCGCCGCTGTTCGGGTGGTCGGAGGATGACCTGTACCGCCTTGCCCAGCCGCGCAACGGCACGCTTTGGGCGGCGCTGCGTGACGGGCACCGGGGCACGCCGACCCATGACATGCTGTCCGACCTTCTGAACGAGGCGGAGTTCCGGCGCCCCTATGACCTGCTGGAACGCATCCTGATCCGCCACAGGGGCCGGGAGCGGCTGATCGCGCGGCTGGGCACGGAATGCGAGGAAGCCGTCGACGCCCTGTTGGCCGAGGCGCTGTCCTTCGAGCGAGGCAACATCCCGAGCCTGACCGGGTTCCTTGAATGGATGCGGAACGACACAATCGACATCAAGCGGCAGGTCGAGGGCGCGGGACGGCAGTTGCGCGTGATGACGGTGCATGGCGCCAAGGGGCTAGAGGCGCCGCTGGTGATCCTGCCCGACTGCGCGCGCCCCGGTCAGGCCCCGCGTCCTCCGGCCATCCTGACCGATGATGCAGGCCACGCGGTCTGGACCCCCGCCGCCGCGGACACGCCGGACATCCTGTCCGACGCACGGGATGCGGCCATCGCACGCCAGCGGGACGAAGCGCTTCGGCTGCTCTATGTCGCCATGACGCGGGCGGAAAGCTGGCTCTGGGTCTGCGCGGCAAACGGGAAACGGCCCGACAAGGCGCCCGGCTGGCATGATCTTGTGTCCGACGGGTTGGCGCGGCTGGGGGCCGGGGCGTTCGACACGCCCTGTGGGCCGGGGCTGCGGCTGACCCATGGCGACTGGCACGGGCCGGTGGCACAGCCCGCGGCTGTGGATAGCGTGGCGCAGGTCGCCCTGCCCGGCTGGATTGGCGATCACCCCGCGCCCGACCCGGCGAGACACGGCCCCATCGCGGCAAGCGCGCTTGGCGGGGCCAAGGCGCTGCCGGGCGACGCGGGGCTGGACGAAGACACCGCGAAGACCCGCGGCACCCATCTGCACCTGCTGCTGGAACATCTGCCCGCGTGGCCCGCAGCGTCATGGACCGCCATCGCGCCCGACCTGCTGGGCATGGCCGAGGACCCGCCCGACGCGGACACCGCCGCGGATCTGGTGGAGGAGGCCATCGCCGTGCTGACCGATCCGGCGCTGCGGGCGATCTTTGGACCCGGCAGCCTTGCTGAGGTGGCGCTGTCCTGCCCCCTGCCCGGCCTGCTGCCCACGCCCCATCACCGGCTGACGGGTGTGATCGACCGGCTGGTCGTCACGACCGACCGAGTGCATGCCGTCGATTTCAAGTCGAACGCCACGATACCGGACCGGCCCGACACGGTGCCCGAGGGATTGCTGCGCCAGATGGGGGCCTATGCCGCGGCGCTTGAGTATCTCTATCCCGGCCGGTCGGTAGACGTGTCGCTGCTGTGGACCCGGGGCCCACGGCTGATGCCCCTGCCCCGCGATCTCGTCATGGCGGCCTTGCGCCGGGCGGCCGCCGGACCGGGCGCTGCTTGACGATACCGGGGCGCGTTCATACCTTGCAACGATCCGCAAAGTCGCCAAGGAGGACACCATGGCAACGCAGGCCGTCACAGACGACACGTTCGACACCGAAGTGAAGCAATCCGACATCCCGGTCGTGGTGGATTTCTGGGCAGAATGGTGCGGCCCCTGCCGCCAGATCGGCCCGGCGCTGGAAGAGATCGCCACCGAGATGGAAGGCCGCATCAAGGTCGTGAAGGTCAACGTGGACGAGAACATGAAGACCGCGCAATCGCTGCATATCCGCGGCATTCCGGCGCTCTTCATCTACAAGGACGGCGAGGTCGTGTCGAACAAGACCGGTGCCGCCCCCAAGGCCGCGCTGCAAAGCTGGATCGAAGGCGCGATCTGAGCCGGAAAGCCAACGGCGACATCAGGCCCCGCGCGCAGCGCGGGGTCTTTTGCGTTGCGGGACGCGGCGCCATACGAAAGTATAGCGTTGGTATGCTTTTTCCGCGCGACCGCACGTCGGTGAACCTTGGGTGGCGCGCTGACGGGCGTTAGGCTTCTTCCCGTATCCCGCGCAACGAGAGTCGCCCATGATCCGTGACACGCCCCGGACCAGTCCGGACCACCATCGGCAATTGGTCGGGACCGCGCAGCCCCATGACGGGGCCACGGCACCATGAACGGGAGACAGACCGCGCCGGACAGGCCCCGATCCTCGACCGTGCAGTCGCTGGTCGCGCTTGGCATCGCGGCGCTTGTCTTCGGGTTCATCGCCATCATCATCGACGACATCAACGACAAGCTTGAAACGCTCACCACAGCGACGTCGAACCCGCTCGAACGGCAGTTCACGCAGCTCGAGATCGACCATCTTGTGTTGTTGCGCACGCTGGATACCGCCGAGACCGGCAGCGACCTCGGCGATCTGCGCGATCGCTTCGACGCGTTCCACAGCAACCTCGCACCGCTGCGCACCGGGCGAACCTTTGCAGACCTGCGCGCCGATCCGGCATTTTCCACGCCGCTGGACGCTGTATCGCGGACGATCGACGCGGCCATGCCCGTGATGGACGGGCCGGACGACACGCTCTTGCGCGCCTTGCCGGACCTGCGCACGGACCTGACCGCCAGCACGGACGACATCCGGCAGATCGTGGCGCGCGGCACGGATCACGCCGCGGGCCGCATGGATGGCGGGCGTATAAGTGCGGCGGGCACGTTGCGGCGGCTGGGGCTTCTGACGGTGGCGCTCCTGGGGCTGCTTCTGGCGGTCGTCACCCATATGTGGACGCTCTACCGGACGGCGCGGCAGAACGCGGTCGCGGCGGAACGGAGTGCGGCACGCATGGCCGCCGTGGTCGAGAACGCGTTCGACGCCGTGGTGATCACCGATGCCGCCGGCAGCGTCCAGAATTTCAACCACGCGGCGGAGCGCATGTTCGGCTGCGCGCGGGATGAACAGATCGGCCGGCCCGTCCGCGACACGCTGCTTCCCCACGGGCTGCCCGCGCCGTCCGGTGCCAATGCACAGACGGGCACATCCCAGACCGAAGGCGACACCTTCGTGACGTTGACCGCGACCCGCATGACGGGCGAGAGCTTTCCGCTGGAAGCCGCGGTGACGACTTCCCGCGATGCGGATGGCGCGGACATGACCGTGTACTTCCTGCGTGACATCACCACGCGCACCCATGCCGAACGTGAATTGCGCGCGGCCCGCGACGCGGCGCTGGCGGGTGAACGGGCCAAGCAACGCCTGCTGACCGTGATGAGCCATGAGATGCGCACGCCGCTCAACGGTATCCTCGCCACGGTGGAATTGCTTCAGGACACGGCACTGGACGACAAGCAGGCGCGGTATGTTTCGGTGATCGAGACATCCGGCAAGGTGCTTCTGGGCCATGTCGATGATGTTCTGGACATCTCGAAGATGGATTCGGACAGCGCGGTGGGCGCGGGCCGGCCCATCGATTTCGGTACGATCGTAAAGGAGGTGGTGGCCGAGCTTCAGACGCAGGCCGCCGCGAACGGTACGACACTCAGTGTGAGTGTGCCGGACGACGCGCGCGTGATCGGCGACCCCATTGCCCTGCGCCGGGTGCTGACGAACCTCGTGGGCAACTCGGTGAAGTTCACGCGCGATGGCAGCGTGGACATTTCCGCGGACCGGCTTGGTGCGGGCGATGTGGTGGAGTTCTGTATCGCGGATACCGGCATCGGCATCGCCCCAGACGACCAGGCGCGCATCTTCGACGATTTCACCACGCTCGACACCGGCTATGATCGCGCGCAGTCTGGGACCGGGCTGGGGCTTGGTGTGGTGCAGCGGCTGGTGCGCCAGATGGGCGGCGATATCGGGCTGGAAAGCGAACCGGGCGAAGGCAGCCTGTTCTGGATCCGGGTTCCCCTGCCGGCGCATGCGGGGACAGGCATCGGGGCGAGCACGTTGCCTTCGGACGGCGCGGCCCGGAACGCTCTCGATGTGCTTGTGGTCGAGGACAACGAGATCAACAGGCTGGTCGTGCGGGAAATGCTGCAGGCCGCAGGCCACATGGTCACCGAGGCGCCGGATGGCCGCGCGGGTGTCGACGCCGCCGAGACGCGGCGCTTCGACCTGATCCTGATGGATATCAGCATGCCCCGCATGGACGGGGTCGAAGCCACGCGGCGCATCCGGACCGGCGGCGGGCCGTGCAGCGACACGCCCATCGTGGCGCTGACGGCGAACGCGCTGCTGCACGAGGTGTCGATCTTCCGCGACGCTGGCATGAACGAGACGATCACCAAGCCGATCTCGCGCCGATCACTGGACCGCGCGCTGGTGATCGCCGGCGAAATGCGACCGCCGCCGGAGACGGCGCAGCCCGTACCTACGGAGGCGGACGCACAGACACGCCCCACATCTCCGGCAAGCCCCGCCCCGCATGCGCCGGACGACCCGGCACAGGACGAGATGGCGCTGGACCGCGCACAACTCGACACGCTGCGATCCGAGATCGGGCGCGCGCGTGCGGACGTGCTTCTTGGCCGCTTCATCGACGAAGCGGACCGGGCCATCGCCGATCTGACCACGGGCCGCCCCGGGGAAACCGACGAAGCACTGGCCGCCGTGCACAAGCTCGCAGGATCCGCGGCGATGTTCGGGGCAGCCCGGCTTTATGCGCGGCTGCGCGAGTTCGACGGCATGGGCAAGACCGGACACGGTGCCGAAGTGCCCGTGCGCCTGCACGAACTGGGCACGATCTGGGCGGAAACTCGTCCCGTCCTTCGGGCAGCCGCCGAAGCCCCGCCCAATTCCGCGGCCCCCTGATCCACGGCGGACGCAATATACATGTTGTGGCCGGACCTTCCGGCAAACTACTCTGCCGGAGCGGGAAAATCTTCCGGAGGCCCAGCATGAAAATTCTCATCGCCGACGACCACGACCTTGTACGCGACACGCTGGCCGCGTTCCTCGAGGCCGAGGGCGGCATCAACGTCGAAACCGCCGAGGATCTGGACGAGGCGCTTACCTTGGTGGGCAAGAACGGGGCTTATGACCTCGTGCTGCTCGACTATACCATGCCGGGGATGAACGGGCTTGACGGTCTGCGTCGCGCGCTGGCGGTCAATGACGGCAAGCCGGTGGCGATCATGTCGGGCACGGCCCCGCGCGCGGTCGCGCAGGAAGCGCTTGATTCCGGGGCCATCGGGTTCCTGCCCAAGACACTGCCCGCGAAATCGCTGGTGAACGCGATCCGCTTCATGGCGGCGGGCGAGACCTATGTCCCGGTCAAGTTCCTGACCACCGAAGATGTTTCCGAGGTCAATCCCATCGCCGCGAAGCTGTCCAAGCGCGAGATGGAGGTGCTGGGCGGGCTGTGCCGCGGGCTGGCAAACAAGGAAATCGCCCGCGAACTGGACCTCCAGGAAGTCACGATCAAGCTGCATGTCAAGACGCTCTGCACCAAGCTGGAAGCCAAGAACCGTACCCATGCGGCGATGATCGCCAAGGAAGCCGGGCTGTTCTGACGCGAAGGGGCGGTTGAGCCGCGGCCCGCGGACCGCCATATATCCGGCAGCACGGAACGGAGGCTTCATGGCAGACAGTGATTTTCCCGGCTGGCACGGCACGACCATCATCGGCGTGCGCCGCGGCGGGCGCGTGGTGGTGGCGGGCGACGGGCAGGTGAGCCTTGGTCAGACGGTCATCAAGGGCACGGCCCGCAAGGTGCGCAGGCTCAGCCCCGGCGGATCGGACGTGGTGGCGGGTTTCGCCGGATCGACAGCCGATGCCTTTGCGCTGCTGGAAAGGTTGGAAGCCAAGCTCGAGGCGACGCCGGGACAGTTGGCCCGTGCCTGCGTGGAACTGGCAAAGGACTGGCGCACGGACAAGTATCTTCAGAAGCTCGAGGCGATGCTGATCGTCACCGACGGGACGGACATGTTCGTCATCACCGGCGCGGGCGACGTGCTGGAACCGGAACACGACGTGACCGCCATCGGATCGGGGGGCAATTTCGCGCTCGCGGCGGCACGGGGGCTCATGGAGAACGCGGAGCTGTCCGCCGAGGATGTCGCGCGCAAGGCCATGGCCATCGCGGCGGATATCTGCGTCTACACCAACGGCAACCTGACCGTGGAAACCATCGGCGGCTGAACGGCCGGACGCTTGGCAGATGGTCGGCCAGGAACTAGCTTTGCGGCGGCGGCGCGAAGGACCGCCGCAGCGATACGGGAGGTACCGACATGGACATGATGGCAGGCGGCGCACTGATCCTTCTGGTGATCATGACGGGCGGGGCGATCTTCGCCTTCGTCACCGGGTATCCCGGCAAGGACTGACCGCGCTTGGTGCCTGCGGTGCGGAAAGCGCGCCGCAGGCCGGATGCGCCGCTACAGGACGTAGCGGCTGATATCGGCGGATTGAGCCAGCGCGCCCAGATGCGTATCCACGAAGGCGCGATCGACGGTCACCGTGTCGCCGGCGCGATCGGGCGCGGTATAGCTGAGTTCCTCGAACACGCGCTCCAACACTGTATAAAGCCGCCGGGCGCCGATGTTCTCGACGCTGCGATTGACCTCCGCGGCGATGCTGGCCAGCCCGCGGATACCGTCTTCGGTGAAGGTCACGCTGACGTCTTCCGTCGCCATGAGCGCGGAATACTGCCGCGTCAGCGCGTTGTCGGTTTCGGTGAGGATGCGGACGAAATCGTCCTCGGTCAGCGCGCGCAACTCCACCCGGATGGGCAGGCGGCCCTGAAGTTCCGGCAGCAGGTCCGACGGTTTCGCGATATGGAAAGCGCCGGACGCGATGAACAGGATGTGATCCGTCTTGACCGCGCCGTGTTTCGTGCTGACGGTCGTACCTTCGATCAGTGGCAGAAGGTCGCGCTGCACCCCTTCACGGCTGACATCGGCGCCGCGGGCATCGGAACGGGCGCAAACCTTGTCGATCTCGTCGATGAAGACGATCCCGTTTTCCTGCACGGCCTCCAGCGCGGTGCGGGTCACGGTCTCGTCGTCCAGCAGCTTGTCGGCCTCTTCGTCGATCAGGACGTGATAGCTGTCGGCAACGGTCAGACGCTTCTTGACCTTGCGCCCGCCGAACGCCTTGCCGAACAGGTCCCCGATATTGAGCATCCCCGCGCCGCCCGGCTGTCCGGGGATGTCCATCATCGGCATCGGGTTGGAGGTATCCTGAACCTCGATCTCGATCTCGTGACCGTCAAGTTCACCGGCGCGCAGCTTTTCGCGGAACCGTTCCCGCGTGCCTTCGCGGGCGTCTGTCCCGGCGATGGCGGAAATCACGCGATCCTCCGCATTGGCCTGTGCGCGGGCCTTCACGTCCTCGCGCATCTGGGCGCGGGTGTCGGTGATGGCGACCTCCACCAGATCACGGATGATCTGTTCAACGTCGCGCCCCACATATCCGACCTCGGTGAACTTGGTGGCTTCGACCTTGACGAACGGCGCACGTGCGAGCCGGGCGAGCCGGCGGCTGATTTCCGTCTTGCCGACACCGGTGGGGCCGATCATCAGGATGTTCTTGGGATATACCTCGTCGCGCAGGTCGTCCGCCAGTTGTCGCCGCCGCCAGCGGCTGCGCAGGGCCACCGCCACGGCGCGCTTCGCATCGGCCTGCCCGATGATGAAGCGGTCCAGTTCGGAAACGATCTCGCGCGGGGTGAGGGTGGTCATGGGTTTGCCTTCTGTCCTGTGTCCGCGGAACGTAAGCACCGCCGCACGGGATGCAAGCGCCGCTATCGCGCGCGGCGGAGATAGACGTAATACGCGCCGTCGCCGCCATGGCGGAAATGCGCGGGCGTGATCTGCAGGACAATCGACCGCAGCGGCGGGGTCTGGAGCCAGTGCGGGACCTGGTGGCGCAGGATGCCGCGGCGGACGGGCATGATGCCGCCATCGTCACGATCCTTTCCCTTGCCGGTAATGACCAGCACCAGCCGCTTGCCGCCGTCATGGGCCGCGACCAGGAACCGGTTCAGGGCAGGGTGCGCCTCGGCAAGTGTCATGCCGTGCAGGTCGATCCGCGCCTCGGGCCGCAGCTTGCCGCGGCGCAGGCGGGCGTGGGTGCGGCCATCGACGCGCGGCGCTGCCGCTTCGAGCGCGCGGGACGGATCGGGGGCGCGATCCACCACGGGGGGCGGCGCCGGCACGCGGCTGCCGATCCGGAAACTGTCAACACGCTGGGCTGTCGGCGGTTTGGGTTCGGGCGCGCGGTCGTGATGTTCCTGCCCGCCGTCGCCCGACATCAGCGCGGCTTCTGACACGCCTGACTCGTGCAGCGGCTTGACCGTTTCGGTCACACGCGCCCATAGCGCACGATCCTCTGGGGTCTGCCCCGGTGTCTTGCGGCGACGGCGCTGCATGGCATCGGGGCGCGCAGCGGATCAATCGCCCGTGGCGACGAGTTGCCAGTTCGGGTCGTCCGCGCGCATGTCGCGGGCAAAGGTCCACGTGTCGCGCTGGCGCACGATCTCGTTCGGGTTGCCCTCGACGATCTCGCCGGCGGGGTTCTTCACGACCGATGTCAATTCGCCCACGAAGCGCACCGTCATCTCGGCGTCGCCCGATGCCTGGTCGAACTTGGCCTCGACGAGCTTCAATTCGCGGATGCCGACGAATGTCGCGTCGATGGTCAGCGCCTGGTGCTCGCGTTCCGCGATCGCCTCGTTCAGGCTCTCCAGCACATCCGGCGCGATGAAGCCTTCGACCTCGGACAGGTCGCCCGACTTGAAGCCCATGAGGATCATCTCGTAGGCACCACGCGCGCCTTGCAGGAACTGCGTGACGTTGAATTCGTCATCGACCCGTTTCATCGCGGCCAGCGCGTGCGCGGCATCGCTGCCTTCCGGCACGTTGTCGATGATGTCGTGGTCCGGCCCGCCTTCGATCACCTCGAATTCGGGGCGGTTCGTGTCGCGCATATCGGACTTGCCCGACAGCGGCACCGGCGGCTTTTCGAAACCTTCCCGCGTGCCCAGAACGCTCTTGAGCCGCAGGATCAGGAAGATGGCGACACCGGCGAGCACCAGTAGCTGGATCACGGCAGAGCTCATTTCGGCCTCTCGGGGGTTGGGATGGCGGTTTGCACTTGTTCTCCTTATGTAGGAGAGGCGGTCGGCCAAGTCCACCGGACAGAAGAAAGAGGAATGTGAGACATCATGTGGCTTCTTGCGGCTTTCATCGGTATTCCGCTGATCGAGATCGCGCTTTTCATTCAGGTCGGCGGGCTTCTGGGCCTGTGGCCGACGCTGCTGATCGTGGTTCTGACAGCCATCGCAGGCACCGCGCTGGTGCGGTCGCAGGGTATTTCGGCGCTGGGAAACATCCAGCGGTCCATCGATCGGCTGGATAATCCGACGGGTCCACTGGCCCATGGCGCCATGATCCTCGTCTCGGGGGTCTTGCTGCTGACACCGGGGTTCTTCACCGACGCGATCGGCTTCGCGCTCCTGGTTCCGGCCGTCCGCGAACGCGTGATTGCCGAAATACTCCGGCGGGTGGAGGTGCACCGCGTGCGCACGGGCGAGGCGGAACCGGAGTTCCGGAACCGGCCGCGCGGCCCTGGCGTGATCGACGGCGAATTCCACGAAATCGACCCCGACAGCATCCCGCCGCGACGCGGCGATGCGCCATCCGGCTGGACCCGCGACTGACCCCTGAGCGGTCCGCCGCAACTTGTGAGCCGGGGGGCGATCTGCTAGCACGCCGCCAACAGAAACGATGGAGCGACCCATGGCCGACACTCCCAACGGTGCAGCGCAGCCGCAGCAACCGCAGCAGCCGCAAGTCAAGATGCAGGTACTGGCGCAATACATCCGCGACCTGTCCTTCGAGAACATCCTTGCCCAGAAGGGTTCGGGCGGCGACGTGAAACCTGACGTGCAGGTGCAGGTCGGGCTGGACGCGAAGAAGCGCAGCACGGAGAACCAGTACGAGGTTCTGACCAAGTTCACGATCACGTCGAAGAACAAGGACAGCGGCGATGTCCTGTTCGCGATGGAACTGGATTATGGCGGCGTCTTCCTGATCGAGGGCGTCCCCGAACAGCAGTTGCATCCGTTCCTGATGATCGAATGCCCGCGGATGCTGTTCCCCTTCGTGCGGCGCATCGTGTCGGACTTGACGCGCGATGGCGGGTTCCCCGCGCTCAATCTCGACACAGTCGATTTCATGTCGATCTATCGCAACGAGATCGAGCGGCGGCAGCGCGAGTCCGCAGCGCCCCAGCCCACCGCAAGCTGATCGCAGCCGGTCAGGCGCCGGGATCGAACCGGCGCCAGACCGAATCCGGTCCCAGTTCCTCGACAAAGGCCGCATGCGCGGCCTTTTCGCTGTCCGTCACTCTGGAGGGCAACGGCGCGGGGCGCGGGCGCGGGCGCCAGTCTTCGGCCACCTGACCCGCCGCGGTACTGCGCGGGCTGGTGGATTGCAGCACGAGCCCCGGCTGCCGCCCCCCGATCAGTTCCAGGTACACCTCGGCCAGGATTTCGCTATCCAGAAGCGCGCCATGCTTGGTGCGTGTACTGTTGTCGATGCCGAACCGCCGGCAGAGCGCATCGAGCGACGCGGGCGATCCGGGGAAGCGCTGCCGCGCGATGGCCAGCGTGTCGACCGCGCAATCATTGGGCAGAGCCGCGAACCCCGCCCATGACAATTCCGCGTTCAGGAATTTCATGTCGAACGTGGCATTGTGGATCACCAGCTTCGCATCTTCGCAAAAGGCGATGAAATCGGCGGCGATGTCGCGGAACAGCGGCTTGTCGGCAAGGAATTCGCTGCTGAGCCCATGCACGTCGAACGCGCCCTGCGGCATGTCGCGCTGGGGATTGATATACTGGTGCCAGGTCCGCCCGGTCGGCATGTGATTGACCAGTTCCACGGCGCCGATTTCCACGATCCTGTGGCCGTCGAACGGGTCGAGCCCGGTGGTTTCGGTATCGAGGACGAGTTCACGCATGGTCTGACCCGATTACTTCTATCACCCGGTCCACATCGCGGCGCGCGGTCTCCGGGGAGGTGGTGTCGATTATATGGTTGGCGCGGGCGCGCTTGTCGGCATCTGGCATCTGTCGCGCAAGGATACGGTCCAGATCGGTTGCTGTCATGCCCGGACGCGCAAGAACGCGCTGTCGTTGCAGGGCTTCCGGCGCACTGACGACAACGGTTGCATCCATGTCCGCGTCGGCGCCGGTTTCGAACAGGAGCGGGATGTCGAACACGACGATTTCGGCGTCCTGGCGGGCGGCCCAGTCCGCGCGATCCTGCGCAACGAGCGGGTGCACGATGGATTCCAGCCGGGACAGCGCGGTCGTGTCGCGGGCGATCCATGCCTTCAGCGCCGCGCGGTCGATACCGTCCGGGCTGGTTGCATCGGGGCAAAGGGCCGCGATCGGTACCACGGCGGTGCCGCCGGGACCGTAAAGGCGATGCACCGCGGCGTCGGCATCCCACACGGCGCAGCCGCGATCCGCGAACATCCGCGCCGTCGTTGATTTACCCATGCCGATGGATCCGGTCAGGCCAAGGCGGAAAGGTCGGCTCATGCCGCCAGAACACGCGCGCGGGTTTCGGCATCGACCACCGGCAACTGTCCGAACCAATGGGCGAATCCGGGCGCCGCCTGGTGCAGAAGCATCCCGAGCCCATCGACCGTACCGGCCCCGGCAGCCCGCGCTGCCTGCAGGAACGGCGTGTCGAGCGGGGCATAGACGACATCGGTCGCCAGCGCGCCCGATGCCATGCCTGCGAGCGGCACATCGAATGGGGGCTGACCGGACATGCCCAGCGACGTGGTGTTCACCAGCGTCGCGGCGCCGTCGGCAATGGCGCCGGCATCCGCCCAATCCACGACGTGTATCGCCGGGCCGAACGCGTCGCGCAGGGCGTCGGCGCGCGCCCGCGTCCGGTTGGCGAGCCGGATCTCGGTCGCACCGGCGGCGATCAGGGCATCCAGCACCGCTCGCGCGGCACCGCCCGCCCCGTAGACGGCCACGGGCCCTGTATCAGCGCGCCAGTCAGGCCGTTCCTGCCGAAGGTTGGCGATGAAGCCTTCACCATCGGTGCAATCTGCTTCGAACCCGCCATCGGCGCGGAAGGTCAGGGTATTGGCGGCGCCGATCCGTTGCGCCCGTTCCGTTGCGCTGTGAGCGAGGGCCAGCGCCGCCTCCTTATGGGGGGTGGTGACATTCACGCCAAGGAACCCGGCACGGGGCAGGGCGGCCAGCACCATGGCCAAATCGCCGGGCGCCACATCAAGCGGCACGTAGTGACCCGGCAACCCGAGCCGCGACAGCCAGAAGCCATGCAGGCGCGGGGACCGGCTGTGGGCGATGGGATGTCCGATGACTCCGGCCAGGGGGATTGGGTGTGTCATCCGTCGATATCTCCGCGCAACGTGAGGTAGGCCAGCAGTTCGAGAAGCGGCAGCCCGAGGACCGTGAAGTAGTCGCCATCGATCCGAGTGAACAGGCGCACGCCTTCTTCCTCCACCTTGTAGGCGCCGACGCTGTGGCGGATGCTGTTCCAGTTTCGCGCGACATAACCGTCGAGATAACTGTCAGTCGCATCGCGCATGGTCAGCCGCACGGTCCCGACATGCCGCCAGAGCGGTTCTCCGTCCCTGTAGATGACAGCCGCCGACAGGAGCCGGTGCTGGCTGCCGCGCAGCCGTGCCAATTGCGTGCGTGCCTCGTCAGGGCTCTCTGGCTTTGACAGGCATGCGCCATCATGGGCCAGCACCTGATCACAGCCGAGAACGAGCGCGCCAGGATGACGGGGGCTCACCTTGCGCGCCTTGGCTTCGGCAAGGGTGTCGGCAATGTCGCGCGGCGGAGCGCCCTCGGCCAGCAGTGCCGCCTTGATCGCATCCTCGTCGATGCGGGCTGGCGACACCTCGACCACAAGTCCGGCATTTTCCAGAAGCTGGCGGCGTATGGCGGACCCAGAGGCAAGGACAAGGTGAGGTGTCATTGGGGAAAACCCTGTGCGCGACTCTGCCGAAAACGATCCCCGACTGTGTGCATGAAATGCCGGGAAACCTCCACACCCGGACCGACGTGGCAACGCCGCGCTGTCATCCGGGACTCCATCCACAGTGCATGACGGGCCATCGCAGGGTGTGGACGGACCGAAGGCACAACCATCGTCCCCATACTTATCCACAGGCTGACATTGAGATATGTGCCGCAAGTACCTGATATTTATTTACTTTAAACCGGCAATGTGTATATGACCACAATCGAAACGGGATAATCCACACTGGGCAAGCCTGTTGAGAAGGCAATAATTCACACTGTCCAGCGCTCTACTGACTACATCAACTTTTCTTCTCTTTCGTTTTGTTGTTTGAAGATGGCAACCTACCGGAGCTGCCATGTTCAGTGTCTTGTCTGCTTACTACCCTTGGATCCTGTCGTTTCATGTGATGTCCGTGATTGCGTGGATGGCCGGACTGTTCTACCTGCCTCGGCTCTTCGTCTACCATACGGAACGGGTGACAGCGGGCAGCGACACGGACGGGCTGTTCCAGACCATGGAACAGAAGTTGTTCCGGTTGATCATGAACCCCTCTATGATATCGACATATGTGTTTGGCATTCTGCTTGTCCTGATCCCAGGGATCGTGGACTGGGTGTCCGTCTGGCCCTACACGAAGGGCGCGGCGATCGCCGGGATGACATGGTTCCATCACTGGTGCGGACGGCGGCGAAAGGATTTCGTCGCGCAGAACAACACGCGGACGGGACGCGATTATCGCCTCATGAACGAGGTACCGACGCTTCTCATGGTCGTCATCGTCATCTCGGTGATCGTAAAGCCTTGAACCTGCCGTAGCACCGAGATTGACTTGGGGGCGTAGGGGATGTATGCGCACCCGGCGGGCGTCCGTCCGTGCTTTCCCTGCCAGCCTGACAAGACGCCCCGAATAGCCGGGCGCCCGAGGTCCGTTTCCATGAACATCGCCGTTTCCCAAGACCGTCTGAACCTGTCCGATCTCAAGGCCAAGAGCCCCAAGGACCTGCTGGCCATGGCCGAGGAGCTTGAGATCGAGAACGCGTCGACGATGCGCAAGGGCGAGATGATGTTCCAGATCCTGCGCGAGCGCGCGGACGAGGGCTGGGAAATCTCGGGTGATGGCGTGCTCGAGGTGTTGCAGGACGGGTTCGGTTTCCTGCGGTCGCCCGAAGCGAACTACCTGCCCGGTCCTGACGACATCTATGTGTCGCCCGACATGATCCGCCAATATTCGCTGCGTACTGGTGACACGATCGAAGGTGTGATCCAGGCACCGCGGGACAACGAGCGCTATTTTGCCCTCACCAAGGTCACGAAGATCAATTTCGAGGACCCGGAGCGTGCGCGCCACAAGATCAACTTTGACAACCTGACACCGCTTTATCCCGATGAACGGCTGAAGCTGGAAATCGAAGATCCGACGATCAAGGACAAGACGGCGCGTGTCATCGACCTGGTGGCACCGATCGGCAAGGGCCAGCGGTCGCTGATTGTCGCACCGCCCCGCACCGGCAAGACCGTGATCCTGCAAAACGTAGCGGCGTCCATCGAACGCAACCATCCGGAATGCTACCTGATCGTGTTGCTGATCGACGAACGCCCCGAAGAAGTGACCGACATGCAGCGGTCGGTGAAGGGGGAGGTGGTATCCTCTACCTTCGACGAACCGGCCTCGCGCCATGTCGCCGTGGCCGAGATGGTGATCGAAAAGGCCAAGCGGCTGGTGGAGCACAAGCGCGACGTGGTCATCCTGCTCGACAGCATCACGCGACTGGGGCGGGCCTACAACACGGTGGTGCCATCTTCGGGTAAGGTCCTGACGGGCGGTGTGGATGCCAATGCACTGCAACGGCCCAAGCGTTTCTTCGGCGCTGCCCGGAATATCGAGGAAGGCGGATCTCTGACCATCATCGCCACGGCCTTGATCGAAACCGGGAGCCGCATGGACGAAGTTATCTTCGAAGAGTTCAAGGGTACCGGCAACTCGGAACTCGTGCTGGATCGAAAGATCGCGGACAAGCGCGTCTTCCCGGCCATCGATATCATGAAGTCGGGTACGCGGAAGGAAGACCTGCTGATCGACAGGGCGAACCTGCAAAAGACCTTCATCCTGCGGCGCATCCTGAACCCGATGGGCACGACCGACGCTGTCGAATTCCTGCTGTCGAAGCTGAAGCAGACCAAGACGAACTCTGAGTTCTTCGAGTCCATGAATACATGATGTTGTTAGGTATCATGTCATGGATACCATATATGCCTTAGCTTCGGCACCTGGCAAGGCAGGCGTTGCCGTTGTTCGTGTGTCGGGGACCTTGGCCCATCGCGCTGCCGCAGCCCTATGTGGCACGGTTCCACCGCCGCGCCGCGCTGTTCTTCGGGCATTGCGCGATAGCGACGGGGGCATGCTGGACAAGGCGCTCGTTATCGTCTTCGGCGCAGGCGCCAGCTTCACGGGCGAAGATGTCGCGGAGTTCCACCTGCATGGAAGCCGGGCCATCGTGGCGGCGGTGTTGCGTCGGCTTGGCGAACAGCCGGGACTTCGGCTTGCCGAGCCGGGCGAGTTCACACGTCGCGCATTGGAGAACGGCCGACTGGACCTGACGGAGGTCGAAGGGCTCGCAGACCTGATCGCGTCAGAGACCGAAGCGCAGCGGCAGCTCGCCCTTCGCGTCTTTGACGGGGCGTTGGGCCGGAAGGTCGCGGATTGGCGCACGGCGTTGATACAGGCGCTGTCATTACTGGCGGTCACCATCGATTTTTCCGACGAGGATGTGCCTGACGATCTGACGGACGAGGTTTCGGAAATCCTCGATGACTTGACTACTGGTCTGCAAGCAGAACTGGATGGACTGTCAGCAGCGAGTCGCATCCGGGACGGGTTCGAGGTGGCCATTGTCGGTCCACCGAATGTCGGAAAATCAACGCTTTTGAATATGCTTGCGGGTCGTGATGCGGCCATTACCTCGGATGTGGCGGGCACCACCCGTGACGTGATCGAGGTCCGAATGGATCTTGGCGGCTTGCCTGTCACGCTTCTGGACACAGCGGGCCTGCGCGACACTGACGATCAGGTGGAATCGCTTGGGATCGCGCGCGCGCGGCAGCGTGCAGCGCAGGCGGACCTGCGCGTGTTCCTGGTCGAGGGCGAGGCGCCACCGCTTCTTCCGCCATTGACGGAAGATATCGTGGTGCAGGCAAAGGCCGATGTGACCGGAACGGGTGTATCCGGAACGACGGGGCAGGGTGTCCCGGAGCTGCTTGAGCGGATCACCGAGACGCTTTCAGGTCGTGCCGCCATGGCCGGTCTCGCCACGCAGGAGCGGCACCGCGTCGCGCTGGCGCAGGCGCTCGATCACCTCAATCGGGCGCGCACGCAAATTCTTGGTGGGCTTGCGGAACCGGAATTATTGACCGAGGATTTGCGGAGTACCGTCATGGGCCTTGATGTTCTGGTTGGTAAGGTGGATGTGGAGGATCTTCTCGACTCGATTTTCCTGAATTTTTGCCTCGGCAAGTGAGGAGTGTTTCACGTGAAACATGACAACTATGACGTCCTTGTGGTTGGAGGCGGCCACGCCGGGTGCGAAGCCGCCCATGTTGCGGCCCGCCTTGGGGCTGCGGTTGCGCTTGTTACCCTTGATGTCGACAAGATCGGGGTGATGTCGTGCAATCCAGCGATCGGGGGGCTTGGCAAAGGCCATCTCGTGCGAGAGATTGATGCGTTCGACGGCGTGATGGGGCGCGTCGCCGACCGTGCGGGTATTCAGTTTCGCCTATTGAACCGGCGCAAAGGTCCAGCAGTCCAGGGCCCGCGGGCCCAAAGCGACCGCCGCATCTATCGTGAGTCCATGCAGGCCGAGCTGCGCGCGCGACCAGAGCTCGAGATAATAACCGGCGAAGTTGCTGACGTTTTGATGCAAGACGGCGAGGTTCGCGGCGTCACTCTTGCCGATGACCGCAATTTGCGTGCTTGGTCAGTGGTCGTTACGACAGGGACGTTCCTTGGCGGAATAATCCATATCGGGTCAGAGTCCTTCGCTGCCGGTCGTATGGGTGAAAAGCCGGCCAACGCGCTTGCGGCAAGGCTGCGGTCGATGGGGTTGCCCATGGGCCGGCTCAAAACCGGGACACCGCCGCGACTTGACGGACGCAGCATCGATTGGGCTGCTTTGGAGCAACAACCCGGCGACCCGGCGCCGACGTTTTTTTCGTTCATGACGCGCGAAGTGCAGGCCCCGCAGATTGCCTGCGGGATCACGCACACAAACACTGAAACACACCGGATCATTCAGGAAAATCTCGAGAAGTCAGCAATGTACGGTGGACGTATCGATGGCGTCGGTCCGCGATACTGTCCGTCGATCGAGGACAAAGTCGTGCGCTTCTCGGACAAGGACAGCCACCAAGTGTTCCTTGAGCCCGAGGGGATCGATGACCACACCGTGTACCCAAACGGGATTTCCACGTCGCTGCCGGCCGACGTGCAGTTGCGTTATGTTCGGTCAATGCGAGGGCTCGAGGCCGCAACAATTCTTCAACCTGGCTACGCCATCGAGTACGATTATGTCGACCCGCGTGCGCTTTCGCTATCGCTGGAGCTCAAGTCCTGTCCCGGGCTTTTCCTCGCGGGGCAGATCAATGGAACAACAGGCTATGAGGAGGCCGCTGCCCAAGGGCTCGTCGCCGGGATCAACGCTGTTCGGCGCGCGCGCAGCGAAAGCGCCGTCCATTTCAGCCGTAGCGACAGCTATATCGGCGTGATGGTCGACGACCTGACCTCGCGCGGCGTGGCGGAGCCATATAGGATGTTTACCTCGCGCGCCGAGTTCCGGCTTTCGCTTCGCGCAGATAATGCCGATCAGCGACTTACCCCGATGGCGATCACGCTTGGATGTGTGGGCGAGCCTCGCCGCGCGCAATTCGAGGAAAAGATCAATCTTCTATCACATAGTAAGGAGGCTCTTGATCGCGAGACATGGCTGCCGCGCGAGATCCTCGGCGCGGGTATAGCCGTGGCGGCCGATGGCGGGCGGAGAAGCAGTCTCGACATCCTGTCGTTCCCAAAGGCAAGTTTCGAGCACCTCATCCGATTGAATCCAGCGCATGCGGCGATTCCTGATGAGATCCAGGATCAGCTCTGGCGAGATGCGCTGTACGCGAAGTATCTCGACCGGCAAGAGCGGGATGTTGCCCTGTTGCGGCGTGAAGAGGCCATGGCGATCCCGGTCGATCTCGATTTTGGCAGGATTTCCGGGCTATCGAATGAACTCAGACAGAAGCTCGAAACGAGGCGGCCGGAAACGCTGGCGCAAGCCGGGCGGATCGAGGGAATGACGCCGGCGGCGCTTGCGCTGCTGCTGTCCCATCTGCGTCCGTTGCGAAAGCATGCCTGAGTCGGGCGATCTCGATGTTTCACGTGAAACACTGGAGCGGCTTGAAGTCTATGCGAACCTGCTGCGAAAATGGACCCGCAAGATCAACCTCATCGCGCCAGGTACAGTCGACGATTTGTGGGGCAGGCATATCCGTGACTCGGCTCAGGTTTTCGTGGTGGCTCATGCATCCCGCGGTCTCTGGGCCGATATCGGTTCTGGTGGCGGACTTCCGGGCGTTGTTGCCGCAATTATTGCCGCCGAAAGGGCACCCGAGCTCGAATTTGTCTGTGTCGAAAGCGATCAGCGAAAGGCGGTGTTCCTTGGGATTGTTTCACGTGAAACAGGCGTGCCGTTCCGTGTCGTCGCCGATCGGATAGAACGCATTCCGCCCCTGGGCGCGGCTGTTCTAAGCGCGCGGGCGCTGGCGCCTCTGGATATATTGATGGGCTTTGCGGCGCGGCATCTTGCAGCCGACGGTGTCGGGATGTTCCAGAAAGGGGCGCAACACGAAAAAGAACGGTCAGACGCCGAAAAGAACTGGCAGTTCAGGTGCGAGACCTTTACCAGTTGTACTGATCCCGATGCCGTCATCTACAAGGTTGGAGCGCCTCGCCGTGTCTGAACTGGCCACCCGAATTATCGCTGTCGCCAACCAGAAGGGCGGCGTGGGTAAAACCACGACGGCGATCAATCTCGCCTCTGCTCTCGAAAAGCGCGGCCTGCGATGCCTGATCGTCGACCTGGACCCGCAGGGCAATGCATCGACAGGAATTGGCATCAATATCGAAGATCGAATCAACACGACCTATGATCTTCTGATCGATCAGATGCCACTTTCTGAGGTTGTGCGCCCGACCAACGTACCTGGAATCGTCATCGCACCTGCGACGACCGATCTGAGTTCCGCCGATATCGAGTTGGTGGCCAACGAACGGCGGAGCTTCCTACTGCGCGATATCCTGCGTGGTCCGGACCTTGTGGCACTAGATGTGGATTACGTACTGATCGATTGTCCGCCGTCGCTGAACCTTCTGACCGTCAACGCAATGGTTGCCGCCGATTCGATCCTGATCCCGCTGCAAAGCGAGTTCTTCGCGCTTGAAGGGCTGTCGCAACTGATGCTCACGATTCGCGAGGTTCGTCAGACCGCAAACCCGGCCTTGCGCATCGAAGGTGTCCTTCTGACGATGCACGATGCCCGCAACCGGTTGGCGCAACAGGTGGAGGCGGATGCGCGGGACACGCTCGGGGATCTCGTGTTCCAGACAATCGTTCCGCGCAACGTGCGTGTCAGCGAAGCTCCGTCTTACGCGGTTCCGGTTATCGATTACGATCCGGCGTCCAAGGGGAGCGCAGCCTACACCGCGCTGGCCGCTGAAATTCTGGCGCGAAACGCGCCCGCCATGGCCTGACGGGGGAGGGGCAGCAGCATGACAAAAGAACGGCGCGGACTTGGGCGAGGGCTTTCCGCCCTGATGGCCGATGTTGCGGTGGCTGAGCCGACACAGGGTGCGCGTCCGCAAGGGGAGCGCCGAATCCCGGTCGAGCAGATCGAACCGAATCCCGACCAGCCGCGCCGGCATTTCAACGACGCGCAGCTTGCGGACCTTGCCAATTCGATCCGTGAAAAGGGCGTGATCCAGCCATTGATCGTGCGGCCTGCGCCGGGCCAGGTAGACCGCTTCCAGATCGTTGCGGGGGAACGCCGGTGGCGGGCGGCGCAGATGGCCCAGCAACATGATCTACCGGTTCTCGTTCGGGATTTAGACGATACCGAGGTTCTCGAGGTTGCCATCATCGAGAACATCCAGCGCGCGGATCTGAACCCCGTGGAAGAGGCTGCAGGCTATCGGCAATTGATGGACCGTTTCGGTCATACGCAGGAGCGACTCGCCGAGGCATTGGGCAAGAGCCGCAGCCACATTGCAAACCTGCTGCGGTTGCTCAGCCTGCCTGCGGAAGTGCAGGCCTATCTTGCCGATGGCCGTCTCAGCGCGGGGCATGCGCGGGCGTTGATCCCGACGGACGATCCGCTGAAGCTGGCGCGAATCGTTGTCGACAAGGGGCTGTCCGTCCGCGAGACCGAAAAGCTGGCCAAGGTCGGGGATTCCAAGCCGCGCCCTTCGCGGACCGAACGGTCATCGGAAAAGGATGCCGACACCCGGGCGCTGGAACAGGATCTGAGCGCAAACCTGGGCATGAAGGTGGTGGTCAACCACGACGAAAGCAAAGAAAGCGGAACGATTTCAATAAATTACAAGTCGCTCGACCAGCTTGACGAACTGTGCCGCATGCTCAGCCTCAGCCCGGCGGGCGCGTCCATATGAAGATGAGAACGGCCAGAAGAACCAGCGCCTGAATCCCAAGGATCACGGGCCGCACGCCAAGCAGCACGGATACCCCGAAGGCAAGAGCGATGGATAGCGTCGCAAGCCGTTTGGCGGCGGGACGGATGGCGCCGCGCGCCTGCCAGTCACGGATATGCGGGCCATGGACCGGATGCTCGATAAGCCAGCGATGCAGTCGGGGCGAGGATTTGCCAAAACAGAATGCCCCGAGGATCATGAGCGGCACTGTCGGCAGCAGCGGAAGGAAGATCCCCACCAAGCCCGTCGCAACCGACATGAGGCCCGCGGATATCCACAGGGCGCGCACCCTCAGCCCGCCAGCAGATCGCGGAGGACGGCGTTGAGCACGCGACGCCCCGCCATGGTTGCCGACAGGCTTGTCTCGGTCACACGTAGAAGACCGAGCCCGCTCAGATGCTGCAGGGTCGTCGCCTCGGGCTCCAGGCCCAGCCGCTTCAGCCGCGCGCGGTCGGTGCCTTCGGACAGGCGCAGGCTCATCATCAGATATTCTGCGGCCTGATCGGCCAAGCTGAGCGGTTCGGTCAGGCTATCGCCGTTCCCGGCTTCGGATTGTGCGAGCCATTGTCCTGGCATGCGGTGCGTTTCGGTTGCCAGACGACCGTGTGGGCCGGTGATCCGCCCATGGGCGCCGGGACCGATCCCGACATAATCGCCATACCGCCAATAAATCAGATTGTGCCGGCTTTCCGCACCGGGCGCCGCGTGGTTGGACACTTCATAGGCTGGCATGCCATGACTTTCGCAGATTTCCTGCGTGGCATCGTACATGTCGGCCGCGATGTCGTCATCGGGCAGGTCCCGCAGGCCGCCCCGCGCGTGGCGATCACCGAAAGCCGTCCCCGGCTCGATCGTCAACTGGTAGAGCGACAGGTGATCCACGGCCAGCGCCAGCGCGCGGCGCAGCTCCGCCTGCCAGTCGACTAGGGTCTGTCCCTGACGCGCGTAGATCAGATCGAAGCTCACCCGGTCGAAAATGTTGCGGGCCACGTCAAAGGCGGCCATCGCCTCCTCCGCGCTGTGCAGCCGACCGAGCCGGCGCAGATCCGCGTCGTTCAGCGCCTGCACACCCATCGACACCCGGTTCACGCCCGCATCGCGAAAGGCGCGGAATTTCCCCGCCTCGACGGATGTCGGGTTGGCTTCCAGCGTCACCTCCATGTCGTTGGCGGCGGGCCAAAGGCTGCGGGCTTCCAAAAGGATCGCATCGACCGTCGACGGATCCATCAGGCTTGGCGTGCCGCCGCCGAAGAACACGGTGTTCAGCACCCGATCAGGTGTCCGTGCCGCGTTCCGGCGCAATTCGGACACAAGCGCCCTAGCCCAGCGTCCATGGTCCACATGCGCGGTCACATGGCTGTTGAAATCGCAATAAGGGCATTTGGCCGCGCAGAAGGGCCAGTGCACATACAGCCCGAAGCCGCCCGCCTGCCAGTCAGCGTCCGTCAAGCAGCCCGGCCTTGAGCTTGGCGAAGGCATTGGCGCGATGGCTCATGGCGTGCTTGCGTGCTGGGTCCATCTCGCCGAAGGTCTGCGTTTCGCCATCGGGAAGGAAGATCGGGTCGAAACCGAAACCCAGATCGCCACGCATCGGCCACACGAGCCGACCGGGCACCGTACCTTCGAACAGCATGTCGCGCCCGTCGGGCCACGCGACGCAGAGCGTGCAGCAGAACCGCGCGGTGCGCGGCTCGGGTGCACCCTGGTCCTCCAGCATGTCCCAGACTTTCTTCATGGCCATGGGGAAGTCGCGTCCCCCCGGGGTCTCGGCCCAGTCGGCGGTATAGACGCCCGGCGCGCCGTCCAGCGCATCGACCATGATGCCGCTATCGTCGCTGAGCGCAGGCAGACCGGAAGCACGGGCCGCGGCATGGGCCTTGATCCGGGCATTGCCCGCGAACGTGTCTTCGGTTTCGTCCGGTTCAGCAAATCCCAGTTCCGCCGCGGACTGCACTGCAATTCCATAAGGAGCCATCAGCGCACCGATTTCACGGATCTTGCCTGAATTGTGCGATGCAATCACGACGCGGTCGCCCAATGCCCCCGGCACGCTCATCGGCCCACCGCTGCCATCTGCGCGGCCACCAGATCGCGTGTCCCGGCATCGGCCAGGTCCAGCAACGCGCTCATCTGCTCGCGGGAAAAGGTGGCACCCTCTGCCGACATCTGCACCTCGATCAGCTTGCCGCTGCCCGTCATCACGAAATTGCCGTCGGTCCCGGCTTCGCTGTCTTCGGGGTAGTCCAGATCGAGAACAGCCTGCCCGGCATAGATCCCGCAGCTTACCGCCGCCACGGGGTCGGTCAGCGGGTCGGTCACGATCTCGCGCGCTTTCATCAGCTTGTCGACGGCTAGCCGCAGCGCGACCCAGCCGCCGGTGATCGACGCGCAGCGCGTACCACCATCCGCCTGGATCACGTCGCAGTCGATGGTGATCTGCCGCTCGCCCAGCGACACGCGATCGAGCCCCGCCCGCAGGGCCCGGCCGATCAGCCGCTGGATTTCCTGCGTGCGCCCGGACTGGCCGCGCTTGGCCTCGCGCTGCATCCGGCTGTGCGTGGCGCGCGGCAGCATCCCGTATTCCGCCGTGACCCAGCCAAGGCCGGAATTCTTCAGGAAGGGCGGCACACGGTCTTCCAGTGTCGCAGTGCAGAGAACATGGGTGTCGCCCATGCGGATCAGGCAGGATCCTTCGGCATGCCGCGTCACGCCGGTTTCGATGGTCACGGGGCGCAGTTCGTCAAGCTTTCGGCCGGAGGGGCGCATGATGTGTCCTTGCGTTGGGGTTGCGGACCCTTATCTTTGCCCGGTGGCGCAGTTCAAGCCCTGCCGCGCAGCGCCACAGGTTGGGAACAGTCACGATGGCACGAGACAGCAGTTTGATCGACGGACTCAACGACCGCTCGCGCGAGGTGTTCCGCCGCGTGGTCGAAGGATATCTGAACAGCGGCGATCCGGTGGGGTCGCGCACGCTGAGCCGCGAGATGACGGAAAAGGTCAGTGCCGCCACGATCCGCAACGTGATGCAGGATCTGGAATATCTCGGCCTTCTCGGTAGCCCGCATATCTCTGCCGGGCGGATCCCCACGGAAAAGGGCCTGCGCATGTTCGTGGACGGGTTCCTCGAGGTGGATGACCTGACCGTGCAGGACCGCGAGAAGATCGACGCGACTTTGGGAAACAACGGTGCCGATGTTGGCGCGATGCTCGACAATATCGGCTCGGCACTGTCCCACGTGACCCACGGCGCCAGCCTCGTGCTGTCTCCGAAGCACGAGGCGCCGATCCGGCATATCGAGTTCGTCAGCCTGGCCGCCGACCGGGCGCTGGTCGTGCTCGTGTTCTCGGACGGGCATGTCGAGAACCGGGTTTTCACCCCGCCGCCCGGTCAGACGCCGTCGTCGATGCGGGAGGCCGCGAATTTCCTCAATGCGCTGGCCGAGGGCACCACGTTGTCGGATCTCCGCCGCCGGATCGACACGGAGATTCGCCGCAGACGGCAGGAAATCGACGGGCTGGCCCGCGCGCTGGTGGAATCGGGGCTTGCCGTCTGGGACGGGGTCGCGGGCGAAGGCACCGAGCGGCTGATCGTGCGCGGCCGTTCCAACCTGCTCGACAGCCAGTCGGAAGAGGACCTTGCCCGAATCCGCAGCCTTTTCGACGATCTCGAACGCAAGCGCGACATCGCCGAGTTCCTCGAGTTGACCGAGGAAGGCGAAGGTGTGCGCATTTTTATCGGGTCCGAGAACAAGCTTTTCTCACTTTCCGGTTCCTCTCTGGTGGTGAGCCCATATATGAACGCGGATCGTAAGATCATCGGTGCGGTGGGTGTCATCGGGCCGACCCGGCTGAACTATGGCCGGATCGTGCCCATCGTGAACTACACTGCCCAACTTGTCGGGAAGATGATTTCCGACCGAAGTTAGAAGGAGTGGACATGGCGGACCCGAAGAAGAAGGACGTGACCGATCTGCAGGACATCCTGTCCTCGGTGGGTGACGAGCCGCCCGTCGATATCAACGCGCTGTCGGATCAGGCGGATGACGCGCCGCAGGACGCGGCCCTGCTCGAAGAGATCGAGACGCTGCGCGCCGAACGCGACGACATGCGCGACCGCTTCATGCGCGCGCTGGCCGACGCCGAGAACATGCGCAAGCGCGCCGACAAGGACCGGCGCGAGGCCGAGAATTACGGCGGCAGCAAGCTCGCCCGCGACCTTCTGCCGGTCTATGACAACCTGTCCCGCGCGCTGGCCGCCGCGAGCCCGGAACAGCGCGAAAACGACAAGGCCCTGCTTGAAGGCGTGGAGCTGACTCTGCGCGAGCTGACGAACATCTTCAACAAGCACGGGATCACCCAGGTTGCGCCGCAGAAGGGCGACAGGTTCGACCCGCAGCTTCACCAGGCGATGTTCGAAGCCCCGCTGCCGGATACCAAGCAGGGCGAGATCATCGAGGTGATGGCGATGGGCTTCCTGCTGCACGACCGGCTGCTGCGCCCCGCGCAGGTCGGTGTGTCGTCCAATCCGGGCTGACCGGGGTAATCAAAAGGCGCCTGCGCGTCCCGCGCAGACACACGACGCCGGGCACGCGTGCCGCGCGCGATGCGCTTCGCGCGAGGATGTTTCCGGACAGAAGATGGGTTGGGGTCAGTCGCCGCGGCCGGCGAGGGTCTTGAGGTCGTAGACCAGCGCGAGCGCGTCGAGTGGCGTCAGTGTGTCCGGAGATACGCCAGCCAGTCTGTCGCGAAGCCCGTCGGAACGCGGCTTCGGCGCGGCGGGCGGCGGGGTCGCCGCGAAAAGCGGCAGATCGTCGATCACCGGTTTCGCGCCGCCCGCGCGGTCCGCGGCTTCAAGCCGTTCGAGCACTGCGCGGGCGCGGCGGACAACAGCCTCGGGCAGGCCGGCCAGCCGCGCGACCTGCACGCCGTAGCTTCGGTCGGCGGCGCCGGGACGGACCTCGTGCAGGAAGATCACGTCGCCGTCCCATTCCTTGACCGCGACCGTCGCGTTCGCGGCACCCGGCAGGCGGTCGGCCAGCGCGGTCAGTTCGTGGTAATGGGTCGCGAACAGCGCCCGGCAGCGGTTCACGTCATGCAGGTGCTCCAGCGTGGCCCAGGCGATGGACAGCCCGTCATAGGTCGCTGTCCCGCGCCCGATCTCGTCGAGGATCACGAGCGCGCGGTCGTCGGCCTGGTTCAGGATTGCGGCGGTTTCCACCATTTCCACCATGAAGGTCGATCGCCCGCGCGCCAGGTCGTCCGCAGCACCCACACGGCTGAAAAGTTGCGACACGATCCCCAGCCGCGCCGATTGCGCGGGCACATAGGCCCCGGCCTGCGCCAGAAGCGCGATTAGGGCGTTCTGGCGCAGCCATGTCGACTTGCCGGCCATGTTGGGACCCGTCAGCAGGCAGATCGCCGCGCGGTCGGCATCCGCTGTCAGGCGGCAGTCATTGGCGACAAAACTGCCGCCGGTGCGGCGCAGGGCCGCTTCCACGACCGGGTGACGGCCTGCGGTCACGTCGAAGGCCCGGCTGTCCTCCATCTGCGGGCGGCACCAGTCGGATCCGACCGCGAGATCGGCGAAGGCCGCGGCGAGATCGATCTCGGCCAGTGCGCGGGCCGCGGCCCCGATGCCCGCGGCGTGTTCGGCGGCGGCAGCGCGCAGCCGGTCGAAATGGCGCCTTTCGATGCCAAGCGCCTCGGATCCCGCGCTGAGGATGCGGCGTTCGAGATCGGACAGCTCAACCGTGGTGAACCGCACGGCGCTGGCCGTGGTCTGCCGATGGATGAAGGTCTCCGACAGGGGCGGGGCCATCATCTTCGCGGCATGGGTGGCCGTGGTTTCGATGAAATAGCCCAGAACGTTGTTGTGCTTGATCTTCAGCGACGGCACCCCGGCCTTCGCCGCGTAATCCGCCTGCATCCCCGCGATGACACCACGACCCTCGTCGCGCAGGCGCCGCGCGGCATCGAGTTCCGGGTCGTGGCCGGGCGCGATGAAACCGCCGTCGCGGGCAAGATGGGGCGGTTCGGCGACCAGCGCGGCGTCGAGAAGATCGCGCAAGCCGTCATGGCCCGTCAGATCGCTCGCCGCCGTGGTCAGGCGCGCGGCCATGTCGGTCGAAGCGAGCAGCCGGGCCACCGCTTCCGCCTGGGCCAACCCATCGCGCAGGCTTGACAGGTCCCGTGGCCCCCCACGGTCCAGCGCCAGCCGTGACAGCGCCCTTTCCATGTCGGGTACCCGGCGCAGCGCGTCGCGCAGATCGTCCCGCAGTCGTGCGTCATCCACCAGCCGGGCGACGGCATCGTGCCGGTCGTGGATCTCGGACAGGTCGCAGGACGGTGCCGCCAGCCGCCGGTCGATAAGCCGCGCGCCGCTGGCCGTCACGGTCCGGTCGATGGCGGCCAGCAGCGAACCGTCACGCCCGCCTGACAGGGCCTGTGTCAGCTCGAGGTTGCGCCGGGTGGCCGCATCGATTTGCATCGCGCCGCCGCCGGCCTCCCTTTGCGGCCGCTGCAACAGCGGCAGATTTCCCTGTTGCGTGAGGTCGAGGTAATCCACGAGCGCGCCGAGCGCCGACACCTCGGGGCGGGTGAACGTCCCGAACGCATCGAGCGAGGCCACGCCATAGACCTTGCAAACCCGCGCCTCGGCCGAGGCACTGTCGAAGCTGCCCGCGGCCAGCGCGGTGATCGCCGCACCCGTCAGGTCGCGCAGCATCTCGTCCTGCGGCGGCAGGCACAGCACTTCGGCGGGCGACAGGCGCGCAAGGGTGGGTGCGAGCATGGCCGGGGCGCAGGGCGTCACCGTCACCTCGCCCGTGGACATATCCGCCCATGCCAGCGCGCCCGCGTCGCGGATCAGCGACCAAGCGGCAAGGTAGTTGTGCCGCCGCGCATCGAGCAGCGTGTCCTCGGTCAGCGTGCCGGGGGTGACCAGCCGCACCACGCCGCGTTTGACCACCGACTTGCTGCCGCGTTTCTTCGCCTCCGCCGGATCTTCAAGCTGTTCGCAGATGGCGACCACGAAGCCCTTGCGCGTCAGCGTCAGCAGATAGCTTTCCGCCGCATGGACCGGGACGCCGCACATGGGAATGTCCGCACCGTCATGCTGGCCGCGTTTCGTCAGCGCGATGTCGAGCGCCGCGGCGGCGGCAACGGCATCGTCGAAGAACATCTCGTAGAAATCGCCCATTCGGTAGAACAGCAGCGCGTGGCGGTGCGCGGCCTTGATCTCCAGGTATTGCGCCATCATCGGCGTCATGGGCGGGTCCTTCATGCGGCCGGTGTCCATGCGGTGTAGTCCAGCCCGGGCCCACGCAAAACCCGAAAATCCACACCGCGCCCGTGCGTGCCTGATAACGCTAACCCCGTCACGCCGCGTGTTGAGGCACCCGGGCGCGTCGCGTAAGACAGCCCGACCGGGACGGAGGACCAAGGCCCATGTCGAACGCGAAGATCACCCCCGAAGAGGCGCTGGCCTTTCACCTGAACCCGACACCCGGAAAGCTGGGGGTTCATGCGACGGTCCCCATGAGCACCCAGCGCGACCTCAGCCTCGCCTACAGCCCCGGTGTCGCGGTGCCCTGCGAAGCCATCGCCGCAGATCCCCAGGCTGCCTATGACTACACAGCCAAGGGTAACATGGTCGCCGTGATCTCCAACGGGACCGCCGTGCTGGGGCTTGGGAACCTTGGCGCGCTGGCGTCGAAGCCGGTTATGGAAGGCAAGGCGGTGCTGTTCAAGCGCTTCGCCGACATCAACTCCATCGATATCGAACTGGATACCGAGGACGCGGACGAATTCTGCCGCGCGGTGCGGCTGATGGGGCCGACCTTCGGGGGCATCAACCTCGAAGACATCAAGGCGCCCGAGTGCTTCATCATCGAACAGCGCCTGAAGGAAGAGATGGACATCCCTGTCTTCCACGACGACCAGCACGGCACGGCCGTGATCTGCGCGGCGGGGCTGATCAACGCGCTGCACCTGTCGGGCAAGAAGATCGAGGATGTGCGCATCGTGCTGAACGGCGCGGGGGCGGCGGGGATCGCGTGCCTCGAACTGCTGAAATCCATGGGTGCCAAACACGACAACTGCATCATGTGCGACACCAAAGGCGTGATCTGGCAGGGCCGCACCGAAGGCATGAACCAGTGGAAATCGGCCCATGCAGCGCGGACCGATCTGCGCACGCTGGAAGAGGCGATGAACGGTGCGGATGTGTTCCTGGGCGTGTCGGTGCGCGGCGCCGTGACGTCCGAGATGGTGGCCAGCATGGCCGACAACCCGGTGATCTTCGCCATGGCCAACCCCGACCCCGAGATCACCCCGGAAGAGGCGCACGCGGTGCGGCTCGATGCGATCGTGGCCACGGGGCGTTCGGATTACCCCAACCAGGTCAACAACGTGCTGGGCTTTCCGTACCTGTTTCGCGGGGCGCTGGACGTGAACGCGCGCGCCATCAACGACGAGATGAAGATCGCCTGCGCCGAGGCACTCGCGGCACTGGCGCGCGAGGACGTGCCTGACGAGGTCGCTGTCGCCTATGGGCGCAAGCTGAGCTTTGGGCGCGACTACATCATCCCCACGCCCTTCGACCCCCGGCTGATCTGGCGCATCCCGCCCGCCGTGGCGAAGGCGGGCATGGACACGGGCGTCGCGCGCCGCCCGATCATCGACATGGAAGGCTACACGACCAGCCTGAAGGCGCGGATGGATCCCACCGCGTCCGTGCTCGAAGGTCTCCACGCCCGCGCGCGGCAGGCGCAGGCGCAGATGATCTTCGCCGAAGGCGACGATATCCGCGTGCTGCGCGCCGCCGTGTCCTACCAGCGGTCGGGCTTGGGCAAGGCGATCGTCGTGGGGCGCGAGGCCGACGTGAAGGCCAAGCTGGATGCCGCCGGTCTGGCCGACGCCGTGCGCGAATTGCGGGTCATCAACGCGGCGAACACCCAGCACCTGGAAACCTACAAGACGTTTCTCTACGACCGGCTCCAGCGGCGCGGGTTCGATGCCGCCGATATCCACCGGCTCGCGGCGCGTGACCGGCACGTGTTCTCGGCGCTGATGCTGGCCCATGGGCATGGCGACGCGATGGTGACGGGTGCGACCCGCAAATCCGCCCATGTGATGGAACAGATCAACCACGTCTTCGACGCCGACAGTGCCCACGGCGCGGTCGGGGTGACGGCACTGCTGCACAACGGGCGGATCGTGATGATCGCGGACACGCTGGTGCATGAATGGCCCGACGAGGAAGACCTTGCCAACATCGCCGAAGGCGCCGCCGCCGTCGCCCGGTCGCTGGGGCTGGAACCGCGCGTGGCCTTCGTCAGCTTCTCCACCTTCGGTTACCCGGTGTCGGAGCGCGCGAGCAAGATGCACCGTGCGCCGCTGATACTGGAACAGCGCGGTGTCGATTTCGAGTTCGAGGGCGAGATGACCGTGGACGTGGCCCTGAACGCGGACGCGGCAAAAGCCTATCCATTCTCGCGCCTGACCGGCCCGGCGAACATCCTTGTCGTGCCCGCGCGCCATTCGGCATCGATCTCGGTCAAGCTGATGCAGGAAATGGCGGGCGCCACGGTGATCGGACCGATTCTGTCCGGTGTACGCAAGCCCATCCAGTTGTGCAGCACGGGCGCGTCGGAAACCGACATCCTCAACATGGCGGTGCTTGCGGCGGCCAACGCGGGCTGACCGCCCCGGCCGGTCAGTTCACCAGCGCCTCGCCCGGAAGCGCCGCGTCGCCCCAGACGGCGCGGATGCGCCGGTCGCGCCCGCAGGCATCGCGGTAGCGGACATAGGCGTTGGCCTTGGAAATCGGGCCGAAGCGGCTGATGATGAGGTCGTCGGACTTGTAGTAGTCTTGGTGATACGCGTCCGCAGGATAGAATGGCGCCGCCTCGCGCAGCGGCACTTTCAGCGACCCGCGCCCCAGATCCGCGGCGGCGCCCGCAAGTGCCGCCTCGGCGATGCGGGCTTGTGCGTCGTCCAGCGCGAAGATGGCGGGGCTGTAGCTGTGGCCGCGGTCGCAGAACTGTCCGCCATCGTCGAGCGGGTCGATGGACCGCAGGAAGATGTCGAGGACCTCGCGGTAGCCGATCACCGACGGGTCGTAGCGGATCATCACCGCCTCCAGATGGCCGGTGCCGCCGCGCGTCACCTCCCGATAGGTCGGGTTCTCGACTGTGCCACCGGCAAAGCCCGACACGGCCTCGGTGATGCCGGGGATCTTCTCGAAATCCGCCTCCACGCACCAGAAGCAGCCGCCCGCGACAAGTGCGGAACCTTCCTGTTCCTGCGCTTGCGCGCCGCGCATGCCCAGCCCCGCGACGATCGCCAGCGCGAGCATCAGTATCTTGAGGGTCTCTATCCGTCGCATGATGCACCTCCGTTGGAGGCAGCATGATCCGCTTGCGCGGTCCGGGCAATCGCCCTGCGCATCCCGTCACGCAGCCTTGATCGGGGCGTGACCGCGCGTGCGGGCTTGGCAGATGTGTCGAACCGTGCTGTTCTGACGTCGGGGAACCATGCAGGGCGAGGGGCAGAGACGATGGGCAAGCGGGACGACCTGATCGCGCAATATGCGCAGGACCTTGAACAGAAATGCGGCGTGACGCCCGACATGGACCTGCTTACCAAGGTCACCATCGGGCTGGGGCCGGTGATCTACAATGCCGACAGCAACACTGTGGCCAGTTCAGACCCCGAGGAACTGGCGCGCATCCGGAAGAACTTCCTGATGGGCAAGCTGGGCCTGCCCGACGGTCCGGAACTCGATGCCGGGATCGCGGCCGCCACCGAAACCTATGGCGCGTCAGAGCGGCGCAAGCTGCGGGCCGTGTTCTATTACCTGCTGGTCGTGCATTTCGGCCGCGAAAGCGTCTACGCCTGACAGGGGTTTCACGTCAGCCGAACACGCCGCCTTCGTCAAGCGCCGCAAGCGCTGCGTCGGCTGTGTCCACGAAGCGGAACAGGCCAAGGTCCTCGCGGTAGATCGTGCCGCTGTCGGCCAGCGCGTCCCAGTTGACGATGCGCTGCCAGAATTCCGTGCCGAACAGCAGGATCGGCACCCGCGCCATGCGGCCCGTCTGGATCAGGGTCAGCGCCTCGAACAGCTCGTCGAGCGTGCCGAAGCCGCCCGGAAACACCGTGATCGCGTTGGCGCGCATCAAGAAGTGCATCTTGCGCACGGCGAAATAGTGGAAGTTGAAGGACAGCGCGGGCGTCACGTGCAGGTTCGGGGCCTGTTCATGGGGCAGCACGATGTTCAGCCCGATGGATACGCCGTTTGCATCCGCGGCACCCAGGTTGCCCGCCTCCATCACGCCAGGACCGCCGCCGGTGACGATCACGTTGTCCGTGCCGCCCGCCGCGATGCTGCGTTCCGTCACGCCACGCGAAAAGGCGCGCGCGGCGTCGTAATAGGGCGACAGCGCGGCAAGCCCCGGATGGGCGCCCGCCGCGTCCTTCGGCGCCGGGATGCGTGCGCCGCCGAACATCACCACGGTCGAATTGATCCCGGCCTCGGCCAGCGTCACCTCGGCCTTGAGCAGTTCCAGTTGCAGCCGCACCGGGCGCATGTCCTGCCGCGCCAGGAAATCCGGATCGGCAAAGGCAAGCCGGTGGGTCGGCGACAGGGTCTGCGGGGTCTGCGGGACATGACGCGCACGTTCGATATCGTCCCGCGCATCGGGCAGCGGATGGGCGGCATCGGGCCTGCGCGGCGCTGTCATGGGCGGGCCTCCGGTTGGTGGCATTGCGTGGCGGTTCCCTCCGGACTATAGGCTCCGGAAGCCGCAAACCAGAGGAAACCGCCGTCATGACCGCCCCCAGGACCGACACCGACAACGCCGCGCTGGAAACCGCCATCGAAGCCGCGTGGGAGGTCCGCGATACGATCACGCCCGACACCAAGGGCGACACGCGCGACGCGATCGAGGCGACGTTGGAGGCACTGGACAGCGGTGCGCTGCGCGTGGCCGAACCGCGCGATGACGGGCAGTGGCACGTCAACCAGTGGGCGAAGAAGGCCGTGCTGCTGGGATTCCGCATCAAGGACATGGAAAAGCACAGCGGCGGCCCGCAGGGCGGCGGCTGGTGGGACAAGGTGGACAGCAAGTTCGCCGACTGGAAGAAGAAGGACTGGAAGGAAGCCGGGTTCCGCGCCGTGCCCAACTGTGTCGTGCGCAAGTCCGCCTATATCGCGCCGGGCGTCGTGCTGATGCCGTCCTTCGTGAACCTCGGCGCCTATGTGGACAGCGGCACCATGGTGGATACATGGGCGACCGTGGGCAGCTGCGCGCAGATCGGCAAGAACGTGCACCTGTCGGGCGGCGTTGGCATCGGCGGCGTGCTGGAACCCATGCAGGCGGGTCCGACCATCATCGAGGATCACTGCTTCATCGGGGCCCGGTCCGAAGTGGTCGAAGGCTGCATCGTCCGCGAAGGCTCGGTGCTGGGCATGGGCGTGTTCATCGGCAAGTCGACCAAGATCGTGGACCGCGAAACCGGCGAAGTGACCTTCGGCGAAGTGCCCTCGGGGTCGGTGGTGGTGTCGGGCTCGATGCCGTCGAAGAACGGCGTGAACCTCTACTGCGCGGTGATCGTGAAACGCGTGGACGCCCAGACCCGCGCCAAGACCTCCATCAACGAATTGCTGCGCGACTGACCCAGCGCGAACGGAGTGGCACCATGTCCGGAAAGGCCGACACATCCGCAGGCGACCCCGTCTACACGTTGCTGGTTCAGGTCGGCCGCAAGGACGGGGACGGGCTGCCAGACGGGGCCACCGGGGCGGCGCTCATGTGTTATGCCGCAGGCGAGGACGAAGCCGAGGCCGTGCGCGAAACGGTGGCGGTCCTGAAGCAGGCGGGGCTCGCGCCGCTCGATGTCACGGGCTACGGCACACTGGCGGAACGGCTGGCCGAGGGCCACGATATCGACGCCGACGAGCGCGACCTGATGGACCGGGCGCGCGACGAGAACGCGGTGATCGTGGCGCAGATGACGCCGTTCTTTACCGATGTGGACCCGAACTGAGCCTGCCATGACACGTGTGCCTCTCGACCCCGCGGACCTGACCGCCCGGCTGATCCGCTGCCAGTCGGTCACGCCCGGCGAAGGCGGCGTGCTGGTGCTGCTGGAACGGTTGCTGACCGACGCGGGGTTCGCCTGCACCCGCTGCGACCGGAACGGGATCGCCAACCTTTTCGCCCGCTGGGGTGCGAAGTGCCATCCGCACACCTTCGGCTTCAACGGTCATACGGACGTGGTTCCGGTGGGTGACCGCGCCGCATGGTCCTGCGACCCGTTCGGGGCGGAGATCCGCGATGGCCGGATGTTCGGGCGCGGGGCCTGCGACATGAAATCGGGGGTCGCGGCTTTCGTCGCGGCGGCGGTGGACTTCGTGCGCGACACGCCGCCCGATGGCGCCGTGATCCTTGCCATCACCGGGGATGAGGAAGGCGATGCCGTGGACGGCACGGCAGCGATCCTCGACTGGATGGCGGGCGCGGGGGAGGCGATGTCAGCCTGCCTCGTGGGGGAGCCGACCTGCCCGGACCGTTTCGGCGACATGATGAAGATCGGGCGCCGCGGGTCGATGACCGCGTGGATCACGGCGACGGGCGTGCAGGGCCATGCGGCTTATCCCCATCGCGCCCGGAACCCGGTGCCGGCGCTCGCGCGGCTGGTGGACCGGCTCGCTTCGGCGGAGCTGGACGGCGGGACCGAACATTTTGACGCCTCCACGCTGGCGGTGACGACCTTCGACGTGGGAAACCCCGCGAACAACGTGATTCCGGCGCAGGCCCGCGCGACGGTGAACATCAGGTTCAACGATGCGCACACGTCCGATAGCGTGTCCGACTGGCTCCGGGCCGAGGCCGCGCGCGTCAGCGCCGATTTCGACATCGAGATCGGGCTGGAGATCAAGGTCTCGGGCGAAAGCTTCATCACGCCGCCCGGCCCGCTCAGCGATCTCGTGGCGCGGGCGGTCACGGCCGAGACGGGCGTGACGCCGGTCCTGTCCACGTCGGGCGGCACGTCGGACGCGCGTTTCGTGCGCACCCATTGCCCGGTGGTGGAATTCGGGCTGGTGGGGTCGTCCATGCACCAGGTTGACGAACACGTGGATGTCGCGCAAATCCATGCGCTCAAGGCTGTCTACGGCCGGGTGCTGGCGTCATATTTCGCGCAAGAGACATAGGCCGGGCGCAAGGCTCCCGCCTGTTGCCGCAAGCCGATAGGGGGCAGCCCCGGGTTGCACATCCCGTGCCGGGACCGGCGCCGCGATGCCGCTTTCGCGCATGACGCGCCCCGGCACCCGTGCTAGGTCCGGGCCATGGCACGTATCCCCACCAGGGACGAGATCCTTGCCTGGATCTCGGACCACCCGACCCAGACTTCCAAACGCGACATTGCCCGGGCCTTCGGGATCAAGGGCGCGGACCGCATACCGCTCAAGGCCGTCCTGCGCGGACTGGAGGCGGATGGCCATCTGGAAAAGCGGCGCAAGACCTATCGCGATCCCGACCGCCTGCCGCCCGTTTCCGTGCTGGAGGTGATCCCGCCCGGCCCCGATGGCGATCTCTATGCCAGGCCCATCGAGTGGCACGGCGACGCCGACGCGGCGCCACGCGTGCTGGTGATCCAGCGCCCGGCCGAACCGGCGCTGGGCGGCGGCGACCGCATCCTTGCGCGGCTGACCCATGTGGGGCTCGACGACTATACCTACGAGGCCCGGCTGATCCGTCGCATCGCCGTCACACCGCGCCGCATCCTCGGTATCTTCCGCGAAGGGTCCGAAGGCGGGCGGATCGTGCCGATCGACAAGAAGGCCGACAAGGAATGGATCGTTCAGGCAGGCCAGACCGGCCATGCCCGTGACGGCGAACTGGTCGAAGGGGAGCTCGCGGGGCCGCGGGTGCGCTTCGGTCTGCCCAATGCGCGTGTGGTCGCACGGCTGGGCGACCCGACCGCCCCCCGCGCGGTGTCGCTCATCGCGATCCACGAACATGGAATCCCCGACGCCTTCCCCGACGACGTTCTGGCCGAGGCCGACCGTGCCCGCCCCGCGGGCCTGTCGGGGCGCGAGGATCTGCGTGACCTGCCCTTCGTGACCATCGACCCGGCGGACGCGCGGGACCATGACGACGCCGTGCTGGCCCTGCCGGACGACGCGCCCGACAACCCGGGCGGACATGTCATCTGGGTCGCCATCGCCGATGTCGCCCATTACGTCACTCCGGGATCGCTTCTGGACCGGGAGGCGCGCAAGCGCGGCAATTCCAGTTACTTTCCCGACCGCGTGGTGCCGATGCTGCCCGACCGGCTGTCCGGCGACCTCTGCTCGCTGCACGAAGGGGTGCCGCGCCCCTGCCTCGCCGTGCGCATCCGCATCACGGAGACGGGCGACAAGATCGACCATCGTTTCGTGCGCGGGATCATGCGCTCCGCCGCGTCACTGACCTATGAAGAGGCGCAGGAAGCGATCGACGGCACGCCCTCGGACCGCGCCGCGCCCCTGCTCGATACCGTGATCCGCCCGCTCTATGCCGCCTATGCCGCGCTCAAATCCGCGCGCGACCGGCGCCAGCCGCTGGATCTCGACCTGCCCGAACGGCGTATCGAACTGTCCGAGGATGGCAAGGTCACGTCCGTCGCGTTTCGGCCCCGCTTCGACGCGCACCGGCTGATCGAGGAATGCATGGTGCTGGCCAATGTCTGCGCCGCCGAGACGCTGGATGCCAAGCGCAGCCCGCTCCTCTACCGCGTGCACGAGGAACCGAGCCCCGACAAGCTCGATGCGCTGCGCGAGGTCGCACAGGCCGCCGGGCTGACGCTGGCCAAGGGGCAGGTGCTCCAGACCCGGCATCTCAACCGCCTGCTGGCGCAGGCCGCCGGCACCGCCGACGCCGAACTCATCAACATCTCGACCCTGCGATCGATGACGCAGGCCTATTATTCGCACGAGAATTTCAGCCATTTCGGGCTGGCCCTGCGCCAGTACGCGCATTTCACCTCGCCCATCCGGCGCTATGCGGACCTGCTGGTCCACCGCGCGCTGATTTCGGCCCATGGCTGGGGCAAGGGCGGGCTGTCGGCAGACGATATCGACCGGCTGGAGGCGACGGCGAAGCACATCTCCGACACCGAGCGCCGCTCGATGCTGGCCGAACGCGACACGACCGACCGTTACCTAGCCGCATACCTGTCGGAACGGGTGGGCGACGAGATGACAGGCCGCATATCCGGCGTCACCCGCTTCGGGCTGTTCGTGAAGCTCGACGACAGCGGCGCGGACGGCCTGGTGCCTGTGCGCACGCTGGGGGCGGAATTCTTCCATTTCGACGCCAAGACACAGACCCTGATGGGGTCCGACAGCGGGCGCACGCTGAGCATGGGCCAGGTCGTGACGGTGAAACTGGCCGAGGCCGCGCCGGTGACGGGTGGCGTGATCCTCGAATTGCTGGAGGTCGAGGGACAGGCCATGCCGCGCGGTGGCGGGCGTGGCATGCGCAGGGGGGCCCCGCCCCGGCGCAAACCCGCAAAAGCCAAGGCCAAGGCCGCGAAAGTGAAGCGCAAGGTTCAGCGCAGCCGCAGCTGACCCCTAGGCCGAAGGCCCGGCTTCGGCTATCCTGCGCGATAACGAGGGCCGCAAAGGCCCCGGTCAATGCGCCGTCCCCGAGCAGGAGAATCCCGATGCGCCCCGTTCTGATCGCCCTCAGCCTGACCCTTGCCGCGCCCGCTCTGCCGGCGCTGGCCCAGACCCCGACACCACGGCCCGACGCGCGCGTCGCGGTCAGCCAGGCCGCGCAGATCTCGCCGCGCCCCGCGCTGCGCCCGGCCACGGCGCCAGAAACCGTGCAGCGCGCGTCCCTCGGCCCTGCCGGGTTCAACGACTGGGTGCAGGATTTCGCCCGCCGCGCGCAGCGGCAGGGCATCCCGTTCGAGGTCGTCCGCGACGCGCTGACCGGCATCCGCTACGACGACCGGATCGTGGATCTCGACCGCAACCAGTCCGAATTCAGCAAGCAGCTTTGGGACTATCTCGACAGCGCGGTGTCGGCGGACCGCATCGGCACGGGCCGGTCCATGGCCGCGCGCCACGGCGCGACGCTCGACCGGATCGAACGGCGTTACGGCGTGGAAAAGGAAACCGTCGTCGCCATCTGGGGGCTGGAAAGCGCTTATGGCGGCTTCAAGGGCAACACCGACACGATCGCGGCGCTGGCGACGCTGGCCTATGACGGGCGGCGGGGGGATTTCTTCGAAGCCGAATTAATGGCCGCCCTGCGGATCGTCGCGGCGGGGGATACCGCGCCGCGCGGGATGCGGGGAAGCTGGGCCGGGGCGATGGGGCACACGCAGTTCATGCCGTCCTCCTACCTCGCCCATGCGGTGGATTTCACCGGCGACGGGCGACGCGACATCTGGGGGGACGATCCGTCCGACGCGCTTGCCTCCACCGCCGCCTATCTGCGTGACGCGGGCTGGACCAGCGGACAGCCTTGGGGCGTGGAGGTGCGGCTGCCGCAGGGGTTCGATTATGCGCTGGCGGGCGCGGGTGCGAAATCCGTCGCCGCGTGGTCGCGGCTGGGTGTGCGCGGCGCGGGCGGCGGCGCGCTGCCGGATCATGGGCAGGCCAGCCTGCTGCTGCCTGCGGGCGCGCGCGGCCCGGCCTTCCTGACCTTCGGAAATTTCGACGTCATCAAGCGCTACAATTCGTCCACGAGCTACGCGCTCGCGGTCGGGCATCTTGGCGACCGCATCGGCGGCGGGGCCGCGTTCCAACAGTCGTGGCCACGCGGCGACCGCGCGCTGAGCGCAGAGGAAAAGCGCGACATGCAGCGCCGCCTGACCGCGCGCGGCTTTTCCACGAACGGCATCGACGGCAAGGTCGGCCCCGACACAATCGCCGCGATCCGCCGCTTTCAGCAGGCCGCAGGGCTGGTGCCGGATGGCTATGCCTCGGCGGCCCTGCTGAACCAGTTGCGCTGACGGGGGCGGGCAGGGGTCATGCCCCGTCCAGATAGCCCATCGTGCGGAAGCTCAGTTCCCGCGATTTGCCTATGATCAGATGATCGTGCAGGCTGATGCCCATGACCGATGCCGCTTGCCGGATCTTCTCGGTCATGGTGATGTCCGCGTCCGATGGCGTCGGGTCGCCCGACGGATGGTTGTGCACGAGGATCAGCGCCGAGGCGTTCAGTTCCAGCGCGCGCTTGACCACCTCGCGCGGATAGACGGGCACATGGTCCACGGTGCCGCGCGCCTGTTCCTCGTCCGCGATCAGGACGTTCTTGCGATCGAGATACAGCACCCGGAACTGTTCCAGCTCCAGATGCGCCATGGTCGTGTGGCAATAGTCCAGCACTGCGTCCCAGCTTGAAATCACGGGTTTCTGCATCACCCGCGCCCGCGCCAGCCTGTGCGACGCGGCTTCCACGATCTTCAGTTCCAGCACGACCGCGTCGCCGACGCCGCGCACCTTCATCAGCCGGTCACGCGGGGCGGCGCAGACCCGTCCGAAATCGCCGAACGCCTCGATCAGCCGCCGCGCCACCGGCTTCACGTCGCAGCGCGGCAGCGCCCGGAAGAGCACCAGTTCCAGCAATTCGTAATCGGGCATCGCCGCCGCACCGCCCGCCAGGAACCGGTCGCGCAGCCTTCTGCGGTGATCCTTGATATAGGACGGCAGCTTGCGCCCCTTGGGATCGGTCGAGATGAATTCCTGCCCCTCGAACAGGGGCAGCAACGGTTCGCGGAAGGCACCGGGATCGTTCATCCCGTCACCCTCCGCAAACTGTCTAAATTTCGCGTTAACTTGCGCTGACCGAGGCCGCGCAGGTCAGCTTTTCATGCTGTCCCAGAAGCCCTTCACCTTGGTGAAGAAACTGTCGCCCTCGGGATGGTTGTCGCCCGATTCCGCCTCGAACTGGCGCAGCAGTTCCTTCTGCTTGCCGGTCAGGTTCACGGGGGTTTCCACCGCCATCTCGATGAACATGTCGCCCGTGCCGCCGCCGCGCAGGGCGGGCATGCCCTTGCCGCGCAGGCGCATCTGGCGGCCCGACTGGCTGCCCGCCGGCACCTTCACCCGCGCGCGCCCGCCGTCGATGGTCGGCACCTCCACGTCGCCGCCCAGTGCCGCGGTCGTCATCGCGACGGGCACCCGGCAGAACAGGTTGACGCCGTCACGCTGGAACAGCGCATGGTCCGCCACGTCGATGAAGATGTACAAGTCCCCTGTCGGCCCGCCGCGCATGCCCGCTTCGCCTTCGCCCGCCAGCCGGATGCGCGTGCCGGTTTCCACGCCCGCTGGGATGTTCACCGACAGCGCGCGGTCCTTTTCGACCCGGCCCGTGCCGCGGCAGGCGCCGCAGGGGTTCTTGATGATCTGGCCCAGCCCCGAACAGGTCGGGCAGGTGCGTTCCACCGTGAAGAAACCCTGCTGCGCGCGCACCTTGCCCATACCCGAACAGGTCGGGCAGGTGACGGGTTCCGATCCGCCCTCGGCGCCCGTGCCGTTGCACGACCCGCAGGCCACGGCAGAGGGCACGTTGATCGTCTTCTGCAAGCCGCGATAGGCGTCTTCGAGCGAGATGCGCAGGTTGTAGCGCAGATCCGATCCGCGCGCCGCGCGCTGCCGGGCACCGCCGCGCCCGTTGCCGCCCATGAAATCGCCGAAGAGATCGTCGAACACGTCGGAAAAGGCCGAGGCGAAATCCGCCTGCCCCGCGCCGCCGCCGCCGCGCGGGCCGCCCCCCGTGCCGCCTTCGAAGGCCGCATGGCCGAACCGGTCATAGGCCGCCTTCTTGTCGGCGTCCTTCAGAACCTCGTAGGCTTCGTTGGCTTCCTTGAACTTCGGCTCCGCATCCGGGTTGTCGGCGTTGCGGTCCGGATGGAATTCCTTGGCCTTCTGGCGATAGGCCTTCTTGATGTCATCCGGCGATGCGCCGCGCGCCACGCCCAGGATGTCGTAATAGTCACGTTTCGCCATTCGCGGGTGTCCCCTTGGAAATGCAAGGGACCGGCCCCGGCAACGCGCACCGGAACCGGTCCCCCCATGTCACCGCGCTCAGGAGGCGCGCTTGTCCTCGCCGAGGTCTTCGAAATCGGCATCCACGATGTCCTCGTCCGACCCGTTCGGGCCGTCGCCATCGTCATCGCCGTCCGATCCGCCCTCGGCGGTCTGCGCCTTGTAGATCGCTTCGCCCAGCTTCATGGACGCTTCCATGACGTTCTGGATGCCGGACTTGATCTTGGCCGCGTCGTCCTTCTCCAGCGCTTCTTCCAGCGCCGTGATGGCGAACTCGATCGCCTCGACCGTGGTCGGATCGACCTTGTCGCCATGCTCTTCGAGCGACTTCTTGGTCGAATGGATCAGGCTTTCGGCCTGGTTGCGGGCTTCCACCAGCTCCTTGCGGGACTTGTCCGCCTCGGCATTGGCCTCCGCGTCCTTGACCATCTGTTCGATCTCGTCCTCGGTCAGGCCGCCCGACGCCTGGATCGTGATCTTCTGCTCCTTGCCGGTGCCCTTGTCCTTCGCGCTGACCGACACGATGCCGTCGGCGTTGATGTCGAAGGTCACCTCGATCTGCGGCATGCCGCGCGGTGCGGGCGGAATCTGTTCAAGGTTGAACTGGGCCAGCATCTTGTTGTCCGACGCCATCTCGCGCTCCCCCTGGAAAACGCGGATCGTCACGGCCGACTGGTTGTCCTCGGCGGTGGAGAAGATCTGCGATTTCTTCGTGGGGATCGTCGTGTTGCGGTCGATCAGGCGCGTGAACACCCCGCCCAGAGTCTCGATGCCAAGGCTCAGCGGCGTCACGTCGAGCAGGACCACGTCCTTCACGTCGCCCTGCAGCACACCCGCCTGGATCGCCGCACCCAGCGCCACGACTTCGTCCGGGTTGACGCCCTTGTGCGGTTCCTTGCCGAAGAACTTTGTGACCTCTTCCATCACCTTGGGCATGCGCGTCATGCCGCCGACCAGGACCACCTCGTCGATATCGCCCACGGACAGGCCCGCATCCTTCAGCGCCGCCTGGCACGGCTTGATCGACGCCTTGATGAGATCGCCCACAAGGCTTTCCAGCTTGGCGCGGGTCAGTTTCATGACCATGTGCAGCGGCTGACCGTTGCTGCCCATCGAGATGAACGGCTGGTTGATTTCCGTCTGGCTGGCCGAGGAGAGTTCGATCTTGGCCTTCTCGGCGGCTTCCTTCAGCCGCTGCAGGGCCATCTTGTCCTGCGTCAGGTCCACGCCGTGCTCTTTCTTGAACTCGCCGGCGAGGTAGTTGACGATCCGCATGTCGAAGTCTTCACCGCCAAGGAACGTGTCCCCGTTGGTGGACTTCACCTCGAACAGCCCGTCGTCGATTTCCAGGATGGTCACGTCGAACGTGCCGCCGCCAAGGTCATAGACGGCGATCGTCTTGGCCTCTTTCTTGTCGAGCCCGTAGGCCAGCGCGGCCGCGGTCGGTTCGTTGATGATCCGCAGCACCTCGAGGCCCGCGATCTTGCCCGCGTCCTTGGTCGCCTGCCGCTGGGCGTCGTTGAAATAGGCGGGCACGGTGATGACGGCCTGCGTCACTTCCTCGCCAAGATAGCTTTCGGCGGTTTCCTTCATCTTGCCGAGGATGAACGCGGAAATCTGGCTGGGCGAATATTTCTCGCCGCGGGCTTCGACCCATGCGTCGCCATTGCCACCATCGACGACCGTGAAGGGCAGGTTCTTCTTGTCCTTGGCGATGTCGCTGTCGTCGAAACGGCGCCCGATCAGGCGCTTGACGGCAAAGATGGTGTTGTCGGGGTTGGTGACGGCCTGGCGCTTGGCGGGCTGGCCGACCAGGCGTTCGTTTTCCGTGAAGGCGACGATGGAGGGCGTTGTACGCGCGCCTTCTGAATTCTCGATGACCCGGCCTTGCGACCCATCCATGATGGCGACGCAGGAGTTCGTGGTCCCGAGGTCGATACCGATGACTTTGCCCATGGCTTACCTTTCCTTGGCGATTGCGGGGATGGCCCGACTGCGGCGCCGTCCCCTATCCCGTGGCTGTTGACTGTGCCGGATGTCTCCGGCGGACTGCGGGGTATATAAGCGCGGGGTCTGGGGCCTGCAAGAACGGGGGAAACGCGGATTTGGCGACAAAACCGACATTTTCGGGCGCGGATGGCGCGGGCCGGCCGCTCGATCTGAACGGTGTGCAGGTGCATCCGGGCCGGATCGCACCGGACGAACAGGCCGCACTCGTGGCGGATCTGCGCGCCGTGGCGGCCGCCGCACCGTTCTTCACGCCGACGACGCCGCGCGGAAAGCCGATGTCGGTGCGCATGACATCCGCAGGGCGCTGCGGCTGGGTGTCTGACCGGGCGGGCTATCGCTACGACCCGCGCCACCCGTCGGGCGTGGACTGGCCGCCGATTCCCGCACGGCTGCTCGCGCTGTGGCGTGACCTGCTGCCCGCGTCCCGCGACCCCGATTGCTGTCTCGTGAACTTCTATACCGAAGGCGCGCGCATGGGCCTGCACCAGGACCGGGACGAGGCCGACCTGACCCAGCCGGTGCTGTCCGTCAGCCTGGGCGACGATGCGCTTTTCCGGGTCGGCGGCACGACGCGCGGCGGGCCGACCCGGTCGGTCTGGCTGCGGTCCGGCGATGTCGTCGTGCTCGCGGGGCCGGGGCGTATGGCCTATCACGGGATCGACCGCATCCGTTTCGGCACCAGCGCGCTTCTGCCGAAGGGCGGGCGGATCAACCTTACCTTGCGCATTGTCACATGACCCCATCCCGCGTATGAAGCTGGCATGTGTGCAGCCGCAGCATCGCGGCGCGTGTGTCGGTGATACGGGGGTGAAGATGGATCATGCCAAGCTCGAAGGCGTGATGCGCCGGTTGGCGATCGAAGCCGGTGCGCTCATCCTCGAGGTCTATCGCAGCTCCGATTTCGAAGTCCGCGCCAAGGGCGACGACAGCCCGGTGACCGAGGCGGACGAACGTGCTGACGCCCATATCTCCACCGGCCTGCGCGCGGCCTTTCCCGATGTCCTGCTCGTGACCGAGGAACAGGCGGGCACCCACGGCCAGACAGCGGACAGCTTCCTGATCGTCGATCCGCTGGACGGCACCAAGGAATTCGTCCAGCGCCGCGGCGATTTTACCGTGAACATCGCCTATGTGGAAAACGGCACACCGATCCGCGGCGTGGTCTACGCGCCCGCGAAGGACAGGCTGTTCTACACCCGCGCCGATGGCCGCACGGTGGAGGAAACGGGCCCCTTCGACCCCGACACGCCCGGCGCCACCCGCCCGGTGCAGGTCGGCACGCCCGACAATGACGCGCTGATGGTGGTGGCATCGAAAAGCCACCGGGACGCTGCCACCGACGCCTATATCGGCAAGTACGCCGTGCGCGACATGACCAGCGCCGGATCCTCGCTGAAGCTCTGCCTCGTCGCCACCGGGGAAGCCGATCTCTATCCGCGCCTCGGGCGCACGATGGAATGGGATACCGCCGCGGGCGATGCCGTGCTGCGCGGGGCAGGGGGCACGACAGTGCGCTTCGACGATCACACCCCGCTGACCTATGGCAAGCCGGGCTACGAGAACCCGTTCTTCATCGCCCACGCACCGGGCGTAGCGCTGAAACCGGCATGAGCGTCCTGATCGCCATCCCGGCGCGCTACGCCTCCACCCGCTATCCGGGCAAGCCGCTGGTGCCGCTGCGCGGGCCGGACGGGGTGGCCCGGACCCTGATCGAACGGTCGTGGCGTGCCGCGATGTCGGTGCAGGGCGCGGATCGGGTGGTGGTGGCCACCGACGACGACCGCATCGCCGAGGCCGCCCGCGGCTTCGGGGCCGAGGTGGCCATGACCGACCCCGCCTGCGCCAACGGCACGGAACGTTGCGCGGACCTTATCGACCGGCTCGATGTCGTGACCGAGATCGTCGTGAACCTCCAGGGCGACGCCCCGCTCACCCCGCCATGGTTCGTCGAGGACCTGGTCGCAGCCCTGCGCGCCAACCCCGACGCGCAGGTGGCCACGCCGGTCCTGCGCTGCGACGGGCGCGCCCTGCGCGGCTTCCGCGACGACCGCGCGGCGGGGCGCGTCGGCGGCACCACCGCCGTCTTCGGCACGGACAGCCGCGCGCTCTATTTCTCCAAGGAAGTCATCCCCTACACCGGGCGCGACTATCCCGACGACGCGGACACGCCCGTCTTCCACCATGTCGGTGTCTACGCCTATCGCCCGGACGCGCTGCGCGCCTACCGCGCCCTGCCCGAAGGACCGCTGGAACGGCTCGAAGGGCTCGAACAGCTCCGCTTCATGGAAAACGGCTGCTCCGTCCATTGCGTCGAGGTCGCGGCGCGCGGGCGCAGCTTCTGGGAACTCAACAATCCCGCGGATGTCGCCCGCATCGAAGCGATCCTCGCGGATGTGCCGGGTGCGGTCTGACGCGCGCGCCAGCCCCGTAACCGGTGCCGTGGCGGAAAGTACTGCCGTTGCAATTCCATGCAGCCCGACGCAAGATCGCGCTGCTTTAGACGTAAAGGGTAAAAAGGTCAGGCCATGACACGCAAGGTATCCAAGGCAGTCTTTCCGGTCGCCGGGCTCGGCACGCGGTTCCTGCCCGCAACCAAGTCCATCCCCAAGGAAATCATGACCCTCGTGGACAGGCCGCTGATCCAGTACGCCATCGACGAAGCGCGCGACGCCGGGATCGAAGAGTTCATCTTCGTCACCTCCCGCGGCAAGTCCGCGCTCGAAGACTATTTCGACGCGGCCCCGCAGCTCGAGGAAACGCTCAAGGCCAAGAACAAGACCGCCCTGCTCGACGCGCTCAAGAAAACCGACATGCCCTCGGGCGCCATCGCCTATGTTCGCCAGCGCGAAGCGCTCGGGCTAGGCCATGCCGTGTGGTGCGCGCGGCGCCTGATCGGCGACGAACCCTTCGCCGTTCTGCTGCCCGACGACGTGATCGCGGCGGACAAGGCATGCCTTCAGCAGATGGTCGAAGCCTATGCCGAAACGGGCGGCTGCATGGTGGCCGCGATGGAAGTGCCGAACGACAAGGTGTCGGCCTATGGCGTGCTCGACATCGCCGAAAGCCGCGGCAACATCGTGACCGCCAAGGGCATGGTGGAAAAGCCCAAGGCCGAGGACGCGCCGTCGAACCTCGCCGTGATCGGGCGCTACATCCTGACGCCGAAGGTGCTGGAGAATCTCAACGACATGCGCGCGGGCGCGGGCGGGGAAATCCAGCTCACCGACGCCATCGCGCAGGAAATCGGCGGCACGCCCGGCGTGCATGGCTACCGCTTCAGCGGCCAGCGGTTCGATTGCGGCTCCAAGGCCGGCTTCCTCCAGGCGACGGTGGCCTTCGGCCTGTCGCGCCCGGAACTGTCCGAGGAATTCGAAGCCTTCCTGAACGACATCATGGGAAGCCTGCACGCGGCAGAGTGACCGGCCGCGGCGCACCCCCGAATTGCCGGTGGTCGCCCTGGGTTACCGGCGTTCGACGACTCCGCCCGGACGCACCATGATCCAGTCGCCGCCCGATTCCGACGAAGTGTCGGGGGCTTCATCGGTGGGCGCAGACGCCGGATCGAAGCGGGCCCCGATGGTCCGGAACACGTCCCCGATATCCACACCGATCGCGACGACCCCCGCCGCGATCGCAAGCGCGACCAGCGACACGAAAAGCCCGTACTCGACCGCCGTCGCGCCGCGCGTGGATGCCCCGAACCCCAGGAGTCCGCGGGTCCGGGTGCCATGGCCGGCGCGGGGTGGGCCGGGTTGCCGCGAAACGGTCACGCCGCCTCGCTTTCCTGCGCATCCACGAGGATCGCATGCAGCGTCAGCGGATCGTCATTGGCGCGCAGCTTCATCTGCACCTTCGTCTGCCGCAGCGCGCGGGCCACCAGCGCCAGCGCCTTGAGATGATGCACGCCGCTGTCCTCGGGCGCGAACAGCCCGAACACCAGGTCAACCGGAACCCGGTCCACGGCGTCGAAAGATACGGGGCGGTCCAGCTTCATGAACACGCCCGCCACCCGGTCGAGCCCCGGAATCCGCGCATGGGGCAACGCCACGCCATTGCCGACCCCGGTCGGGCCGATGCTCTCGCGGTCCTGCAACGCGGCCATCGCGGCTTCGGAATCGATGTCATAGCAGGCGGCGGCCACGTCACTCAGATCGCGCATCAGCCGTTTCTTGCTTGTGACACTGCCCAGAACGCGCACCGCTTCCGGTTTCAGTATGGACCCAAGGTTCATGTCGTCAGGCTTTCCTGTCCGTGTTCCGCCCGGCCCCGGACGCAACCCCTTCGCGGCCGACCGGAACGTTCTTCAACTGGCGCGCTCGGGCTCGATCCACCCGATATTGCCGTCGTCCCGCCGATAAACCACGTTGACCCCCGATGTGCCCTCGTTGCGGAAAACCAGAACGGGCGCCTCGGCCAGTTCCATCTGCATGACGGCTTCGCCCACCGAGATGGACGGGATCCGCGTCTGCATTTCCGCGATGATGACCGGCGTGAGCGTCTCGGGTTCGTCGTCCGCTTCGACTTCGCTTGCGGCGATCACATACGACGAAGCGCCGAAGGCTTCAACCGGCTGGGCGCGGTCCTTGTGGTGATCCTTCAACCTGCGCTTGTAGCGGCGCAACTGCTTGTCCATCTTCTCGCAGCAGGACTCGAAGCTCGGATAGATCTCGAAGGCGTGGGCCTTGGCGCTGACCGTCAGGCCGGTGGACAGATGCACCGTGGCCTCGCACAGGTATTCCTGCCCCGATTTCGAGAACACCACGACGGCCTCGGTGGGGCGCTGGGAATACTTTTCCATGACAGCCCCCAGTTCGGTCTGAACATGGGTCTGCAATGCCTCGCCGATGTCGATATGTTTCCCGGTGATCTGGTAACGCATGTGTCCTCCTGCGCCGTTCTTCTTGTTTCGCACCACCGGTCGCGTCCCGATCCTGTGGCGCGGGGGTTAAGGTCCCCTTAATCCGGGTGCTTGCCGCACCGCTGAACTCCTCGTCCCGTGGCGACCGGTCTGCCATGGCGCCCGATCGGCGGCAAGCCATCGGCAGGTCGTTGGCAAATCTGCGCCCGGGAAGCCTGTTCCCGCTTCCGTCCCTTCATTTGGAGCCAGAACCCTGCCCCATGTCAATCGCCGTGCCCCTTGTGCGCCCCTCGCGGTCAGTCGATCCGGAACCCCTGCCCTAGGTAGACGCGGCGCACGTTCTCGTTGCGCACCACGTCCTCGGTCGTGCCGCTCATCAGCACCGTGCCGTCATGCAGGATATAGGCCCGGTCCACGATCTCCAGCGTCTCGCGCACGTTGTGATCGGTGATGAGCACCCCGATGCCCCGCGATTTCAGCGCCGTCACCAGCGCCCGGATGTCGCCCACCGCGATCGGATCGACCCCCGCGAAAGGTTCGTCCATCAGCACGTATCGGGGATTCGCCGCCAGGCAGCGCGCGATTTCCACCCTTCGCCGTTCGCCGCCCGACAGCGACAGCGCCCGCGCGCGGCGCAGGTGGCCGATTGAAAACTCCGCCAGCAACTCCTCCAGCCGTTCGCTGCGGGTCGTGCGGTCCTCCGTCGCGATCTCGAGGATGGCGAGGATGTTGTCCTCCACGCTCAGGCCGCGGAAGATGCTGACCTCCTGCGGCAGATAGCCGATCCCCAGCTTCGCACGGCGGTACATGGGCAGCAGCGTCACGTCGCGCCCGTCCACCATCACCTGCCCCCCCTCAGGCGTGACCAGCCCCGCGATGCAGTAAAAGCACGTGGTCTTGCCCGATCCGTTCGGCCCCAGCAGCGCCACGACCTCCCCCCGGCGCAGTTCCAGCGATACGTCGCGGATCACCGGCCGCTTGCGGTAACTCTTGCGCAGGCCAATCACGCGCAGGCCCGCCGTTCCCTCGGTCATGGTCAGCGGGGCCGTCATTCCTGCGTCCGCTCGGGCTGCAGCACGGTGCGCACGCGGCCCTGCACCTCGCCGATGCCGGTCTCCATGTCCACCACCAGCCGGTCGCCCGCCACGGTGTTGCCGCCCTGCGTCAGGATCACGTCGCCGGTCATCACGACCTCGTTGGTGCGCAGGGTATAGATCGCCTCGTTGCCCTCCGCGGCCTCCTCCGGTGTCACCAGCAGCACGTTGTCGCGCGCGGTGATCCGGTCGATATCCTCGCCCAGCGTGCCGTCGGGGTTGAGCATGTATTCCACCAGAACCCAGTCCGCCGTCAGCCGCATGTCGCCCTGCACCGCCACGACGTTGCCGGTGAACAGCGCCGTGCCCGCGTCGCGTTCCAGGTCCAGCCGTTCCGCCGTGACCTCGACCGGCGCATCGGGATCGTCGTTGCGAAATCCGCCCGTGGTCGCGCCGCCGGTCTGGGCCACGGCGCCGGCCGTCTGCGCCACGGCGACAACCGCTGCCAGCACCCAATTTCGCCCGCGCATCCGCGACCCCCTTCCAGACCCCATCAGGGGGTATATAGCAGCCGGACGCCGCCGGTGAACACAATTCGGGTCTGCCGTTCCGCGCCGGGGGAGGTGAACACCTCCATCCGCCCGGCCTCCAGAAACCCCATCTCCGCATCGATCCGCACCGGCGCCAGGCTTTCCAGGTAGCTCCGGTCGTTGCGCATCCGCAGCGCCTCGGTCCGCAGCACCGCGCCCTCGGTCGTGACCGCGATCACGTCGCCGCGCAGGGTCGACAGCATCGCCGGATCGTCCAGTTCGCCCGCCCGGGCCGTGATATCGTACATCGCCCCGTCCGGCATGGTCAGCGTGGCGGCCACGTCCTCGCCCAGCGTGACCCGGTCGCGCGTGGGGTCGGGCACGAACCGCGCGGCGGTGATCGTCACCTCGCCGCCGTCATCCGTCACCGCCGCATGGCGCGGGCGGCCCAGCTGCTGGGTTTCCACCAGCGCGCCAATCTCCCCGGTGACGAAGCGCAGCGGCTCCCCCTCCGGCGTCTGCCGCGCCAGCAACACCAGTAGCGCCAGCAGTCCAATCGCCACCAGCGGCAGCACCAGCTTGGCCGCCCGCACCGCGAGACTGTAGCGCCGCCCCTGGGGCACCCGTCACACCACGCCGGCGCGCAGGCAGTCGTGGATCGTGATGATCCCCGCGAGCGCCCCCGCATCGTCCACCGCGAACAGGCAGGTGATCTTGCGATCCTCCATGGCGCGCACGGCTTCCTGTGCCAGCGCGCCCGCTTGAATCGTCTTCGGCCCCGCCGTCATCACCTCGCCCGCGCGCTGCGCCAGCAACCCGTCCATGTTCCGCCGCAGGTCGCCATCGGTGATGATCCCCGCCAGCGCGCCACCGCCGTCCAGCACCCCGACCACGCCGAACCCCTTGCCGGTCATCGTCATCAGCGCCTCGGTCATCGGCGTATCAATCCCGGCCAGCGGCACTTCGTCGCCGCTATGCATCAGGTCCGACACCTTCGCCAGTTGCGCGCCCAGCTTGCCGCCCGGATGGAACTGCCGGAAATCCTGCGGCGTGAACTGCCGATGCTCCATCAACGCCACCGCCAGCGCATCGCCAAGGGCCAGCGTCATGGTGGTCGATGTCGTGGGCACCACGCCCGTCCCGCAGGCTTCCTCCGCCGGCGGCAGCACCAGCGCCACGTCCGACTGGCGCAACAGCGTGCTGCCCGGCTTGCGCGCCACCCCGATCAGCGGGATGCCGAAGCGCCGCGTATGGGCGATCATGTCCGCCAGCTCCGGCGTCTCGCCGGAATTGGACAGCATCATCACCACGTCGCCGCGCGCCAGCATCCCCAGGTCGCCATGGCTCGCCTCGGCAGGGTGCACGAAATGCGCGGGCGTGCCGGTGGAGGCCAGCGTCGCCGCGATCTTGCGCGCGATATGCCCCGACTTGCCCATGCCCGACACGATCACCCGGCCCGACGCGCCCAGCAGCAGCGCCACGGCTTCCGCGAAACTGTCGTCGAGCGCGTGGGCCAGCCCCGTCAGCGCCGCCGCCTCGATGGCGATGACCCGCCGCCCGGCCGCCAGGAACGTCTCCCGGTCGCCGGTCAATGGCTGAAGATGTCCATGTCCGGCCACCCCTCCAGATCCAGCCGCGCCCGCGTGGGCAGGAAATCGAAACAGGATTGCGCCAGCTTCATCCGCCCCTCGCGCTCCAGCCGCGCGTTCAGTTCCTTCCGCAACGCATGCAGGTAGAGCACGTCCGACGCCGCATACTCGATCTGCGCGGCGCTCAGGGTCGCCGCCCCCCAGTCGCTCGACTGCTGCTGCTTGGACAGGTCCACGCCCAGAAGTTCCTGCGTCAGGTTCTTCAGCCCGTGCCGGTCCGTATAGGTCCGGATCAGCTTGCTGGCGATCTTGGTGCAATACACGGGTGCCGCCAGCGCACCGAACGCATGATACATCGCCGCGATGTCGAACCGCCCGAAGTGGAACAGCTTCAGCACGGACGGGTCGCGCAGCATCCGGCACAGGTTCGGCGCCTCCGTCTGCCCCTTGGCGATCTGCACCACATGGGCGTTCCCGTCGCCGCCCGACAACTGCACGACACACAGCCGGTCGCGGTGCGGGTTCAGCCCCATGGTCTCGCAATCGATGGCCACGACGGGGCCAAGGTCCAGCCCGTCGGGCAGGTCGTTCTTGTGGAGGGTATTGGTCACGCGCGCGTCCGTGCTTGGAGGTTTGCGCCTCGGTAGTCCCTTCGCGGGCGGGAGTCAAAAGGGCGCGCGCGGGCGCAGGCGCCGGGCAAAGCAGGCGCACGGCAGGTCTGCGAAGCGGCCCGCGCGGGCCTTCGCGGCCGTGGCCCGCGTCATGCATCACCCGCAGACGGCTTCGCCCTGCACGCCGAACGGGGGGAAACGCGGCACGGGGCCGGATCATCCTCGGTACGGCCTGCCCGGGCATCACGCGCGTGTTACCGCGTGCAAGCATATTGTCAGCCAACATGCGGGCTGTCGGATGCTAGACCTCGCCCTAACCGACCCGAACACACAGGACATCCATGAAACAGTTTTTCCTCGTCGCCGCCGCCACCGGACTTGCCGCCAGCGCGGCCGTCGCAGAGCCGCAACCCTACACGATCGACCCCGCGCACAGCGAACTTGTCGCGTCGTGGTCCCATATCGGCTTCTCGACGACGCGCGGTGTCATCTTCGACATCCAGGGCGATTTGATGTTCGACGAAGAGAACCCGGCGAACTCGTCCGTGGCGATCCAGATCCCAACCTCGGCGATCATCGTGACGCCTGAATTCACCCAGCATCTGCTGGAATCCGGCGATTTCTTTCAGAATGCCGCCGACAGCATGATCACCTTCACGTCCACCAGCATCGCGGTGACGGGCGAAAACACGGCGGACATCACGGGCGATCTGACCCTGAACGGCGTCACCAACGAAGTCACGCTGTCCACCACCATGATCAAGAACGCTGCCGGACCGCAGGGCAAGCCCATCGCCGGGTTCGAGGCGACCACGACGCTCGACCGGACCAACTTCAATCTGGGCGCCTTCACCCCGTTCATCCCGGCCGAGGTCGAGGTGGTGATTTCGCTCGAGGCATCTCCGGCCTGAACCGAACGGGCGCGCCGTGCGCCCATGCGGCCCCAACTGACGGCGCGGCGGCAGCACCCGCCGCGCCACTGACTGGACACGACGACACCCCGCGCGCAAGCTCGCTCCACCCCAACCCCGGAGCGCGCCCATGCAGTTTCACCACCTTTCCGCCGCCCCGTCCGGCGACAGCGTCTGGTCCGACCGGACCGTCACGCTCACCGAGCGCTCCTTCGCACCGCCCGCACAGGCCATCGAGGTCTCCGACCCCGAGCCCGCCACCCGCGTGATGTTCCTGCGCCTGCGCGCCGGGTGGGACGAACCGGTCCACCCCTCGCCCATCCGGCAGAAGCTCGTGGTGCTTGCGGGCACCGTCCGCGTCACCGCCAGCGACGGCGCCGCCCGCGATCTCGGCCCCGGTGCCGTCTGGCACATGGAGGACAAGACCGGCCGCGGCCATCACACCCGCGTCATCGGCGACAGCGATTTCGAAGCCCTCGTCGTCCAGCTCGAATGACCGCCGCCTCCGTGCCGAGTCATATGGGAGTCATATGAAAGTCATACGCGACTCATACGCGCCCCGCCGATCCTTTGCCCCGAAATATCCCCGCCGACGGCATGAAAGTCTTCGCCGCCGCCGCACCCGCGTACCGACAAGACTCCTACAAAACTCCGACAGGATTCCGACACGCCGATTGCCCTCCCGGCAGCCCGGCTTATCTCCGGTCAAACCGCCGGAGCAGCTTCAGAGAACCCCATGACCGACCGCATCCCCGACCCCCGTGGCCTCGCCGTCCCCAGCGGCCGCTTCAGCCGCCTTGCCCGTCTTGGCGGCATGGCGGGCGGCGTCGCGGGCAACGTCGCCTACCACGGTGCGCGGGCCGCCATGGCGGGCCAACGCCCTGAATTCAGGGATCTTCTTCTTACGCCCGGCAACGCCAAGCGCATCGCGGACGAACTTGCCCGGATGCGCGGGGCGGCGATGAAGATGGGCCAACTTCTGTCCATGGAGTCCGGCGAAATCCTGCCGCCGGAACTGGCCGACATTCTCGCCCGCCTGCGGCAGGACGCCGATTTCATGCCGCCGAAACAACTGCGGAGCGTCCTCGACGCCGCCTGGGGCCCCGGCTTCCAGTCCCGCTTCGCCAGCTTCAACGTCCGCCCCATCGCCGCCGCCTCCATCGGCCAGGTCCACCGCGCGCGCCTGCCCGACGGCACGGATCTGGCGATCAAGGTCCAGTATCCCGGCGTCCGCCGCAGCATCGACAGCGACGTGGACAATGTCGGCGCCCTGATCCGCATGACCGGCCTGCTGCCCCAAGGGCTTGATATCGCGCCCTTCCTGGCCGAGGCGAAACGCCAGCTGCACGAGGAAGCGGACTACCGCCGCGAGGCGCGTTACCTCGCCCGCTTCGGCGACCTGCTCACCGACGATCCCGACTTCGCCCTGCCGGTGGTGCACGACCCGCTGACCACCGACAGCGTGCTGGCCATGACCTACCTGCCCGGTCAGCCCGTGGAATCCCTGACGGACGCCCCGCAGGAGGTGCGCAATCGGGTCACCGCGCTTCTCATCCGCCTCGTCCTGCGCGAATTGTTCGACTTCGGCGTGATGCAGACCGACCCGAACTTCGCCAACTACCGCCACGACCCCGAAACCGGGCGCATTGTCCTGCTGGATTTCGGTGCCGCGCGCGACATCGACCCGGCCACCGCCGACCGTCTGCGCGCGATCCTGCGGGCCGGTCTGTCGGGGGAAAACGCGTGCATCGACAGAGCCTTGCGCGATGCCGGGTTCATCGACGACCGCACTGCTCCACACCATGCCGACCTGCTGCGCACCATGGCCCACTCGGCGCTGGAACCGCTACGCGCGGGGGGCCTGTTCGATTTCGCCGACCCGACTTTCGTGCAGCGGATGCGCCGCATGGGCCAGGCGCTGGGGGAGGATCGGAGCTTCGCCACGATCCCCCCGATGGACGTGCTGTTCATCCAGCGCAAGGTGGCGGGGATGTATCTGCTGGGTGCCCGCCTGCGCGCCCGCGTGCCGGTGGCGGACCTGTTCGCACCGTACCTGTAGACCCTTGGCGGGTATTCTTTTCCCGGCTTTACCGGTGCCCCTTTCGCGTCTACCTTGGAGGTCGCATTAACCATGATGGCGGAGACTGTCATGTATCTGAAGGTGACGCTCGCCGGCCCCGACAATGTCGATCAACTGTCCCGCCGCGTGGTGGACGACATCTTGACGCTGCCCGATATAGAGGATGCCGAGTTGGTGCGCCTGCCGGCGGCGCCGGGCGAGAAGGGGCTGATCGAACAGATCGGCACCATCGGGGTCAGCATCCTCAGCGCGGGCGGCGGCGAAATCCTTCTCGACTACCTCAAGACCACGTTGTCCCAGATGGCCGCCGGGCCGTCCGAAAAGACGATCATCGTCGAACTCGACGGCAAGCGCGCCGAGTTGCGCGGCACCATGAGCGACGCGGAGTTCGCTGCCACGACCGACCGCATCCTGTCGATGATGAAGGGTGGCTGATCATGGCCCGCCACGGTCTGCTCATCGGCGTTCAGGACTACGGCGGTGGCGGGGACATGACCCCGCTATCCTGTCCCCGCGCCGATGTGGACCTGATGGCGCAGGTCCTGCGCGACCCCGATTGCACCGAGGACGTGTACAACGTCATGCCCGTGCTCGACCCGACCTACAGCGATGTGACCCGCGAACTTGCCGCGTTCCTCGACGTGGTCAAACGCAACGACACGGTGCTGATCTATTTCTCGGGTCACGGGATGCGGGACGATGACGGCAACCTCTACCTGTGCATGAAGGATTCCAAGGGCGACAGGCTCGACCTGACGGCACTGTCCTTCGACAGGCTGGCGCGGAACCTTCAGGCCATGAACCTGCGGCGCGTCCTCATCATCCTTGACTGCTGCTACAGCGGCGCGGCGGGGCTGAAGGACAGCGTGCGCAGCAAGCTTTTCGAGCCCGAGAGGGTGAATCCGGACGGAACGGGCATGTTCGTGCTGTCCTCCGCCGGTCAGGCCGAAACTTCCAAGGAGGGCGGCTGCCACAGCATATTCACCGAGGTGCTGGTCGAAGGCATGCGGTCCGGGGCCGCGGACAATGACGATGATGGGCGGATATCGGTCGCCGAGATCGCCGAATACGTCGCCCACGAGGTTCCGAAGCGCGCCGACCGGCAGCGTCCGCAGATCAGCACCAAGGCCGCGTCGGGCACCTTCGTCGTCGCAGTAAACGCCGCCCGCAAACGCGCCGCCGCGCAGGCCGAAACCGCGAAGGCCGCGGCGGACTGGATGGCGGCGGGCCGCGCGCGCCTGCTGGATGCACGGCGCGACAACGACGTGACGCTTGAATTCCTGCACTCGGTCGAAAGCTGGATCGAGGCCTGCGACGCGCCCGACACGGACGATCCGAAGCTGCTGGCGCTGCGTGACTACGGGGACCGGTCCATCGGGCTGATGGAATTCGCCAAGCGGTGGCGCGCGGAGGTGGCGAAGCCTGCGCCCGTGGAACCAACCGCCACCGTGCCGGCGCCCATGCCCGAACCGATACCGACCGCACCCGGTGCCGAAGCGCAGGCTCCGGAACCGGAGGCGATGGCCGCGAAGGCCCCCGATGCCGCCTTGGGCGAACCGAATACACCGTCAGTGCCAGAATCGGACGGCACTTGGGGCGATTTTCTTCTCGGCCTGTTGATCCTGCTGGTTCCGGTCCTTGTCGTGGGCGCAGTGGGATACTTCTGGACCAGCTTCCTGCTGCACGGCACGACTGTCTGGACCCATGCACCCAGTTCACTGGTTCCGCCGCCGCCCTATCTCGATCCCGACCTGCCACCGGCGACCGTGGCGGACCATTGGCTCGGCAAGCTGTTCTTCGTGGGACTGATGGGTTTCATCTTCTTCATCCCGGTGACGCTTGTCGTGACGTTCGTCGTGCGGCTTGTGCTGGACGATCTCGGGTTCATCGCCACGGCCGTGCTCGTGTCGATCGTGCTACTTCTGGGCGGGCTGGCCCATGTCTACATCGCAGCCCCTGTCCCGTGGTCAGAGCGCTTCGACGCCGTCTACCTGTTTCTTTACAACGACTTCACGGGCCCTGTGCCCGCCGAGGAATAACCTTCAGCCGCTGTTGCCCTGCGCGGGTTGCGGGCGCGTTCGCTTTCGGATTTCAGCTGCCCGCAGGCGGCCATGATGTCCTCGCCCCGCGGGGTGCGGATGGGGCTGGCATACCCGGCCTTGTAGATGATGTCGGCGAAGGCGCGGATGCGGTTGTTCGACGACCGCGTGTAGGGCGCGCCGGGCCATTCGTTGAAGGGGATCAGGTTGATCTTGGCCGGGATGCCCTCGATCAGTTTCACCAACCGCCGCGCATCCTCGTCGCTGTCGTTCACGCCGTGCAGCATCACATACTCGAACGTGATCCGCTCCGAATTGCTCAGCCGGGGATAGGCGCGCAGGGCGTCCAGCAGCGTCTCGATATTCCAGCGCTTGTTGATCGGCACCAACCGGTCGCGCACCTCGTCGGTGGTGGCGTGGAAGGACACGGCCAGCAGGCAGCCGATTTCTTCCGCGCAGCGGGCGATTTCCGGCACCACGCCGCTGGTGGACAGGGTGATCCGGCGGCGTGACAGGCTGATGCCCTCCGGGTCCATGGCGATCTTCATGGCGTCGCGCACCGCGTCGAAGTTATAGAGCGGCTCGCCCATGCCCATCAGCACGATATTCGACAGTAGCCGGGTTTCGTCCTTGGGATTGCGCCCCGGCAGTGGCCATTCGCCCAGATCGTCGCGCGCCAGCATGACCTGGCCGACGATTTCCGCCGCGGTCAGGTTGCGCACCAGCCGCTGGGTGCCCGTGTGGCAGAACGAACAGGTCAGCGTGCAGCCCACCTGGGAGGAAATGCAGAGCGTGCCACGGTCTTCTTCGGGGATGTAGACGGTTTCGACCTCGTGCCCGCCTGCGATGCGGACAAGGTACTTGCGGGTGCCGTCGCTGCTGATCTCGCGCCGGACGATCTCGGGGATCTCGATGGTGAAGTTCTCGGCCAGAAGCACACGATACGGCTTGGCGAGGTTGGTCATCGCGTCGAAGTCGCGCACACCCTTCTGGTAGATCCACTGCCAGACCTGCCCCGCGCGCATCTTCGCCTGCCGTTCGGGCGTGCCCGCGGCGATCAGCGCGTCGCGCAGCGCGTCGCGTGTCAAACCGACAAGGTTCTGCCGCGCGCCATCGGGCAGCTTGCGGGGGATGGTCAGAACATCCTGCGTGATGGGCGATGTGGCAGTCATCGGGAGACTCGCATGCAGGGGGCGGAAAATCGAACGCTGGTCATACAGCATTCCGCGGGTTGTGGAAACACCCGTGGTGGTCCCTTCGCGCGCGGGTTTGCGCGGCGTGCGTTAACCTTATTGCATTGAATCATTAGGGATTCTCCGAAGAGCTGGGATAGGAACGGTGCAAGACGCTTAAAAATTTCAGGAGTGACCCATGAAAACCTATTCCATTGCCGCCTTCGCCGCTGCCCTGCTGGTATCGGGCGCGGCCCAGGCAGCCATTCTCGATTTCGAGACCGGCTATTCCGCGGACAAGACCGCGATCGTCGGGGACGAGTTCGAGGCCGCGTTCGGCGTGACCTTTTCCAGCACATTCGGCGTGAACATCGTCAAGGTGGGCGGACCGACCAACGGTTTCGTGCCGAACGATACGCCGGTTCCCGCCGATGCCTTCGGCGACTTCTTCCTGACCTCGAACTTCAGCAAGATCACGGACCTGTCCATCTCCTACACGACGGCCGTCGCAGAAGCGTCGTTCGACGTGGCCGATATCGACGGGTCGGGCAGCCAGCTCGAGGAGTTCACCTTCACCGCGCTGGATGCGGACGACAATGTGCTCGCCACGCGGACGGTCAATGGCAATGATGCCGACGCAGGCGATGCCGTGGTGACCCGGATCGGATTCAGCGGACTGTCCGGGCTGATCTCGAAGATCGACATCACCGGCACGACCGCGGGTGGCACGCGCGACATCGGGATCGCCTTCGACAACTTCAACACCGATTTCGACACGACCACCCCGGTTCCGCTGCCCGCAGGGCTGCCGCTGGCGGCCGCGGCCTTCGGTGCGCTGGGTCTGCTGCGAGCGCGCCGCAAGGCCTGATCGCATCGGACATCGAAACAATGGAGGGGCGCCAGTACACTGGCGCCCCTTTTTCGTCAGGAACCGCAGCGTTGCAACGCGTCCTCGTAGGCAGCGGTAAAGCCCATCAGGGAAAACGTGTCGGTCGTGGTCGTGCCGCGCGACGACAGGCCGACCACCTTCGCCTCCACGCCGCGTTTCATGGCGGTGGCGATGCGGCGGTCGTCTTCGGGCGATGCCGCCCAGGCGATCTCTCCATCCGTGAACAGCTCGAACTCGCTGTCGCCCACGGTCAGCGACACGGAAGACCCATCGGCGAACGGATAGCCGCCCATGAAGGACACCTCGCCAAGCTGGTCCGATTCCGGCCAGAACGACACGAACATGTAGATATCGCCCCGCGTCACCGCGACGACGCGCCCGTCCTGGGTGTTCACGACCTGCTTCGGGGCCGATACGACCCAGCATTGTTTCGGGCTGTCCTCGACGAAGACGCTCCAGTCGGTGTTTGCGGCGACCTTGTTGGCCGTGTCCTGCGCTGTCGCGGGCGTGCATGCGATGCCGGTTGCCAATGCGATTGCGAAGAATGTGGTGACCTTGCGTGCCATGTCGCGCCATGCCTCCATGATGACTGCTTCGATTGTCCACCGCCCACCATGTGTCCCGGTGATGCGTCGGGATGAAACCTCGGCTTCAAACTAGGCAAAATGCCGCCCCGCCGAAAGGGGAAACCGGGCACCCGGCAGGATCGTGAACAGCGTGTCAGGCGGCGAAGTCGTCGCTCGAATAGCCTTGCAGGTACAGCAACGCCGTCAGGTCGCCGTGATTGACCCGGATATCGCAGGCGGCCTGAACGCTTGGCTTGGCATGGAGCGCCACGCCCGTGCCCGCCGCGCCCAGCATCCCGAGATCGTTGGCCCCGTCGCCCACCGCGATCACATCGGCGGGCGCGATCCCGATCCGCGCGGTGATCTCGTGCAGCGCCGCGACCTTGGCATCCCGCCCGAGGATCGGATCGGCCACGGTGCCGGTCAGCTTTCCCTCCGCCATCAGGAGCGTGTTGGCCCGGTGTTCGTCAAAACCCAGTGCCGCTGCGACCGCGCCGGTGAAGGCCGTGAACCCGCCCGAGACGAGTGCCGCATGGCCGCCGCGTGCCTTCATCGTCGCCACCAGGGCGCGCCCGCCGGGCATATGCGTGATCCGTTCGGCCAGCACCCGGTCGATCACCCCCGCGTCCAGTCCCTCCAACAGCGCCACCCGTTCGCGCAACGCGTCCTCGAAATCCAGCTCGCCGTTCATCGCGCGGGCGGTCACGGCGCGGACATGATCGCCCACGCCCGCGACCTCGGCCAGCTCGTCGATGCATTCCTGCCGGATCATCGTGCTGTCCATGTCCGCAAGCAGCATCCGCTTCGCGCGCGCTTCTGCCGGTTGCAGCGCCATGTCGATGCCGCGCGCCTGCAGATCGCCCCAGACCTGCCAGAAATTATCGGGCCGGTCGGGGACCATGAATTCGACCGCCACGCGGGGATCGAGCCAGCGCAGTGCCGTGCCGCCCCACGCGCTGCGCAACGCCTCGGCGGTCTCGCGGTCCAGGACGGATGTGGCGGGGCTGGTCAGAAGCGTGACGGCGAACATCGGTGTCCTCGTGTCGGGGTCGGCCTGCGCCGTGGTGTAAACCATGCAGGCGCCGCCAAGACCAGAGCCGCGATTGACCGCACCCGCCAAAGCGCCCACAACGCGCGGGCCGAAGTCACAGGTGCCGCCATGTCCGAACCCGCCCATGCCCTTGCCGATGCCCCGTCGATGCTGATCGCGGGCCGGTGGGAGGCGCCTGCCGGGGGCACCCGGATACCGCGTGTCGATCCCGCGACCGAAGACCCGCGCGCGCCGGTCATCCCCGCCAGTCCCGACCAGGTGGCCCGTGCCGTCGCCGCGGCGGCCGGGTCCGGGTGGCAGGCGGCGTCGCGTGACGACCGGCTGGCCGCGCTCGACCGTCTTGGGGCCGCACTTGCTGCACGGGCCGAGGCGCTGGCACAGGTGATCTCGGCCGAGATCGGCGCGCCCATCGATTTCGCGCGCTCTGGGCAGGTCGCGGCTGCACTCGGCCATCTGACCGCCACGCGCGATGCGCTGGCCGCCGCGCCCGACGACACCCACGCCCCCGGCCAGCCCGATCACCGCGTGCGGTACGAACCGGCAGGGGTCGCGGCGCTGATCACGCCGTGGAACTGGCCGCTGAACCAGGTCGCACTGAAGGTCGGCGCGGCGCTGGCGGCGGGCTGCCCGATGGTGCTGAAACCGTCGGAATTGGGGGCGGATACCGCGGCGGTGTTTGCCGACGCGATGCAGGATGCCGACCTGCCGCCCGGCACCTTCAACCTGCTGCAGGGCGGGGCGGATGTGGGCGCGGCGCTTGTGGCCGATCCGCGCGTCGCCGTGATCTCCTTCACCGGCTCCACCCGCGCGGGCCAGTCAATCGCGTCTGCTGCCGCCATCGGGTTCCGCCGCACGGTGCTGGAACTGGGCGGCAAGTCGCCGAATGTCGTCTTCGCCGATTGCGATCTCGACCGGGCGATCCGACAGGGGCTGGCGCATTGCTTCCGCAATAACGGGCAGTCCTGCAATGCCGCCGCGCGCATGCTGGTGGAACGATCAGTGTATGAGGACGCGGTCGCGCTTGCGGCGGACCTTGCCGCCGCTTGGCCTGTAGATGCGCCCGGCCGGTCCGGTGCGCATCTGGGCCCGCAGGTCAGCGCCGTACAGTTCGCCCATGTGCAGGACCTGATCGACAGCGGTGTGGCGCAGGGCGCGCGGCTGGTGGCGGGCGGTCGCGGGCGTGCACCGGGTTTCACGCGCGGCTTCTATTCGCGCCCGACGGTCTTCGCCGACATGACCCCGGCCATGCGTGTCTGGCGGGAGGAGATCTTCGGCCCCGTCCTGACCATGACCCCGTTCGAGGACGAAGCGCACGCGATCGCCCTTGCCAACGACAGTGCCTACGGGCTGGCGGGGTATGTCCAGACCGGCGATTCAGCGCGTGCCGACCGGGTGGCACGGGCCTTGCGGGTGGGCATGGTGCAGATCAATGGCCAGAGCCGCATCGCGGGCGCGCCCTTCGGCGGGGTCAAGGGGTCTGGCATGGGCCGCGAAGCCGGGCTGTGGGGCATCCGTGCGTTTCAGGATATCAAGTCGATCTCGGGTGCGGCGCTGGTCTGACAAAAACGCACACTTCCCGCGTGTTTCCGCCCCTATGTGAATCTGCGTGGCTGGGTTAACGTCTTCCATACATCAGAGGGAGCGTGGCATGACCATATCGGCCGACCAGATCCACCGCGAACAGGGCGACAGCAAGGGTCGCTACGTCTTTACCGCCGACGGCCACACGGCCGAGATGACCTATTCCCGGCTGGGGGCCACGCGCATCATCATCGATCACACGGAAGTGCCCGACGCGTTCCGCGGGCAGGGCGTGGGCGCGGCGCTCGTCGCGCGGGCCGTCGCCGACGCCCGGACAGAGGGGGTGAAGATCACGCCGCTTTGCCCGTTCGCCGCGGCGCAGTTCCGCCGCCACCCCGACTGGCACGACGTGCTGGACCGCTGACAGGAAAGGACAGGCCATGAGCTGGAACCCCGCGCTCGACCCCCATTGCCCCATCGGCGACGAAGCCGACGCCATCGAAACCGTCATCGTGCCGCGCGCCCGCGACATCGGCGGGTTCGAGGTGCGCCGCGCCCTGCCTGCGCCCCGCCGCCAGATGGTCGGGCCGTTCATCTTCTTCGACCAGATGGGCCCAGCTGAGTTCCTGACCGGGCAGGGCATCGACGTGCGCCCGCATCCGCATATCGGGCTGGCGACCGTGACCTACCTGCTGCGGGGCGAATTCCAACACCGCGACAGCCTCGGCACCGACCAGATGATCCATCCCGGCGCGGTCAACTGGATGGTGGCGGGCAATGGCGTCACCCATTCCGAACGCACGAGTGCGGCGACGCGGGCGAACCCGTCGAGCCTCTACGGTATCCAGACCTGGGTGGCGCTGCCCGAATGGGCGGAGGATGCGGGCGCGAGCTTCGAACACCACCCCAAGGATGCGCTGCCCATGCTGGAGGGCGAGGGCAAGACTGTTCGCCTGATCCTTGGCAATGCATGGGGCGAAACGGCCCCCGCGAAGGTGTTCTCGGAAACCTTCTACGCCGATGCCGTGCTGGCGCCGGGTGCCGCCATCCCGCTGCCCGACAACCACGAAGACCGCGGTGTCTATGTCATCGAAGGCGCCATCACCGTGGCCGGGCAGGATTTCACCGCCGGGCAGATGATGGTCTTCCGCCCGGGCGACCGCCTGTCGCTGGCCGCCGGACCGCAGGGCGCGCGGCTGATCCTGCTCGGTGGGGCGACGCTGGGCGGGCCGCGCCATATCTGGTGGAACTTCGTCGCGTCCTCCCGCGACCGGATCGACGCCGCGAAAGAGGCATGGAAGGCCGGGGACTGGGCCCATGGGCGTTTCAGCCTGCCGCCGGGCGACGATGCGGAGTTCATCCCCGCGCCGGATTAATCCTGACAGACCGCGCCCCGCGCCATGTCGAATGCCTTGCGCATCACCGTGGGCAGATCGGCAGGCCGGAAATCCTGCGCCGGGACGAACCGGCCTTGCGCCGGTTCCTCCCCCGTCGCCACGTGCGCCACGCGCAGTGTCAGGGTCAGCTCGAAATGGGTGAAGATATGGCGCACGGTTGCGTCCAACTCGTGCCAGTCCGCTTCCAGTGGCGGACGGTGGTCGGGCACCTCCTCGGCCCAACCGCTGCCGGGCCAGCCCAGCATCCCGCCCAGCAGCCCCGTGTCGGGCCGGGTTTCCAGCAGCCATGCGCCATCGTGGCGCCGCGCGATGTAGACCACGCCCCGCCGCTTCGGCTTGGCCACCTTCGGCGCCTTGCGCGGCAGGTCCGTCGCAGTGCCCGCGATCCGCGCAGCACAAAGGTCACGCAGAGGACAGATGCCGCAGGCGGGGTTGCGCGGCGCGCAGATCGTGGCGCCCAGGTCCATCACCGCCTGCGCGTGGCAACCGGGCCGATCATCGGGCGTCAGCCGTGCAGCAAGAGCCTTGAGCGCGGGCTTCGACCTTGGCAGCGGGTCGTGAAGGTCGAAGAGCCGCGCCATGACCCGTTCCACGTTGCCGTCCATCACCACCGCGGGCCGATCGAAGGCGATGGCCGAGATGGCCGCGGCGGTGTAGGGTCCGATGCCCGGAAGGGCGCGCAACCCGTCCTCGGTCTCGGGAAACACGCCGTCCAGATCGTGCGCCACCACGCGCGCGCATTTCAGCAGGTTACGCGCGCGGGCATAGTAGCCCAGCCCCGCCCAGGCCCCCATCACGTCGGCGTCTTCCGCTGCTGCCAGTGCTGCCACGTCGGGCCAGCGCGCCGTGAAGGCCGCAAAATAGCCGCGCACCGCCGCGACGGTCGTCTGTTGCAGCATCACCTCGGACAGCCACACCCGGTAGGGGTCAGGCCGCACGCCCGCGCGGGCCAGCGCGGGCGGCACACGCCACGGCAGATCCCGTGCGTGTCTGTCGTACCAGTCGCGCAGCAGCGCCGGGGCCAGATCGGCCGGATCACGCAAGATTTAAGTTCCCGTTCAACATTTCACTGGTCCCCGCGTGGTGCTGAGATAGGGTACGGTCCAAAGAAGGACACCGCGCACCCGATGGCCAACCCGCCCTACACCAGCCCCCGTCCCAAGCGCCGCGCCCGCGGTTTCGCGCAGGCAGGCGGGCTCGTGCAAGCCCAGATCCGAAAGGCGGGCGAGGCACGGGGCTTTGCCGTCAGTCGCCTTCTGACCCATTGGACCGAAGTCGTTGGCACGGACATCGCGCGCCTGTGCCGCCCGGTGCGGATCAATTACGGCAAGGGCGGTATCGGCGCCACGCTGACGGTGCTGGCGCGTGGGGCGGCGGGGCCGATCCTGCAGGCGCAGCTGCCCGATATCCGCGCGCGGGTGAACGCCTGCTATGGCTACAACGCGGTCGCGCAGATCCGCATCACCCAGACCGCCGCGGACGGCTTCGCCGAACCGCAGGCCGGATGGGGAGGACAACCCGCGGCCCGCCGCCAGCCAGCCCCTGAACATGCAGCCGCCGCTGACGATCTTGCGGATGGCGTGACCGACCCCGACCTGCGGGCCGCCCTTGCCGGGCTGGGCGCGCGGGTTCTGTCCCGAAAGACCTGAAGGAGATATCCATGCGTAACCTGTTCGCGCCCGTGCTGCCGGCCCTTGTCGCGGCCGCCCTGGCCGTCATGCCCCTCACAGCCCCCGCGCAGGAAGCGGACGACGCCGCCGTTGCGGAAATGACGCTCGGCGATGCCGCCGCACCCGTCACCTTCGTCGAATACGCGTCCTTCACCTGCCCCCATTGCGCGACCTTCCACGCCGAAGTGTTTCCCCAGCTCAAGCGCGACTACATCGACACCGGGAAGGTGCATTTCATCCACCGCGAGGTGTATTTTGATCGTTACGGGCTGTGGGCCGGGATGGTCGCGCGTTGCGGCGGCGAGATGCGCTATTTCGGCATGGCCGACATGATCTACGACCGTCAGCGGGAATGGACCCAGGGCGACGGACCGGCCGCCGTGGCCGAAAACCTGCGCCGGATCGGCCGCACCGCGGGGCTGAGCGACGACCAGCTGGATGCCTGCCTGACCGATGCCGACAAGGCGCAGGCGCTCGTGGCATGGTACGAAGACAACGCGACGCGCGACGGGGTCCAGGGCACGCCGTCCTTCGTCATCGATGGCGAAATGTATTCCAACATGTCCTACGGCGAACTGCGCGCGATCCTCGACGACAAGATCGCCGCCGCCGAGGGCTGATTAGTCCGGGCGCGCCAGCAGCCGGTCGAGCGCGGCATCCAGCGGCCCGGTATCGTCGATCCGCAGGCGCACCGGCAGGGTCAGGACCTTCTGACGGAAGGACGCGGGCAGGCGCACCGCGTCCTTTTCCGTTGTCACAAGCTGAAGCCCTTTCAGGCGGGCTTCGGATTCCAGTCGCGTCAGAAGGGCGGGCCGCAGCGCCTGGTGGTCCGACAGCGGCACGGCCTGCACGACATCTGCCCCCAGGCCGCGAAGGGTGGCGAAGAATTTCTCCGGCATCCCGATCCCGGCGAAGGCCAGCGCGCGCAGGCCGTTCCAGTCCATGCCGGTCTGCAACGGTTGCAGCGCGCCTGTAATCTGCGGGCAAACCACGGCGTTCCCCCATCGCGCGGTGAAATCCGCCTGCGCCATGTGTCCGCCGATGGACAGCAACAGATCTGCCCGTGCCAGCCCCGTTGCCACGGGTTCGCGCAGCGGACCTGCGGGGATCACCCGGCCATTGCCGAACCCCGTCCCGGCATCGACCACCACGAGGGCGAGGTCCTGCGCAAGCGCCGGGTTCTGGAACCCGTCATCCATCACGATCACGCTTGCGCCGCCGCCCTGCGCCATGCGCGCCGCCGCCGCCCTGTCGTGCCCCACGACGACGGGCGCGAAGGCGGCCAGCAGAAGCGGTTCATCGCCCACGTCGTCCGCCGAATGGTGGCGCGGGTCCACGGCCACCGGCCCGGTCAGCCGCCCGCCATGGCCGCGCGACACGATGGCCGGGCTTTGCCCGCGCGCCCGCAGACATTCGATCAGCGCGATGACCGTGGGTGTCTTGCCCGTACCGCCGACATTGATGTTGCCCACGCAGATCACGGGCACGTCCGCCCGCCAGCCCGGCCCCCCGCGCGCCAGCCTGCGCGCGGTGGCTGCCGCATAAACGGACCCCAACGGGGCGAGCAGCCGTACCGCAAGCCCGGGCCGGTCGGGCGGGTGCGACCAGAAACCGGGCGCCTGCATCAGCGCGGCCCGGTCGCTGCAAGCGTGTCGCGGATCAGGCGGAGCGCGCGGTTCGTGACTTCCGCCGTGGCCGACCCGACTTCCCACGCGGCATAGGCCATGGGCGCGCGGTTCTGCGGCTCGGACAGATGCACGAGCGCTTCGGCCAATCCGGCGGTGCCGGCCACCTGCCGCGCGGCGTCCGCCGCATCGAGCTTGCGGTAGATGTCGGCGAAATTTCCTACATGCGGCCCGTGGAGGATCGCCGATCCCAGCGCCGCCGGTTCATAGGGGTTGTGCCCGCCCACCGGCACCAGCGACCCGCCCACGAAGCTGACCGGCGCCAGCCGGTACCACAGGCCCAGCTCTCCCAGCGTGTCCGCCAGGAAGATCGCCGTATTGGGGCCGGGATCCTCGCCGCGCGACCGCTGCGCGACGCTCAGGCCGCGTGCACGCAGGACAGCCGCGATCTCGTTTCCCCGTTCGGGATGGCGCGGCACGAGGATGCACAGAAGGCGCATCACGCTGCGCATCGCCGTGATATGCGCGTCCGCGACCATCTCCTCCTCGCCGGGATGGGTGGAGGCGGCGGCCCAGATCGGACGATCCGCAAGCAGCCGGGCAAAGCGCGCGCGATCGGGCTCCCGGCAGGGCAGGGGCGGGGTGTCCTCCTTCAGGGTGCCGGTGATGGCCAGTCGCCCGGTGGGCAGGCCCAGCCGTACAAGGGCGGCGCCCGTCGCGCGGTCCTGTGCCTGCGCTGCGGTGAAGAGCGTGACGAGCCGCCGCGCCGCCCATGGCATGTAGCGCCGCCAGCGGCGTGCGCTGCGCATGGACATGCGGGCGTTCAACAGCAGCATGGGCGTGCCCCGTGCATGGGTGCGGGTGAGCAGTGTCGGCCAGAACTCGCTTTCCGTCCAGATCGCCAGATCGGGGTGCCAGTGGTCCAGGAAACGTTGGACAAAAGGACGGAAATCCAAAGGGATGAACTGGTGGATCGCGCCGGGTGGCAAGCGTTCGGTGAGCAGCTCTGCGGAGGTGAGGGTGCCGGTGGTGACGAGCACCCGGATGTCGGGGTCGGCATCGAGCAGCCGTCGGATCAGTTCCAGCAGCGCGAGACTTTCGCCGACGGAGGCCGCGTGAAACCACACCAGACGTCCCTCGGGGCGATTTTGTGACGCGATTCCAAGACGTTCAAGGTGGCGTTCGGGGTGTTCCTTCCCCGCCGCCAGCCGCTTGCGAACCTGACGCCTGCCCAGCCCGGGAAACCCTGCAGTTACAAGGAGATAGGCCCAGAGGGCAGGGCTGGGCGGCATGGTCAGGCGGACCCGTCGCCCGCGTCGGCGTCGGGGCTCAGTTCCTCGTCGCGCAGGCGGTGGATATGGGCGATGAAATAGCGCATGTGCGCGTCGTCCACGGTGCGCTGGGCGGCGGATTTCCACGCGGCATGGGCAGAGGCATAGTCGGGAAACATCCCAATTATATCAATCGACTCCGGGTCCGTGAAGGTCGTCTTCTGGGGATCGACAAGCTCTCCGCCGAACACGAGATGCAGCCGCTGGACCATGGGAAAACCTTTCCGTTGCCACCTGTGCGCAGACCATTGTGCATTTGCGGCATGGGGTCAAGGAAGGCGGGGCGGGGCCGTGTGCGTGGCGTATGACTCGCGTATGACTCTTGTATGACTCCCGTATGACTCGGACCGCGCCGCCCCAACTCCGCCTGAGGTCCGCACAGGCTGTGCAGCGGCGCACAGATCGCAGTGGCGAGGGGTCAGCCGCGGGGGGGGGCGTGGTGATGCCTGTCGGGGGCGGCGCGGTGCGCCGCTCAGCCCGTCAGGCCGACGGGCTGGAACAGGTAGCCGTCGAAGGCCGGGTCGTCGACGTCGGACAGGGCCATGAGCGTTTCGCGGACATTGCCGAGATGGCGCCACATGGCGGTCTGGGCGGCCTCCGGGTTGCGGGCCTGAAGCGCCTGGAGGATCGCCTGGTGGTCGTCGAGCCACGCGCGGCGGTAGGTCGTCTCGAATATCCGGCTGTGCAGCCGCGCCCACATCGGGCTGTGTTCGCGCCGCCGCCACAGATCCTCCACCATGTCCACCAGCACGGAATTCTGCGTCGCCTCGGCGATCAGGCGGTGAAAGGCGCGGTCGCCGGAATAGTCGGCGCGGCCCGGATCGAGATCGGCGCGTTCCATGTCCAGCGTGTCGCGCATGCGCAGGATGTCGTTCTTGGTGACCATGCGCGCGGCGAACCCGGCGATGTCGGATTCGACGAGTTGCCGCGCCTGAAGCAGTTCGAACGGGCCGATATCGTCGCGTACGGGCCCGCCCGCGGCATGGGGATCGTCCGAGATGTAGATGCCCGAGCCCTTGCGGACCTCTACCGCGCCTTCGATCTCCAGCAGGATCAGCGCCTCGCGCACGAGGGAGCGGGACACGTCGAGCCGGTCGGACAGGCCGCGTTCGGGCATCAGCCGGTCGCCGGGACCGAGCCGTTCCGCCGCGATCAGGTCGCGGATGGCGCGCGCGACCTCCTGGTACTTGCGGGCGGTGCTCATGGCGCGTCCCGTGCCGCGCATTCGGCGTAATAGGCCGCGAGGATGTCGAAGGCGGGCTTGCGCGTGGTCTTGTCGGCGGCGATCAGCCCCTTGCGGTTCCAGCCGCGCTGGAACACGTTCTGCCGCCGTTCCACCCGGAAATCGTAGAGAATCCACGGCGACATGCCCTTGACGTAGTCGAGCCTGCGCAGGGTCGCGATCTGCTTCTCGTAGACCTCAGCCTGGTAGGCGAGGGAGAAGAGGCCGCGGTCCGGTCCGGCCTCGTGGTCGCCATCGGCGCCGGTTTCGGACACGATCACCGGGCGGTCGGGGTCGGAATTCTCGCCGATGACGCGGAGTTCGTCGAAATCCTCATCATACCAGCCGTAGTATTCGTTCAGCCCGATCACGTCGATATGTTGGGCCAGCCGGTCCTCGATCCGCAGGCGGGCGTGGTTCACCAGACAGGCCGCGGCGATCAGCCGGGTCGGATCCTCGGCGCGGGCGGTATCGGCGAGGCGGCGCATGAAGTCGAGCCGCGCGTCGGTGTCAGGGTTCTCGTTGCCGATGGACCAGATCGCCACGCTGGCGCGGTTGCGGTCGCGGCGGATCAGTTCGCGGAGCTGGTTGGTGGCGTCGCGCAGCGTGTCGGGATTGGCGAAGTCGATGGCCCAGTAGACGGGGATCTCCTCCCACAGCAGGAAGCCCATCTCGTCGGCGATGCGGGCGGCGCGGTCGTGATGGGGGTAATGCGCGAGCCGCAGGAAGTTGCAGCCGAGATCGCGCGCATGGGCGAAGCGGCGGCGCAGGTCCGCCTCCGTCGTGACCTTGCCGGTGGTCGCGTCGTCCTCGTGCACGGAGATGCCGCGCAGGAACAGGGGCTTGCCGTTGAGCAGGATGTCGGTGCCGCGCCGTTCGACGGTGCGAAAGCCGACCCGGTCGGTCACGCGGTCGCCGCCGACGGTGCAGGCCACGTCGTAGAGATGCGGGGTGTCGGGCGACCAGAGATCGGGGCGCGCGGGGATGCGCGCCTGCCCGTGCCCGTCCGCCAGCGGGATCGCGATGTCGATGCCGAGGCCGGGGATTTCCAGCCGCGCGCTGTCGGCGGGGCCGTCCGCGATCACGTCCGCCGCGATCACATCGCCATCCAGCCGCAGGAACAGGTCGCGGATCACGGTCGCCGGGGTCTCGTAGAGCGTCACCTCGCGGTAGACGCCGCCGTAGTTGAACCAGTCGGTATTGCGCATGGGCACCCGGTCGCGCGTGCGGGAATTGTTCACGCACAGCATGATCCAGTTCTCGCCCGGTTCCAGCGCATCGGTCAGTTCGACGCAGAACGGGGTCGAGCCGCCGTAATGGTTGCCCATGAATTGGCCGTTCACGAACACCTTGCAGTCGTATTGCGCGGCGCCGATGTGCAGGAACCGCCGCTGTCCGGGGGCTGCCGCATCCAGCGTGACGGCCCGCGAATACCAGCCGGAGCCTTCGAAGAAGTACCATTTCTCCTTCAGCATCTGCCAGCAGGACGGCACCGGGATCGTTTCGCCCGCGCGGGGGTCGTAATCCCACGGCTCGATGCGGTCTTCGGGGGCCGCCTGCGGCAGGGCGAACCATTTCTGCCGCAGGCCGGTGTCCAGCAGATCGACGCAGAAGAACCAGTCCCCATCCAGCGACCGGCCCTGCCGGCCACCAGTGAAGATCAGCGTGTCCGCGTTCAGGCTCTGCGTGTTGAAGGGCGCGTCGTAGCCTTCGTCATGCAGCGCCTGAAGCGCGTTTTCCGCAAGATCGGAGCGTTCAAGCATCGCTGCCCGTCACGACCCGGAGTCTTCGGCAAGCGCCTGGATGCGCTCGATCAGCGCGGCCACCGCGTCGGACTGGGCCGCGACCTCGTCGAACATGGGCTGCACGGCTGCGACGAAGGGGGCCTTGTCCACCTCGTGGATCGTCACGCCCATGTCCGCCTGCGCCTCTTCCAGCGCGGCGTCCGAGACCTTGCCCCAGTCTTCGCCGTGGCGGACCTGCATTTCGGCGGCGGCGGTGCGCATGGCCTCCTGCTGGTCGGGGGTCATGTCGTCCCAGGCGCAGTTGGAGATGACGACGACCGACGGGATGATCGTGTGTTCGTCCAGCGAGAAATGGCTGGACACTTCGCCGTGGCGGGCATTGGTCAGCGCGGTCGGGTTGTTCTCGGCCGCGTCCACCACGCCCTGCTGCAGCGCGCTGTACAGCTCGCCCCACGGGATCGGGGTCGGGCTGCCGCCCAGGAGTTCCACCATGCGGATGGCCGAGGGCGAGGGCTGCACGCGCACCTTCACCCCTTCGAGATCGGCGGGCGACAGGATCGGTTTCTGGCCATAGAAGGACCGCGCCCCTTCGGTCAGGAAGGCGATGCCGCGGAACCCGTTATCCACCGACGCATCGAGGATTTCGCGCCCGACATCGCCCGAGATCACCGCTTCGAAATGCTCTTCGGAATCGAAGATGTAGGGCAGGTTGATCGCGGAATAGCTTTCCTCGAACGCTTCGAGTTCGGAGGCGTTGGACCGGGCCATTTCCAGCGCGCAGTTCTGCACCAGTTCCATGGATTCGCGCTGGGTGCCGAGTTGCGCGTTCGGGAAGACCTGGATGCGGATTTCGCCATCCGTCAGTTCCGCCACCCGGTCGGCCATGAATTCCATGGAGATATGGGTGGGGTGATCCGGCGGGTTGTTGTGGTTGAGCCGCAGCGTGGATTGCGCGGCGGCGGCGGTGGTCATCGCGGCGGACAGCGCGACAAGCGCGGTCGTGGCCTTGAAGATCGGCATGGTCATGGGTTCCTCCCTGTCTGACGTCGGGGACAGGCGGCTGGGCGCCCTATCCACGGGGATACTGGGCATCGGCGGTCAAATCAGTCAACCAAAAACTGAAATTGGTTGACCAGTTTTGTGCGGGCTGACAGTGTGGCGCAAATCACGGGGCAGGGAGGGTCACATGATATCGATGCACATGCGCTGCGGGCCGGGACCGGGTGCCGCGCCATGAAGGCGGGGGTGGATGCCGTGCTCCGCTGGATCGTCATCGTGGTCTTCGCAACGCTGGTGGCCTGCGTGACATGGCAGGTCACGAGCCGCTACGTTCTCGGCACGCCGAGCACCGTCACGGACGAGATCGCGCGCTTCCTGTTCATGTGGCTCGCGCTGATCGGCGGGGCCTACACCTTCGGGCAGCGCCGCCATCTGGCCATCGATCTGCTGACCATGAACCTGCGCGGGCGCGCGAAGCTGGCGTCGGAGGCCGCGGTGATCCTCGTGGTTCTCGGCTTCGCCGCCATCGTGATGATCGGCGGCGGCATGTCGCTGGTGACGCGCACGCTGGCATCGGGGCAGGTGACGCCCGCGCTGCGGCTGCCCATGGGCTGGGTCTATGGCGCCATCCCCTTCGCGGGGGCGGTCATCGTCTATTACTGCGGGCTGTTCCTGGCCCAGATCGCCCGCGGCCGGATGCCCGACGCGGGCACCGAACCCGCCCTGCCGCTGGAATGAGGACGCGCCCATGACTTCCGCCATCTGGGTCCTGTTCGGATCCTTCGCCCTGTTCATGGCCATGGGCGTGCCCATCGCCTTTGCCATCGGCACCGCCGCCACGCTGACCTTCCTGCTGTTCATGGGGGTCGAGCAGTCGATCTTCATCGTCGCCCAGCAGATGGCGTCGGGGCTGGACAGTTTCACGCTGCTGGCGATCCCGTTCTTCATCCTCGCGGGCAACATCATGAACCGCGGCGGCATCGCGCTGCGTCTGATCGCCTTCGCCAAGATCCTCGCCGGGCGGCTGCCCGGGGCGCTTGCCCATTGCAACGTTATCGCCAACATGATGTTCGGCGCGATTTCCGGGTCCGCTGTCGCATCCGCCGCGGCGGTGGGCGGGGTCATGGCGCCGCTTCAGGCCAAGGAAGGCTATGACCGGGGCTTTTCCGCCGCCGTCAACATCGCGTCCTGCCCGACGGGGCTGCTGATCCCGCCCTCGGCCACGCTGATCGTCTATTCGCTGATCACCGGGGGCACCTCCATCGCGGCGCTTTTCGTGGCGGGCTACCTGCCGGGGCTGCTGATGGGGCTGGGGCTGATGACGGTGGCCGGCATCATCGCCCACAGGCGGGGCTATCCCGTGGCCCCCCGCCCGGCATGGGGCGAGGTCTGGCGCGCGGGGCGCGATGCGATCCTGCCGCTGGGGCTGATCGTCGTCATCATGGGCGGGATCATCAGCGGGGTGTTCACCGCGACCGAGGCGTCGGCGGCCGCGGTGATCTATGCGCTGGTGCTTGCGCTGGTGTGGTACCGTGAGATCTCGGTCCGTGACCTGCCGCGGATCATCGTCGATTCGGCGGTGACCACATCGGTCGTGCTCCTGATGATCGGGGCGTCCATCGCCATGAGCCGCGCCATGGCCTTCGGCATGATCCCGGGCACGATTTCCGACCTGCTGCTGGGGATATCGGACAACCCGCTGATGATCCTGCTGGCGATCAACATCACGCTGCTGCTGGTGGGCACATTCATGGACATGACGCCCGCGCTGCTGATCTTCACGCCGATCTTCATGCCGGTCGTGGGCGATCTGGGGATGGACCCGGTGCATTTCGGCATCGTGATGACCTTCAACCTGTGCATCGGGATCTGCACGCCGCCCGTGGGGTCGGCGCTGTTCGTCGGCTGTTCGGTGGGCGGCACGTCCATCGCCGAGGTGATCCGCCCGCTGCTGCCGCTTTATGCCGTGCTGGTGGTGCTGCTGTTCGTGGTGACCTATGTGCCCGCGATCAGCCTGTTCCTGCCGCGCCTGCTGCTGGGGTATGGCGGATGAAGACGCTGCGCGACTGGACACTTGCCGAACGGCACCAAGCGGGCGCGGACCTGCTGGTGGAAGGGCGGCACATCCTGCGCCTGCGCGTGCTGGAGCATGACCTGATCCGCGTGTCGCTGCTGCGCGATGGCGCGTGGCGGCTGGACCGGACCTGGACCGTGGCGCCGGGCGGCGACGCGCCGCTGGAGGGCCGCGCCCGCGACCGGCTGGACGGGTTTGCCTGCCCGACCCCTGCCATCCTGGACAGCGATGACGGGCTGATGATCGAAACCGACCGGCTGCGGCTGACCGTGTCGCACCCGCTCCACCTGTCCTGGGCGGCGCGGATCGGCGATGCTTGGGTGACCTTTGCCGCCGAGCGCCCCACGGGCGGCACCATGCTGGGGTCGCGCGACCACCGGCACGGACATTTCCTGCGCCGCCATCCCGGCGAGCGGGTGTTCGGGCTGGGCGAGAAGACCGGCGATCTGGAGCGCACGGGCCGGCGGTTCGAGATGCGCAATCTGGATGCCATGGGCTATGACGCGGACACCACCGATCCGCTGTATAAGCACGTGCCGTTCACGATGACGCAGACCGATGGCGCGGGCGCATGGTCGGTTTTCTACGACAATTTGGCGTCCTGCTGGTTCGATCTGGGCAACGAGATCGACAATTACCACGTGCCCTATCGGTCCTTCCGGGCAGAGGACGGGGATCTCGACTATTACATCCGCTGGGCGCCGCAGCTTCTGGATCTGGTGAAGGGTCAGGTGCGGCTGACGGGGGGCACGGCCTTTCCGCCGCGCTGGACGCTGGGCTATTCCGGCTCGACCATGCACTACACCGACGCGCCCGACGCGCAGGCGCAGCTCGAAGGGTTCATCGACCGGATCGCGGCGCATGAGCTGCCCTGCGACAGTTTCCAGATGTCGTCGGGCTACAGCTCCATCGGGGCGAAGCGCTACGTGTTCCACTGGAACCGCGAGAAGGTGCCGGACGTGGACGCGATGACCGCGAAGTTCCGCGCGGCGGGCATCCACCTGATCGCCAACATCAAGCCCTGCCTCTTGCAGGACCATCCCCGCTATGGCGAGGTCGCGGCGGCGGGTCTGTTCGTGCGCGACGGCGATGCGCCCGACCGACCGGAACGGTCGAGCTTCTGGGACGATGAAGGCTCGCATCTGGATTTCACCAACCCGGATGCGGCGGCGTGGTGGCAGAACGGCGTCACGACGCAGCTTCTGGAGCATGGCATCGGGTCCACCTGGAACGACAACAACGAGTACGAGGTCTGGGACGGGGCCGCGCAATGCGCGGGCTTCGGGCAGCCGATCGACATCGCTCTGATGCGCCCGGTCATGCCGATCCTGATGACCCGCGCGTCCGAGGCGGCGCAGCGCGCCCATGCGCCGGGCGTGCGGCCCTACCTGATCTCGCGGTCCGGCGCGCCCGGCCTGCAACGCCATGCGCAGACATGGTCCGGCGACAACCGCACCGCGTGGAAGACCCTGCGCTACAACCAGCGCACAGGGCTGGGCATGAGCCTGTCGGGTTTCTTCAACATTGGCCATGACGTGGGCGGGTTTTCCGGGCCGCGTCCCGGGCCGGAGCTGTTCCTGCGCTGGGTGCAGAACGGCGTCTTCCATCCGCGCTTCACCATCCATTCCTGGAACGACGACGGCACGGTGAACGAGCCGTGGATGCACCCGGAGGTCACGCCGCTGGTGCGCGACGCGATCGCACTGCGCTACCGGTTCCTGCCCTATCTCTATACCTGCCTGTGGCAGGCGGTGGCGCGGGACGAACCGATGTTGCGGCCGCTGTTTCTCGACCATCCCGACGATCCCGCCTGCTGGGGGGAACGGGACGAATTCCTGCTCGGGCGCGATCTGCTGGTCGCCACGGTGCTGGACGAAGGTGCCACGACCCGCAGCCTGCGCCTGCCCGAAAACGGCACCGGCTGGTGGGATTTCCACGCCGGGCGCTGGCACGCGCCGGGCACGGAGGTTACGCTGGCGGTCGGGCTGGACAGCATTCCTCTGTTCGTGCGGGCGGGGGCCGTGCTGCCCATGTCCACCGGGGCTTTGCGCGCGGATCCGGGGGCCGAGACGGGGCGGGAACTGCGTCTCTTCCCAGCACCGCAGGGGCCGGGCGGGGGGCTGATGTACGAGGATGACGGTGCCAGCACCGATCCGGTGCACAGCCTGCTGGATTTCGCGCTGGATGCCGATGACGGTACCTTGTCTCTCGACTGGCGGCAGCGCGGGCCGGGGCGGCCTGTCCTGCCCACGGCGCGCGTGATCCTGCCGGCAGAGGAGACCCGCAACCTGCGCGTGCGGGGCCGTGACGCGGTGCCGGGCGATCAGATCGCGCTTTGACCGCGCCCACCAGAGGATGCCGATGACCCGCTTTCTGAACGACGATTTCCTGCTCGACACGCCCGAGGCCCGCCGCCTGTTCCACGACGTGGCGCGCGATCTGCCGATCATCGACTATCACAATCACCTGCCCCCGGCGGAGATCGCGGCGGACCGGCGCTGGGACGAGCTGGGGACCCTCTGGCTCGGGCATGACCATTACAAGTGGCGCCTGATGCGCTGGGCGGGGGTGGACGAACGTCTGGTCACCGGCGACGCGCCCCCGCGCGCGAAATTCGACGCCTTCGCCCATGCGCTGCCGCGGATGGTGGCGAACCCGGTGCATCACTGGAGCCACCTGGAATTGTGGCGGTATTTCGGGCTGGAGGGCACGGTGCTGGACCCGTCCACCGCCGACCGCGTCTGGGATGCCGCGCGCGAACGGCTGGCCCAGCCGGATTACGGGGCGCAGGGTCTGCTGACGCGGATGAAGGTCGAACTGGTGGGCACGACCGACGATCCGCTCGACACGCTGGAACACCATGCCGCGCTGCGCGACGCCCCGTGGCGGGTGGTGCCGACCTTCCGCCCCGACCCGGTGACGAAGATCGGGCAGGCGGGCTTCGCGGCCTATGTCGACCGGCTGGAGGAGGCCACCCATCCGATCCGCGGCTTCGACGATCTGGTGGCGGCGCTGGAGATGCGGCTGGATCATTTCGTGGCCCATGGCTGCCGTGCGGCGGACCACGGGATCGACCTGCTCGATGCCGGGGCGGAGGCGGGGGCGGCGACGCTGGATGCAGCCCTCGATGCGGCCCGCGCGGGGCGTGACGTGGCCCCCGGCGATGCGGCGGCGTGGCGGGCGGCGGTGTTCGTCGCCATGGGGCGGGCCTATGCGCGGCGCGGGCTTGTCATGCAGTTGCATCTGAACGCCGTGCGCAACGCGCGCACGCGGCTGTTGGCGTCGGTCGGGCGCGACGCGGGGGCGGATTCCATCCGCGATACGGACCTGGCGGGGCCGCTGAACAGGCTGCTGGATCGGCTCGACCGGACGGACGAGCTGCCGCGGACGGTGATCTACGGGCTCGATCCCGCGCGCAACCCGGTGATCGTGACAACCGCCGGGAATTTCCAGGACGGCACCGTGCCCGGCAAGGTGCAGGCGGGCACCGCGTGGTGGTTCAACGACCAGCTCGACGGGATGGAGGTGCAGATGCGCACGCTGGCGCAGATGGGGCTGATCTCCACATTCCTCGGCATGCTGACCGACAGCCGGTCCTTCCTGTCCTTCCCGCGGCACGAATATTTCCGACGGCTGTTCTGCCGGATGCTGGGGCGCTGGCAGGCGGAGGGCCATGTCCCCGACCAGCCTCGCGCGCTGGATGAGCTTGTGCGGAACGTGTGCTACCGCAACGCGCGCGACTGGTTCGTGGACGGACCGGCGGTGCCGCCGGGCGGCGGTCGGTCTGCAACGGCTGCTTGATGCCCGCGCGCAGGAACGCCTGCACGAAACGGCGCTGGAACAGCACGAAGCCGATCAGCAGGGGCGCGATCACCATGACCGCCGATATCACCGCGATGTCCACCCCGTTTTCCGGCGCGGCGAAGATCGACAGGCCGACGGTCAGGGGCCGGGTCGTGTCGGATCGTGTGGGAGGAGACGACGAGGCATTCGGACAGCACTTCGACCGTCACGCGGCCGTCGCGCCGGGCAAGGCGCAGGATTTCGTCACGCCGTTCGGTCATGCTCGACGGACCAGTCGACATGCCTTTATCGAGCAACTTTGCTTGTCACCGTAACTACATGAGCGTGACGGTTCCCCGACACCGCGCAGTCGCACCGGGACGGCGGGACGCCGCCTTATGACCGGCCTTGCGGATCTGGCCGGACCCGCGATTGCCACAGGCGGATGCGGTCGCCGCGATCATGGCGCCGAAGAGAACCCGCCGCCCATGGGCGATCGCATCGACGCCGGGCGCCGTGACCGTCAGTTGTTGCCCGAGAATGCGCGTGCCGTCTTGCATCGGCGGGCATCCTGCGCGACACTTGTTATCGGTAACAAGGGCGGGATCGTCGAGACACGAGGACACGCAGAGTGACGCAAGGTGTTCGAGCCGAACCAAAAGACCCTGGACCATGCCGCGCCGTTTCCAGCGGTTTCGGTCATTCCGCCGGGTCTGTAGCGGACGGATGCCCGGTGCTGGACGTGGCTGGTGACCGGCTTCTGATGGCGGGCCGTCCTTGCGGCTTTGGTCATTCTGCCGGTCTATGGCCGGTCCATCGACACGAACAGGGCCATCCGGGGAGCGGGCAGCGCTTCTCCGACGCATCGCCGCCCCCCGAACGGCCCGGGAACATGTCACCAGAAGGAGAAGGAACCGCAGCATGTACGGAGTGATTGACGGCACGGGTCTTGACGTGATCGCCCCCGATTTCGAGACCTGTATCATCGGGCATGCCCGTGTCGAACGGCTTTGGACCGGGGCGCGCTGGTCCGAAGGGCCGGTCTGGTTCGCGGCAGGCCGGTATCTTCTGTGGTCCGACATTCCCAACGACCGCATCCTGCGCTGGGACGACACCGACGGCACGGTGTCCACCTTTCGCCAGCCGTCGAACAATGCGAACGGCCACACGGTGGACCGGCAGGGGCGGCTCGTGTCCTGCGAACACCTGACCCGCCGGGTGACCCGCACCGAACATGACGGGCGCGTGACCGTGATCGCGGACCGGGTCGATGGCAAGCGCCTGAATTCGCCCAATGACGTGGTGGTGAAATCCGATGGCTCGGTCTGGTTCACCGATCCCAGCTACGGGATCATGATGGACTACGAAGGCGACCGGGCGGAGAGCGAGATCGGGGCCTGCCATGTCTATCGCGTCGGGCCGGATGGTGCCGTGGCGGCGGTGGCCACCGATTACCTCAAGCCCAACGGGCTGGCGTTCTCGCCGGATGAAAGTCTGCTCTACATCGCCGACACCGGCGTGACCCATCACGCGGGCGGGCCGAAACACATCCGCCGGCACGCGGTCAACGCGGATGGCACCCTGTCGGGGGGCGAGGTCTTTGCCGAATGCACCAGCGGGGTCTTCGACGGGTTCCGGCTGGACCGGGACGGGCGCATCTGGACCTCGGCCGCCGATGGCGTGCATTGCTATGCGCCCGACGGGCGGCTGATCGGCAAGGTCCGCATCCCCGAGATGGTGGCCAATGTCTGTTTCGGCGGGGCCAAGCTGAACCGGCTGTTCATCTGCGGGACGACCTCGCTTTACTCCGTGTTCCTGAACGTCAACGGGGTCTCGCCGGTATGAGCCATGTCGTGGCGACCCTGACCCTGACCCATGCCGCCGTGCTGGACATGCTGCGTGCGGCCGTGGTCTGCGCCGAAGAGATCGACCAGCCGCAATGTATCGTCATCGTCGATGCCAGCGGCGAAACGCTGGGCGAGATCCGCATGACCGGGGCCAAGTACCTGTCGCGGCGCAGCGCGCGGGCCAAGGCGCGCACCGCGGCCAGCATCGGTGCGCCATCGTCCGCGATCCCAGAACCGGTGCGGCTGCACATCGCGGCGGCGACGCAGGGCAATATGACCGGGCTTGGCGGCGGCCTGCCAATCCGCGTCGACGGTGTGCTGGTCGGCGGCATCGGCGTAGGGTCGGGCAGCGCGGACCAGGATATCGCGGTGGCGCGGGCGGCGCTCGCGGCCATCGGGGCCGAGGTTCAGAACTGAATCTGCACCTTGATCGCCTGCGCCCGGTCGGAGGCGAGATCGAAGGCCGCCACCACGTCGGCGAGTGGCATGGCCTGTGTGATCAGCGGCGTCACGTCCAGCCGCCCGCCCTGCATCATCGCGACGGCGGTGAAGAACTCGGCGTGAAAGCGGAACGACCCGCGCAATTCGATTTCCTTCGCCGTCATGGCCTGCACCGGCAGCGTCATGTCGCCGCCGAGCCCCAGTTGCATCACCACCGCGCCGGGCCGCAGGGCCGGGACGGCGCCGGACAGGGCGGCTGCGACGCCGGAGCATTCGAACATCACGTCGAAACGGCCCTTGTCCGCGGTGTAGCGGTCCAGCGCGTCAGGGTCCTCGGCCATGTTGTGCACGGCGTCCGCGCCGATGTCCTGCGCCATGCGCAGCGTGAAGGGCGCGATATCGGTGGCGACGACCCGCGCGGCGCCCGCGGCGCGGGCCACCAACACCGCCAGTTGCCCGATGGGGCCGCACCCCGTCACCAGCACGTGCTTGCCCATCAGGTCGCCCGCCCGCTTCGCCGCATGCAGGACCACGGACAAGGGTTCGGCCATCGCGGCCTCGCCCGGCGTCAGGTCTTCGGCGCGGGCGCATTGGCGCGCATCCGCGGCGATGTACGCGCGGAACGCGCCCTGGATATGGGGAAACGGCATGGCCGAGCCGTAGAACCGCATTTCGCGGCAATGGTTGTGCCGCCCTTCGAGGCAATAGGCGCAGGCGTAGCAGGGGCGCGACGGGGACACCGCCACCAGTTCGCCCAAGGACAATCCGGTCACGCCGTCGCCCAATGCCGCGACCCGGCCGGATACCTCGTGGCCGAGGATCATCGGCTCGCGCAGGCGCACGCTGCCGAAGCCGCCATGGTTGTAATAGTGCAGGTCGGACCCGCAGATGCCGCCCCGTTCCACGCGGATCAGCACCTCGCCGGGTGCAGGGGCGGGCATGTACCGGTCCTCGATCCGCAGATCCTTCGCGGCGTGCGCGACGATGGCTTTCATGGCGCGCGTCACAGAACGGCCGTCGGCAGGGGCCGCCCTGCGAAATGCGCGGTCAGGTTGTCGCGCAGAAGCTGGCCCATCGCTTGCCGCGTCTCGACCGTGCCGCTGGCGTGATGGGGCTGCAAGAGCACGTTGGGCAGGTCGAGAAACCGGGGATCCAGCGCCGGTTCCCCCTCGAACACGTCCAGCGCGGCTGACCCGAGCCGCCCATCCGACAGGGCCGCGATCAGCGCGTCCTCGTCTATGTTCGAGGCGCGGCTGATATTGATGATCATTCCGTCGGGCCCCACCGCGTCGATCACGTCGCGCCCGACGATGTGGCGTGTCTGCGCCGATGCGGCCAGCGTCACGAACAGGAAATCCGAATGCCGGGCCAAGGCGAGCGGGTCGGGCAGGAAGGTCCAGCCAGAGGCATGATCCTTTGCGGCCACGTCCGAATAGGCGATGTCCATGTCGAACCCGGCGAGGCGCTTGCCCACCTCGAACCCGATGCGCCCCAGCCCGAGGATGCCGGCCCGACGCCCGAACACGCGCCGCTTGAGCGGATATAGCCCCTTCGCCGCCCAGGATCCGTCCCGCACCCATGCCTCGGCCCCGATCATGCCGCGTGCTTGGCACAGCATCATTGCCACGCCGAGATCCGCCACGTCCCTGGTCAGCACGTCCGGCGTATTGGTCACCCGGATGTTCCGCGCCCGACACGTGTCAAGGTCGACGGCGTCATAGCCGACGCCATATACGCTGATCACCTCCAAGTGGGGACAGGCCGCGATCATGGCGGCGTCGGCACCCAGTTCGCCGCGGGTTGCGATGGCGCGCACATGCGGCCCGTGCTCTGTCAGGAACGCATCCCGATCCTGTGCCTCGAACAGACGCCGGGCGTCGAAGGCCGCATCGATCGGACCCTGATCCCAGTCCGGATAAGGGCCTACCTGGAGAATGACGGGTTTTGGCATGGCGGATATTCCCTGTTGACAGCCCTTCGCATGATGAAGATGGTATCGATAACAAATCGCGGCGGCAAGTCCTTACTGACCGCCGCCGAAACAAGACGGAGAAAGTTCGAATGGCAGCACCGGGTCTGTTTTCGCTGGCGGGGAAACGCGCGCTCATCACCGGATCGTCGCAGGGCATCGGTTTCGCGCTGGCGCAGGGTCTGGCGGAGGCCGGGGCCGGGATTGTGCTGAACGGGCGGGATGCAGGCAGGCTTGCCGCCGCAGCCGCCCGGATCGTGGATGCGCGGACCCTTGTCTTCGACGTGACCGACCATGATGCGGTGCGCACCGCCGTGGACGGGTTCGAGGCGGATCACGGGCCCATCGACATCCTCATCAACAACGCGGGGATGCAGCATCGCACCACGCTGGAGGATTTCCCTGCCGACGCGTTCGAGCGCCTGTTGCAGACCAATGTGGCCAGCGTGTTCCATGTCGGACAGGCCGTCGCGCGCCACATGATCGTACGCGGTCAGGGCAAGATCATCAACATCGCCAGCGTCCAGAGCGCGCTCGCCCGTCCGGGGATCGCGCCCTACACGGCGACCAAGGGCGCCGTGGCCAACCTGACCAAGGGCATGGCGACCGACTGGGCGCGCCACGGGCTGCAATGCAATGCGATCGCGCCCGGCTATTTCGACACGCCGCTGAACGCAGCACTCGTGGCCGACCCGGAGTTCTCCGCATGGCTGGAAAAGCGCACCCCGGCAGGGCGCTGGGGGCGGGTCGAGGAACTTGTCGGCGCGGCGGTGTTCCTGTCGTCGGACGCGTCCAGCTTCGTCAACGGACATACCTTGTTCGTGGACGGTGGCATCACGGCGAGCCTGTGACCATGGCCGTGACGCGCCGCGGCGGAGCCGATAGCATGCCGCCGCGACAAGAAGGGATCGTGACATGAGCCAGAGCATCGCATTGATCGGCGCGGGCGCGATGGGCGGCGCGATCGGCACCCGCCTTCTGGAAACGGGCAGCCGCCTGACGGTCTTCGACCTCGATCCCGCGAAGGTGGCGGCACTGGTCGACAAGGGCGCAACCGCGGCAAGCAGCGCCGCCGAGGCTGCGCGCGGGGCCTCGGCCGTCATCACCAGCCTGAACGCTGCACGCATCGTCGAGCTGGCCGCGTTCGGCAGGGAAGGCATCGGCGACGGCGCGGCCCCCGGAACGCTGATCATCGACATGTCATCCATCGATCCGGAATCCACGCGGGATTTCGCGCGCAAGGCCGCGGAAAAGGGGCTGGCCTGGGTCGACAGCCCGCTCTCCGGTGGCGCGCCCAAGGCGCTGACAGGGGAACTGACGCTCATGATGGGCGGTGCCGCGGCGGATGTGGCCCGCGCGCAGGAGGTGCTGAAGGGCATTGCCGCCAACATGACCCGCATGGGCGGGCCGGGCGCCGGGCAGACGACGAAGATCATCAACCAGGTGCTTTGCGGCTTGGGCTTTCTCGCAGTGGCGGAGGCCACGCAACTGGCGTTGGACGCCGGTGTGGATGCCGCGATGATCCCGGTCGCGTTGAAAGGCGGTCGGGCCGACAGCGCGCTTTTGCAGGAATACATGCCGCGCATGGCCAGCAAGGATTATCGCCGCACCGGACGGATCGACAACATGGTGAAGGATCTCGGGATGGCCGCGGACCTGTCGCGCCAGACCGGGACCGCCATGCCCATGACCGCGCTCTGCGCCGAGATTCACCGGATGCTGACCGCTGCCGGTCTGGGGGGCGAGGACCAGGCAGCCGTCATGGAATTCTTCAAGGGCGCCGGAAAGGATGCAATCCCATGATCACGCGTTTCGCCCTGTTCGAGGGCACAGTCAGACCAGGCCGGACAGACGCGTTTCGCGCGGCAGTGCAGGAACGACTCGTGCCGCTCTGGACGCAGTTCACCGGGAACACGGACGTGCGCGTCATGTTCAGCGTGGAACGGGACGACGGCGCGCCGGAGTTTCCCCTGATCCTCGCCATCAGCTATCCCGACCGGGCAACGATGGACGCGGCGCTGGGATGCCCGGCGCGTTTTGCGTCGAGGGATGTGACCGGCGAGATCGTGGCGGAGTTCTTCGACGGGCGCATTCATCACCATGTCACGAACCTGCACGTCTTCCCGAGCTAGGAACCCTGGTCCGGTGTCGCAGCCGTCGCGCCCGCGGTTTCAGGGTTGCCCGTGAGGGCGAAAACGAAAATGCATGGCAGAGGTCTCGAAGCGGGGAAGGCCCGAATCATGGCGCTGGAAGGGTTCCACCCTGCCGAAGGACGCGCCGTGGCCGCCGCGCGGTCGGGGCGTTCCGACAGCCGAGGCAATCTTGCGGGACCGGCGGGGGCCGGCGCTTCTGGTCATGTTCCCGCACAGGCGCATAGGGGGGCGCTGTCATGAACGGGCGATTCGTGGTGATGGGCGTGTCGGGTTGTGGAAAGTCCCATATCGGGCGCGACTTTGCCCGCGTGATCGGCGCGCGATTTTTCGACGGCGATGACCTGCACCCGCGGGCGAATGTCGAGAAGATGGCCCGCGGCGTGGCGCTGGTTGACTCGGATCGCGCGCCGTGGCTCGAACGGATCGGCGGTACCCTGCGGCACCCCGGCACCGTCGTGGCCTGTTCCGCGCTGCGGCGGCATTACCGCGACGCGATCTGCGATGCCGCGGGTGCGCCGGTGACCTTCCTGTTCCTGAAGGGTCGCCGCGACGTGTTGTTGTCGCGGATGGCATTGCGGGCCGGGCATTTCATGCCGGTTTCGCTGCTCGATAGCCAGCTCGCGACACTGGAGGTCCCCGGTCGGGACGAAAGATGCGTGACGGCGGATATCGACGCGCCGCCGCAGGCCATCGTCGCGGCCTTCCTGTCGGGGCTGATGGGGGCAACCGCCGACGCGCGCGACGATGACTTATAGCTTGGTGTGCGCCTTCGGCCGCAAGTTCCGGCCGGCCAATGGGCAGCACCGAATGGCCCGGAGCAGTTGTAGACTAGCCGGCCATATCGGCCCCTGAACGGAGGTAAACAGAATGGAATGCGATTTTGCCTTGACGAATGGTATCGATACCATAAGCTTTCAACCAGCTTCGGACTGACCGGGAGGATGTCATGACAGCCAACAGGAAACCGGTGATCTCCATGCGCGGGATCACCAAGCGCTTTGGCGGCGTCGTGGCGCTCGACGGGGTCGATCTCGATGCCTATGCGGGCGAGGTTCTGGCCATCGTCGGGGACAATGGCGCGGGAAAATCAACGCTCATCAAGATCCTGACCGGGGTCTACCAGCCGACGACGGGTCATGTCGAACTGGACGGCAAGCGCTTCACCATGGCCGACCATTCCGACGCCATCGCCAACGGGATCGACGCGGTCTACCAGAATCTCGCTATCGCCGACCACTTGACGCCCGCCCAGAACCTGTTCCTCGGGGCGGAACTGACGCGCAGTTATCTAGGCATGAACATCCTCGACAACGCGCGCATGGAGCGGGAGGCGACCGAGGTGCTGCGGACCCGACTGGGCGTTGAGTTGCGCGACATGAACGTGCTGACCGAAAGCCTGTCAGGCGGCCAGCGCCAGGCCGTCGCCATCGCCCGCGCCGTCCGGCACAAGGATCTGCGCGTGCTGGTGATGGACGAACCGACCGCGGCGCTCGGCCCGCAGGAAACCGCAAGGACACTGAGCCTGATCAAGGCCCTGCGCGACCAGGGGCTGGCCGTGATCGTCATATCGCACTCGCTCGACGATGTGTTCGAGATCTCGGACCGAATCCATATCCAGCGCCGCGGCACCTGTGCCGGCGTTGTCGAAACCGCAGATGTCACCGTCGAAGACGTTCTTGGCCTGATCACGGGCGCCAGGGCGACCGCGGCCTGAAGGGATCCATACAGATGTCAACCGCCACCACCGCCTCGGCGTCCGCACGCCCCAACGGATTCATCGCCCGGATCGAACCCTATATGGGTGTGCTCGGCCCGCTCGTGATGATCGTGATGATCGCGCTGTTCATGGGCGTGTTCGAACCGGCCCGCTATTTCCGCCTGTCCAACATGAACCAGATCCTGCTGGACGCGGCGCTCTACATGCCGATGGCGATGGCGATGACCTTCGTCATCACCCAGCGCGGCATCGACCTGTCCATCGGCTCCGTGGCGGCGCTGTCCGCGATCATCATCGCGTTCCTGATGAAGCAATACGGCTTTCCGGCCTGGGTCTGCGTGTTCATCGCGCTGGGCCTTGGGGGAACGATGGGGCTTATCAACGGCCTTGTCATCACCCGGCTCAAGGTTCCGGACCTGATCGGCACGCTGGCGATGGATCTGGTCTATCGCGGCTTCGCGCTGGTTCTTGCCAAAGGCCTCGTCCTAGCACGGTTCCCGGATCTCATAACGGAAATCGGCCGCGGCCAGATGTTCGGTATCCTGCCCACGCCTGTGGTGATCGGTCTGATCACGATGGTTGCGGGCTATTTCCTGCTGCGCACCACCCATTTCGGCCGCTACACCATCGCCATCGGGTCGAACCCCGAAGCGTCGGAGATGACCGGCGTGTCGGTGGACCGGCACAAGGTCTATGCCTACACGCTGATGGGGGCCATGGCGGCGCTGGCCGGGCTGATGCTGCTGGGCAAGCTCAACGCGATCCAGGCGACTTCCGCGCCCTATTTCAACCTGCACGTCATCGCGGCCGTCGTGGTCGGCGGCACATCGCTCTTTGGCGGGCGCCCGTCCATCGTCGGCTCGCTCGCGGGTGTGCTGCTGCTGTCGATGATGATCAACGCGCTCGTCACCCTGCGGATCGAGTTCTTCTGGCAATCGGTCGCGTCGGGCGTGGTCATCATCCTGTCGGTCGCGGCGTATGCCTTTCTGCAGAAGAAGGACCGCGACGGGGCTGCATCGCTTTCCGCCGCGCTGGCCAATCCGGACAACCGGAAGATCCTGTCGCTGGTCCTGACCTTCGCGGCAATCCTTGCGGCCCTGTTCGCCATTGGAGCGGTTCTTGCGACCCCACCGGGGGCGAGCGGCTGACGCAAGGCGGACGACACACAGTTCACCAAGGGAGGACGACACATGAAACCGACGACACGCATAGGGCTTTGGGGCCTCGCCCCGGCGCTTGCCCTGACCGCGGGAATGGTCTGGGCCGACGGGCATCTGCCGCTCGTGACCCTGCCCGATGACAGCGAACGCGACTACTGGCTGCCCAGCCAGGTTAACGAACCCGGAACACTCGAAGCGTTGCAGGCCGTCACGGGCGAGCCGGCGGCACAGTTCTCGGGCACGCTGGAGGGGCCGATCCAGATCGCGCTGATCTATCCTTCGGCGGACACGTCGGATTTCTGGGCGCGAAACTACCTGGCGATGACCAAACGCCTGGACGAACTGGGGATTCCCTACGAGACCACGGAATTCGCCAGCCGCCAGATCGAACATTCGCTTCAGGCGACCTATGCGTCGCAGGTCGATCAGGACGCCGACATCTACGACTTCGTCATCTTCGGTCCCTCGGAACTGGCCACGCAGGCCGACAATATCGACAAGCTGGCGGCCAACCCGGACCTGACGACCTTTGTCTGGGCGTTCCATACGCCGCTGCAATACCTCGAAAACCAACCGGCCAACTGGTTCGACTTCTCTTCCTCGCTGGGTGCGTCGGTGATGTGCGACTACATGCTGGAACGGCTGGGCAACGACGTGACCTATGCCATGAACCGCGGCATTCCGGGCATCACCGACAACCAGCGCTCGGGCGAATGGGCGGCCTGCGTGGAGGAACGTGGCAACTGGACGATGGCCTATGAGCATTACGGCGAATACACCAACGAGGGCGGCTACGAGGGCACCTCGCTGATCCTGCAGGCCTATCCGGAAGCCACCGTGATCCACAACGCCAATACCGCCATGGCGATGGGCTCAGTCGAGGCGCAGGCCGCGGTCGATGCCACGGGTCGCGTCTTCTCGACCGGCTGGGGCGGGACCGGGCTGGAGCTTGACGCCATCCGCCGGGGCGAACTTGACGCCACGCCGATGCGGATGGGTGACGATGTCGGTGCCGCCACGGCCGAAGCGATCCGTTACCATCTCGAAGGGCGCGCTGACGAACTGCCCTTCGTGTTCCTTGGTCGGATCACCGTGGCCCATGACCAGATGAGCGAGGACGAACTGGCCGCGCTGGAGCAGGAGGCATTCCGCTTCTCCGGCATCGAACCGCTGGAGCGCTGAGCGGCACTGAAACGAACCGCAGGGGCCGGGCGGCATGCCTGGCCCTTATCGGACTTGCGGCGCGGGCGCCGGTTTGCCGCGCTGGACAGTATTTGTGGAAAGTGGAACAACCTGCGGCATCACGCGTTCCGGTAACCGCAACCTGTCGGATGGACAGGACTTCGTTTCATCCATCTTTCCGGGACAGACGCCATTTTACGCCCGGTGCGGCCCGGTCAGGACGATAAAGGCACAGGATGCAGCGCTCGGTCAAAATGAAGGACGTCGCGCGTGCCGCGGGCGTATCGGTCATGACCGTCAGCCGTGCGTTTCGCAAGGATGCCTCGGTCCGGCAGGAAACCCGCGATGCGATCCTGAAAGTGGCCGAGGATCTGGGCTATGTCTTCGACAGCACGGCGGCGAACCTGCGTTCGCAGCGCACCGGCTTCGTCGCCGTCACGATCCCCTCGATCAACAACGCGAACTTCGCCGACACCATTGCGGGTCTTTCCGATGTCCTGTCGGGCGAGGGGCTGCAGGTGCTGCTGGCATACACCAATTACGACGTGGCGCAGGAAGAGCGTGCGATCGAGCAATTGTTGCGCCGCCGCCCCGAGGCCATCGTAGTGACGGGGGGCAGACACACCGCACGCGGCAGGCGGCTTCTGGAGGGTGCGGGCATTCCCGTGATCGAGGCGTGGGATTTGCCCGCGGAGCCGGTCGACCATGTCGTGGGGTTTTCCAATGCCGCGACGATGGAAACGATGGTCGATCATCTCGTGGCGCAGGGCCACGAGCGCATCGCGTTCATCGGGGGTGACGTCGATGCCGATACCCGCGGCGCGGACCGCCGCCGCGGGTTCATGGCGGCCATGGCGGCGCACGGTCTCGCCTGTGCCCGCCTGATAGAAGCCGGTCCGCCGCCGATCTCCATGCGCGAAGGGGCGCGGGCGATGGCGCGGCTGATCGCGCTGCATCCCGATACGCAGGCCGTCGTGTGCGTCTCGGACCTGTCAGCCTTCGGCGCGCTGACGGAATGCCAGCGGCGCGGGCTGCGCGTGCCGCAGGACATGGCGGTGGCGGGATTCGGCGCCTACGAGATCGCCAGCATTTGCGTGCCGACTTTGACGACGGTCAACCCGTTCTCCCGTCGGATCGGCGAGGAGATCGCGCGCCTGATTCTCGAGGCGCGCAAGACACCCGCCGGCCGCCAATTGCGCAGGATCGCCCCCGAACTCGTCGTCGCCGGCTCCACCGACCAGCAGTCCGACGCGGGCGGCGGGTGACACGGACATGCCGCCGATAGACCCATGCCCGCGGACCTGTGCCGGTTCACGGGTCGTCCGGCAGCCGCCCAGGCAAACGGATACCTGAGCAAGTCCCGACAGTTGCGTTTCGCGGCACCGGCAGGCGCCGACCCGCGTTTCCCGCATGCGCCCCAAAGATGCCGCGATTCAGCCGTCGTCGAAGCCACGCGGCGGGGTGCTGACCCTGTGCCGACAACAACAGGCACGCACGATTGCGACAGGGGCGGATGCCCCCCAAAGGAATTGACAGGCGCATGCCGTCTCCATAACCTACCAAATGGTAGATACGGAGGAGATACCATGGATTTTCTGCGCAAGCTCGCGGTCGTCGCGGCCGCCGGCGCCCTTGCCGGGCCGGCCGCCGCACAGGACTATAGCTGGAAGCCCGACCGTCCGATCAACATCATCGTCCCCTGGTCGGCTGGCGGATCGACCGACCAGGTCACCCGGGTCGTCGCGCCGATCCTGGAGGAGGCACTGGGGATCGAGGTTGTCGTGGTGAACCAGCCCGGCGCGTCGGGATCGACCGGAACCAAGGCCGCGCTGGACGCGCCGCGGGATGGCTACACCTGGACCGCGAACGCGATCGCGAACAACGCGACCTACGCAGTGACGGGGCTGGTCGAAGATACCTCGATCGAGGATTACAGGATCTATCTGCACGTGGCCAACGTGCCCGTGGTCAGCGTCAACGCCGATGCGCCCTTTCAGACCTTCTCCGAGCTTCTCGAGGCGATGGAAAGCGGCTCGGTCACGGTCGGCACGGCCGGGGTGAACTCGTCGGGCGGGATGGCGCTGGCGGCGATCAAGGAAAGTGCCGAGGGCGACTTGCCCGGCGCGCGCATGATCACCTATGACGGCGGCAATCCGGCGGTGATCGCGGCGGCCAGCGGCGAGGTGCAGGTCACGACCCAGCTTGCCGTGGAACAGACCGAGATGATCCGGGCGGGACGCCTGCGCGCGCTGACCGTGCTGTCGGACAGGCCGCTGGAAGTCGAAGGGATTGATCCGGTGCCGCCGATCACCGATTTCATGCCCAACTTCCACGTGGCGGCGGATTATTTCGGCGTGTTCATCCCCGTGGGCGCCCCGCAAGAGGTTTATGACACGGTCGACCAGGTCTGGCAGGACCACGTCATGAACAGCCCGGAACTCAAGGCCTATGCCAACGACCGCGGTGCGGTCTTCGCGCCGAGCTATGGACAGGATGCGCTGGATCAGGCGATGCCGGTGGTGATCGCCGAGGCCTGCGCCCGCGTCACCCGTGGCGAAGCGGTGATCGATCCCTCCGAGATCGGCATCGAGTGCCCGGCGGAATAAGCCGTCGCTGAGGGGCAGGGCGCTTGTGTCCTGCCCGCCAAGGCAGAGCACCGGGTGGTGTCCCGGTACAGCAAACAGGTGACTTCATGACGATGGCTCTGGCCGACCGCGTGACCGCGGGTCTGCTTTTCGTGCTCGGTGTGGCCCTTCTGGTCGGCGGCTACACGATGGACCGGCTGGAAATCCGGCAAATCCACCCCGCCTCCATTCCCGGCCTGCTGCCGATGATCCTCGGTATCCTGCTGGCGTTGTGCGCGGGGCTGCTGTTCCGGTCGTCCTTCAGGCTTGACGCGCATAACGGGGCACCGGTTCTGTCCGATGGCTCGTGGCTGCGGCTTGGTATCACGGGTGCGGTCTGCACGATCTACGCGCTCGGGCTGGTCGGCTGGCTGTCCTATTTCTGGGCGACCGCGATCTTCGCCAGTGCGTTCGCGCTGATCTTCTCGTTCCCGGTGAACGGCGACCGGCGCGCGCAGGCGGGCTCGGTCCTTGCGGCGTTGCTTCTGGGCGCCACCGTGGCGTTTGGGTCGTCGCTCCTGTTCCGTGAGCTTTTCCTGGTGCGCTTGCCATGAGCGGGCTGGGCGACCTGATCAACGGTCTCGGCACGCTCATGACGCCGACCCTGCTGTTTCACGCAGGCTGGGCCACGCTCCTGGGCATCATCGTCGGCTCCCTGCCGGGGCTGACGGCGACGATGGGCGTCGCGCTGATGACGACGCTGACCTATTCGCTGGATTCCACGACCGCGATCCTCGTGCTGGTCTGCATGTATGTTGGGGCGATCTACGGCGGGTCGCGCAGTGCGATCCTGCTGAATATCCCCGGCACGCCCGCCAGCGCCGCGACTTCGCTCGACGGCTACCCGCTCGCCAAGGCCGGGCGCGCGGGTTATGCAATGGGGCTGGCCACGGCGGGCTCCGCACTCGGCACGCTGGCGGGTGTCGTCATGCTGGTGCTGGTGGCCCCGCCGCTGGCCGAGGCGGCGCTGAATTTCGGCAGTTTCGAATTCTTCTGGCTTGCGGTGTTCGGCATCCTGATCTCGGGGCAACTCACGGCCGACACCACGCCGCTCAAGGGTTATATCGCGGGGCTTCTGGGCCTGTCGGTGGCGATGATCGGGTCCGATGGTATCCACGCCCATGTGCGGTTCAACATGGGGCTGACCGACCTCAATGCCGGCATCGCGCTGATCCCGGCCATGGTCGGCGCCTTCGGCTTCGCCGAGGTGCTGACGGCGATGTGGAATCGCGCCGGTGAAATGGCGACCGCGAAGGACAAGAGCGACAAGACGATTCCCGACCTGATCGACCTGTGGCGCTACAAGATCACCATCGCCCGGTCGGGCATCATCGGCACGCTGGTGGGCATCATTCCCGGCGTGGGCGAGGATATCGGCGCATGGGCCAGTTATGCCGCGGCGCGCCGGACTTCGAAGGAGCGCGACAAGTTTGGCCATGGCAGCTACGAGGGCCTGATCGCGGCAGAGACCGGCAATTCGGCCGTGGTGCCGGGTTCGCTGATCCCGGCGGTCACGCTGGCGGTGCCCGGCTCGGCGTCCGCGGCGGTGCTGATCGCGGCGCTGTTCATCCACGGCATCCGCCCAGGTCCGTTGATCATGATCGAGCAGCCGGATTTCATCGGCCTGATCTCGGCCATGGTGGTAGTCGCCACGTTCTTCATGGCCTTCTTCGGGCTGACGCTCACACGTGCCTTCGTGCAGGTGTTGCGGGTGCCCTATGCCTATCTCATGCCCGTGGTCTTCGTGCTGTGCGTCATTGGCACCTATGCGCTGAGCCAGCGGATGTTCGATATCTGGATCATGGTGTTCTTCGGCCTTGTGGGCTTCTTGCTGCGCCAGATGAAATATCCCATGGCGCCGTTGGTGCTGGGCATCATCCTGGGCGATCTGCTGGACAAGAGCCTGCGCCGCGGGCTGACGCTCAGCGACGGGGAACTGGCGCCGTTCTTCACCCGGCCGGTGTCCGCCGGTTTCGTGGCCCTGATCGTGCTGTCCATTGCCATGAACATCCCGGCGGTCCGGCGCGCGGCCATGGCACCCGTGCGCTGGATCGGGGCGCGGTTGAATGCTTGAATATGCGCTGTGCAACGAGTTGCTGGCGGGCGAGGGCAAGCCGCTGGCCGAACAGGCGCGGATCGCGGCGGAGCTGGGCTATGTCGGGCTCGAACTGGCGCCCGCGACGCTGGGTTCCGAACCGCACCGGCTGGGGGCGGCGGAGGTGGCCGGGATACGCGCGACGGTCGAGGATGCGGGGCTGCGTGTCACCGGGTTGCACTGGCTGCTGAGCGGCTATCCGGACGTGGCGATCACCGACCCCGGAACTCGTGACCGAGCGCAGGATATCCTGCTGGGGCTGGTCGATCTTTGTGCCGATCTGGGGGGTGCCGTGCTGGTTCATGGCTCGCCCCGGCAACGGCGGCGGCCCGAAGGCATGGACGATGCGGCGCTGACCGACTGGCTTGCCGCGTTCTTTGCGCCGGTGGCGCGGGCGGCGGAAGCGCGCGGCGTGACCTATTGCATCGAACCGCTGTCGCGGGCGGAGGACGATACCGTCAACACCGTGGCACAGGGCGCGGCACTGGTGCGCGCAGTCGGCAGTCCGGCCTTCCGCACCATGATCGACATGAGCGCGGCAGGGCAGACCGAACCGTCCGTCGCCGACCTGATCCGCGACTGGGTGCCGACGGAACTGATCGGCCATGTCCATGCCAACGACACCAATCGCGGCGCGCCGGGCATGGGGGACGATCCCTTAGCCGACATCGTCCGCGCGCTTCTGGCGGTCGGCTGGGACAGGCCCGTGGGTGTCGAGCCGTTCCGCTGCCTGATCGACGCCAGCGTCACGGCGGCGACCGGCATCGCGACCCTGAAGGCCTGCGAAAGGGCCTGCGCATGACCGAGGTGGAGATCCTGTCGGCCACTTGGTCGGAACGTCCGGTGGCGATGCGGCTCCCGTTTCAGTTCGGCAGCACCGAGGTGCGCAACACCGCCGAGGCGCATTGCCGGGTGGAGATCGCGGTCGATGGCCGCCGCGCGTCGGGGCGGTCGGCGCAACTGATGGTGCCGCGCTGGTTCAACAAGGCCGCCGCCCTGAGCAATGCCGACACCATCGACGAATTGCGCCGGGTCGTGGCGGCGGCGGTCGCGGCGGCACCGGCGCAGGCGGGCACGGCGCTGGAGATCACCCGCGCCCTGCGCACACGCATCGCGGAAGAATTGCCGCAAGTGCCCGCGCTGGCGCAGGGCTTCGGCCCGTCGCTGGTGGAACTGGCGATGCTCGACGCGCTGTGCCGCGCGCTGGACCTGCCCTTCTGGAAGGCGGCGCGGGCGGATGTCTTCGGCCTTGCGGCAGGCTGCCCCCCGGACCTGACGCCCGGTGACGTGACCCGGGCGCTGTCCGGCATCGGTGTGCCGGACCATGTCGTGCTGCGCCACACGGTCGGTTTCGACGCGCCGATCTGGCGATCTGACGTAGGGGTCGATGCGCCGGATGACGGGCTTCCCGTCTCGCTGGAGGAGGTCATCGCCACGACCGGCATCGCGGCGTTCAAGATCAAGCTGAAGGGCGACCCGGAAGCCGATCACCGGCGGCTCCGTGCCATCGCGGGACTGATCGACCGGGGGGACGAATATTCCGTGACCCTGGACGCCAACGAACAGTATGCGCCCGCCGATTTCGACAGGCTGCTGCGCGCTTTGTCCGATGATCGTGCGCTCGACCGTTTTTACCGGGCGATCCGGTTCGTCGAACAGCCCTACCCGCGTGAAATCGCGCTGGAAACCCCGGTTGCGGCACCCCTGCCGCTGGTCATCGACGAAAGCGACGATACCGAGGATGCCTTTGCCCGCGCGCTGACGCTTGGCTGGTCGGGCACCTCGATCAAGAGCTGCAAGGGCGTGCTGCGCGCGCTGCTGAACAAGGCGCGGGCCGAAGCCGCAGGGGCGCTTCTTTCGGGCGAGGACCTGACCTGCCAGCCCGGCATCTGCTGGCTTCAGGACACGGCCATGATGTCGGCCTGCGGCGTTCGGGACATCGAACGCAACGGCCACCATTTCGCTGGTGGGTTGCAGGGCGCGCCTGCGTCGGAACGCGCGGCGCTGCTGTTGCAACATGGTGACGTGCTCGAAGAACGGGATGGCCGCGTGGTCCTGCGGGTCGCGGCGGGGCGGGTTTCCATCGGCTCGCTGGCCCGCCCGGGCATGGGCTGATACGGTCTGAACCGGACATGATGCAAAGAGGGTGAATGGCCAAGAACGTGACCCCGATCCGCAAGGACCGCAAGCGGAACCCGGAAGTGACGCGGGCCGCCATCCTGAACGCCGCCCTTCAGGAGTTCAGCGAGGTCGGCCATTCCGGCGCGCGGGTAGACCGGATCGCCGCGCGGGCCGGGGTCAGCAAGCCGATGATCTACGACTATTTCGGCGATAAGGATGCCATCTATGCCGCCGCCCTGCGCGAGGCCTATGTGCAGATCCGGCAGGGTGAGACGACCCTGAATCTCGACCAGTTGGCACCGGAGGAGGCGATCCGCGCGCTGGTCAATTTCACCATGAACCATTTCTGGCACAACCCCTGGTTCCTCCGGATGCTGAACACCGAGAACCTGCTGGGCGGTTCGACGATCCGCGAACTCGACGACGTGGCCGAGATACAGTCGGTGCTGCTGCGCCGCGTCGAGGAGGTCCTGCGCCGGGGCCACGGCGAAGGGTCGTTCCGGTCCGAGATCTCGCCCGTGGAGCTATACATCTTCATCGCGTCGGTCTGCTGGTTTCCCATTTCCAACATGCACACACTGCGCGTGGTCTTCCGCGCGCCGATCGGCGAGGACTGGCTGCACGACCATGCCGCCAAGGCCGCGAACATGATCGTCTGCTACCTGAAATCCGCCGATCCGGCCGGTTCCTGACGCGTTTCGCCCGCACGCCTTTCCTTTTGCCGATGGGCAGGCCCGGCTTCGGGCCAGACCTGCCGCCATCGCGGCGGTCGTGGCTGCGTGCCCGTGGCCCGTGCGCCGGGCCGGACTCCAGCCGCGCGGCGCGGCCGGAGTTGACAGCCTTTCACTAACCTACTAATTGGTAGATTAGATATTGCCGACGCGTGGGAAGGGCGCGGCATCGCCGCGGTCCGGCATGTCCGGCGACGGCGCTTGGGGGAGGAAAGTCAATGAAGCCAGGAAAGACACCATGACCACACATCGCATCGGCATCATCATGCACGGCGTCACCGGCCGTATGGGCATGAACCAGCACCTCATCCGTTCGGTCCTCGCGATCCGCGACGAGGGCGGCATGCTGCTCAAGACCGGCGACCGGCTCGTGCCCGATGTGATCATCGTGGGCCGCAACGAGAAGAAGATCGCCGAACTTGCCGCGCGCCACGGGGTGGAGCGCTACACCACCGATCTCGATGCAGCGCTGGCCAATCCCGACGACATGATCTTCTTCGACGCCGCCAGCACCAAGATGCGCCCCGGTCTGCTGCGCAAGGCCATCGACGCCGGCAAGCATGTCTATTCGGAAAAACCGGTGTCGGAGAGCCTGGAAGAAGCCGTGGCCATCGCGAAACATGCCAAGGCGGCCGGCGTGAAGAACGGCATCGTGCATGACAAGCTGGACCTGCCGGGGCTGATCAAGCTCAAGCGCCTGCGCGACAGCGGGTTCTTCGGGCGAATCCTGTCGGTGCGCGGCGAATTCGGCTACTGGGTCTTCGAAGGCGACTGGATGGCGGCGCAGCGCCCGTCGTGGAACTACCGCAAGCAGGATGGCGGCGGGATGGTGTCCGACATGCTGTGCCACTGGCGTTACGTGCTCGACAACGTGGTCGCACCGGTCAAGGCCGTGTCCTGCAATGCCGTCACCCATATCCCTGAACGCTGGGACGAAAACGGCGCGCGCTACGACGCCACTGCCGACGACGCCGCCTATGCAACATTCGAGCTGGAGGGCGGGATCATCGCCCATATCAATTCGTCCTGGTGCACGCGCGTGCGGCGCGACGACCTCGTGACGTTCCAGATCGACGGCACCCATGGCAGCGCGGTGGCGGGCCTGCACACCTGTTACAGTCAGGCGCGGGTCAACACGCCCAAACCCGTCTGGAATCCCGACCAGAAGCAGACCATGAACTTCTTCGACGACTGGGTGGAAGTGCCGGACAACACGATCTTCGACAACGGCTTCAAGGTCCAGTGGGAGCAGTTCCTGCGCCACGTGGTGGAGGACGCGCCGTGGTCCTACACGCTGGAAGAGGGCGCCAAGGGCGTGCAACTGGCCGAGTTGGGCTATGAGAGTTCCGCGAAGCGCTGCTGGCTCGACGTGCCTGCGCTCGACATTTGAATAGGGCGGCGACATGGCACGACTGATCCTTCCGACAGCGGATGGCGGGACCGCACCGCTGGACATCACGGCGGGCCCCATCCCCGCACCGGGCGGCGGCTGGACCCGCACCGCCTTTGCCGCGGCGCATGTGGTGGCCGACCCGCTGGCTGCGATCGACCCGGGCAACGGCGTGGCCATCGACTGGGACCGCACGCTGGCCTTCCGGCGGCACCTGTGGTCGCTCGGGCTTGGCGTGGCCGAGGCGATGGATACCGCGCAACGCGGCATGGGGCTCGACTGGCCGACATCGCTGGAGCTGATCTCGCGCAGCATGGATGCCGCGCCGGACGGGGCGCTGATCGCCAGCGGCGCGGGCACCGACCACCTGGCGCCCGGCCCGGACGTGACCGTCGACGACGTGATCGCCGCCTACGAGACGCAGTGCGAGGCGGTGGAGGCGACCGGCAGCCGCGTCATCCTGATGGCCAGCCGCGCGCTCGTGAAGGCCGCGAAAGGCCCCGAGGATTACGCTCGTGTCTATGGCCGCGTGCTGTCTGGGCTGCGGCAACCGGCGATCCTGCACTGGCTGGGCGAGATGTTCGACCCCGCGCTGGCGGGCTACTGGGGCGATGCCGACCACATGGCGGCCATGGACACGTGCCTGTCCATCATCGCCGACAATGCCGGCAAGGTGGACGGAATCAAGATCTCGCTCCTGTCGGCGGAAAAGGAAATCGCCATGCGCCGCCGTCTGCCCGACCGCGTCGTCATGTATACCGGCGACGATTTCAACTATCCCGACCTGATCCGGGGCGACGACCTTGGCTATTCGCACGCGCTGCTGGGGATCTTCGATCCGATCGCCGGGGCGGCCTGCCGCGCGCTGAACGCGCTGGCCGCTGGCGATGACGCGGCTTACGGCGCTGCATTCGACCCGACGGTGCCGCTCAGCCGCCACATCTTCAAGGCGCCGACCCGGTTCTACAAGACCGGGGTGGTCTTCATGGCCTACCTGATGGGCCACCAGGATCATTTCACCATGGTGGGCGGGCAGGAAAGCGCGCGCTCCACCCTGCATCTGGCCGAAGCGATCCGGCTGGCGAACGCGGCGCAGCTTTTCACCGACCCGGAGGACGTGGTGCGCCGGGCTAGGCCGGTGTTCCAGGCGCGTGGGGTGGCGGCATGAGAACCCTGTCCGCTGCCGACCTGTCGCTGAACACCGCCACCGTGTCGAAGCAATGGGACCTCGCACAGTGCATCGAAGGCTGCGCCTGCCACGGTATCGGCGGCATATCCCCGTGGCGCGACAAGCTGCAAGCCTGCGGCGTGGACCGTGCCGCGAAGCTGATCCGCGATGCGGGGCTGCGCGTATCGGGCCTTTGTCGCGGAGGCTGGTACACCGCCGAGGGCGCGCTGACGCAAGCCGTGATCGACGACAACAGGCGCGCCGTGGACGAGGCCGCCGCCATCGGCGCGGAGTGCCTCGTCATGGTCGTTGGCGGGTTACCGGAAGGGTCGAAGGACATCGTGGCCGCGCGCGAGATCGTCACCGAAGGGCTGGCCAGCACGCTGGACCATGCCCGTGCCGCGGGCGTGCGCGTGGCGATCGAACCGCTGCACCCGATGTACGCCGCCGACCGCGCCTGCGTGAACATGACGGCGCAGGCGCTGGATATCTGCGACAGGCTGGGAGACGGGATCGGCGTGGCGCTCGATGTCTATCACATCTGGTGGGATCCGGACATCGCCGCGCAGATCCGGCGGGCGGGCAAGGACCGGATCCACGCCTTCCACGTCTGCGACTGGATGAACCCGACGCAGGACATGCTGCTGGATCGCGGCATGATGGGCGAAGGGGTCATCGATATCCCGTCGTTCCGGCGGATGGTCGAGGCCGAGGGCTTCGACGGGCTGGTCGAAGTGGAGATCTTCTCGTCCCGGAACTGGTGGACGAGACCGGGCGACGAGGTTCTGGCCGCGATGGTGGCGGCGCTTCCCGCGATCTGACCGGCTGCGCGGGGCAGCATCGTGGATGAAGCCGCGCCCGTCGCCGCGCTGTCGGATGGCACGCTCGGCAGCGCCGGACCGGATGTGTTCCGCGACGAGCCGGACCCGATCCGGCCCCGGCACCGCTGCCGAATGCCACGCTCCATCCGCATGATGCCAGCGGGACGGTGGAAACGCGGGATGCCATGGCGCAACTGTTGGTGGACGGTCTTTCGGCCCATTGCGCGGGCCGGCCGCTGCTGACGATCATCGTCAGGACAGCATTGGCCGCTCATCCCCGCCCGGCTGAGCGGTTCCGCGGGCGGAGCGGCGTGTCCAGTCGCGCAAGCGGACGATCTGGCGCCACCTGCGCGCCAGGCCGTTCCGTGCAGGGTGCTTCCGGGCCGGCGCACGCATCGTGCAAAAGGTGCCAAGCATCGGTCGCCCCCCCCGCGCCCTATCCACCGGCGCCGGAGCGCAGCAAGACCGCGCCGGCCGTTTCCGCGCCATGGCATGCACCGCGGCGCCTGGTTCGGTTCGCGGCCCCAGGGCCAGCGGGAGACACGCGGCGAGAACGATCCCGCAGCGTGGTTCCGGAACTACCCCCGGCGTGCCAGCAGTTCCGCGTGCAGCGCGGGGTTGGCCGCCAGGATGCCCGGAGCACGCGGGTGCGGGCGGTTGAAGCTCAGCGCCGCGCCGTGCTGGTCGGTCGCAACGTGTCCGGATTCTTCCAGCAGAAGCATCCCGGCGGCGAGATCCCAGTCCCAGATCGGCATCGGCGTGAAGGCGGCGTCGAAGCGGCCCTCGGCCAGGGTGGCGAGCCGATAGGCCATCGGGCTGCGCTGCGTCGTTTCCATCGCCGGGGCGCCGCCGGGCCAGTGCGCCGCGTCCATCAGCGTGCGGCGTGCGAGGATCGTGCCGCCTTCGGGTGCTGTGCGCGGGCTTGCGGCAATGGCCCTGTCGTTGAGCGTTGCGCCATGCCCGCGCGCGGCGGTGTAGCACTTGTCCATCTTCGGCATCAGCACCACGGCGGCGGTGATCTGTCCGGCATGGGCCACGGCCAGCGCATGGCCCCAGTCCCGTCCGCCCGCGATGAAGCCGCGCGTGCCGTCAATCGGGTCCACGATGAAGATCGTATCGCGCGACAGGCGCGCATCGGTGTCGGGCGTTTCTTCGGACAGCCAGCCATAGTTCGGGCGCGCGGCGGTCAGGCGGTCGCGGAGCATGGTGTCCACGGCAAAATCGGCCTCGGTCACCGGGCCGGCCTCGCCCGGCTTGTCCCAGACCTGGGGGGATTGTCCGAAGTAGCCGAGCGCGAGATCGGCGGCGGCACGGGCAGCGTCCAGCAACAGCGCCAGGTCGGCGCGCGGATCAGGTGCCGGCAATGGTCATGTCCTCCACCAGCAGCGACGGGATCGGGCGCGACAGGTGCGCCCGGGCGTCGTTGGCGGGGATGATGCGGCGCAGCATGTCGCGCAGGTTGCCCGCGATGGTGCATTCGTTGACGGCAAAGGCGGGCGTGCCGTTCTCGACCCAGATGCCCGATGCGCCGCGGGAGTAGTCGCCGGTGGTCGGGTTGATGGTGGACCCGATGAGCGAGGTGACGATCAGACCGGTACCCATCTGCGCGATCAGGTCGTCGCGGCTACGTGGACCGAGCGTGATGGCGAGGTTCCCGGCGGCGGGCGATGGCGGACCGGACGGGCCGCGGGTCGCCGACGCGGTGGAGGCGAGCCCCAGCTTGCGCGCGGTGCCGAGGTCGAGCACCCAGCCCGTCAGGCGCCCGTCCGCGACGATGGACCGGCGGGCCGTCGCCAGCCCCTCGGCGTCAAAGGGGCGGGAACCGGACACGCGGCGGCGGTGCGGATCCTCTATCAGGTCCATGCCGTCGGGCAGGACGGGTTCGCCCATGGCATTCAGCAGCCAGCTTGCGCCGCGGGCGATGGCGGTCCCGTTGATCGCCGCGGTCAGGTGTCCGATCAGCGATGCGGCGATGCGTTCGTCGAACAGGACAGGGTAGCGACCTGTGCGCGGCTGGCGGGCGCCTGCGCGTGCGAGCGTGCGTTCGGCGGCGATGCGCCCGATCGTGGCGGGGTCCGTCAGGTCGGCGCGGTGGCTGCGGGCGTCGCCGTGATAGTCGCGTTCCATGCCCGTGCCGGTACCGGTGATCGCCACGCAGGACAGGCTGTGCGAGGTGCGCGCATAGCCGCCCTCGAACCCGTTGGTGGCCGCGAGATACATGGACCGGCGCGAAAAGCCGGCGCTGGCCTGGTCCACCTGTGAAATGCCGGGGACGTCGCGGGCCGCGGATTCGCAGGCCAGGGCCGCGTCCTGGAGGCTGGCGGCGTCGGGGTCCCCGTCAGGGTCTTCGAGGTCGAGCGACGTGCCTGCGCGGTCCGTGGCAAGGGTGTCCGGGTCGGCCAGGCCGATTGTCGGGTCCTCGGGCGCCTCGCGCGCCATGGCGACGGCGCGTTCCGCCATCGCGGCGAGCGTTGCGGGGGACGTGTCCGAGGACGCCACGCAGGCCTGCCGGTGCCCCATCAGCACACGCAGGCCGATATCGGTTCCTTCGGCGCGTTCCGCTTCTTCCAGCTTTCCGGCGCGCACGCCTATGCCCATGGAGACGCCGCGCATGACGATGGCGTCGGCAGCCTCGGCCCCGGCGGCGCGGGCCGCGTCGAGCAGGGCGTGGGCCAGCGCATCGGGCGCATCGGGGTCGGCGTAGGGTCGTGTCATCCGGGGGTCGCTCCGCTGCGGTCGGGGCAGAGGTAGACCGCTGACGGGTGGGGCGCAAGGCATGGGGGCATGACCGCCGGACCCGGTGCCGCGCGCCGGACGATCCCTACGCCGGATTGCAGGCCGGGGCCGCGATCCGGCGTAGGGATCGTCCGGCGCGGCGCAGTTGCCGCGGGGCGGTCAAGCGCCATGTTGACCAAGGGACAATCTTGGAGGCGTGCCATGGCCATCGGTGTGCAGGACGACACGGGCGCCACGGACCGGCAGGCGGAAAAGCCGCTGGCCGAACGCGCCGTTGAGGCGATCATCAAGACGCTGGAGCGGCTATTGCTGGTAGTCGTGGTGGGCATGACGCTGGCGGCCTCCGCGGCCGAGGTGCTGATCGTGATCGAGACCCGCACGGTGGACCTGGGCGATATCCTGCTGATGTTCCTCTATGCCGAAGTGCTGGCGATGGTGTCGGTGTTCTACACCGGTCGCGGCTTGCCGATCGTCTTCCCGATCTTCATCGCCATCACGGCGCTCGCGCGTCTGATCGTGTTGCAGGGCAAGGAAATGGACCCCGCCAACATCCTGATCGAGGCGGGCGCGATCCTGCTTCTGGCGGTGGCCGCCGTGATCCTGCTGCGTTTCGTGCGGCGGGGCGGGTGATCGCCCTGTCCGCTAGCGCAGCTGCGTTCCGTTCACGACAAGCCCGCCACCGGGCAGCAGTTCGATCCGCGAAGTGAAGCTGTCGCCTTCGCCTTGCGTCGCGAACATCCCCAGCATCATCTGCGCGCCCATCGCCTGTTCCATGGTCATCGCGCCCGCGCCGATCGCCTGTTGCAACAGCCCGTTCAGGCCCATGGCCCGCAGGTCCATCGCGCCCACGGTCTGCGCCATGTCGGGCACGCCCATCGGCCCCGCGGGAATGTCGAACGCGCCGTCGCCCGCAATGCGGGCCGTACCCAGTTGCAGAGCGATCTCGGAGATACGGACGGCGCGGGGCAACAGGCCGGGCAGGTCTTCCGCCGCGTCTGCGTCGGGGCTCTCGAGATCCGCCTCCGCCCGCAGGGTCGCGGTACCGGGTTCGCGCGGCAGCGCCCCCATCGGGTCGATCAGCGCCCAGAGCCGGTCATCGGGCACCACACCGCCAAGATCGAGCGAAAGCGCGGCTGTCTGCATCCCGTCGGCGGGTCCGGCGGGCAGTGACAGTGCCAGTGCCGCGCTGTCCGTCGCCACGCCAAGCGGCCCCTGCGGCAACAGGCTGCCGCTCAGCGTGGTGGTGAATCCGGTGACCTCTGCCGCGTAGTCGGTGCGCGTGCCGGTCATGGTCAGGTCCAGCGTCGCGGCGTCCTGGCGGCTGTCGGATTCGAAGCTGCCCGAGGGACCGCTGCGCAGGCTCACCGCCTCGGACGGGCCGCCGGTCATCATCGCTTGCAGGGACCAGGCGGCGGGGTCGGCCGCGTCCTCGGTCAGGCTGGCACGCAGGGTCGTATCGGACTGGGTGGCCGTGCTGCGGATCGTATCGCCGGTCTCGGGATCCGTCGCGGTGATGTCGCTGGCAAGCCGGTCCGCGCGCAGGTCCGCCGCAAGCGGCCCGCCGCCCCCAAGTCCCGACAGGGTGCCCGCAAGCCCGGCCAGGTCGATGCGTGCCTCTGCCGGGACCGGCTCGCCGTCCTGCGTGAGCGACACGAGCGTCAGGGCCGCGCTGTCCGCCGCCAGGGTCCAGAGTGGTGCCGCGGCATCGCCCGACGCCGTCGCGCCGAGCGGTCTGTCGCCCAGTTCCAGGACGGCCTCCATAGTCTCGCCGTCCGGATCGTCCGCCCCCGGCGTGGTCGTGACCGTCAGGGTGCCGCCCGCGGGCAGGGTCACGCGCACATCCGCCCCGTCCTGCGCAAGATCGAGCCTTCCGAAGCCGACAGTGATCGTGCCTGTGCCCAGCGGCCGCGTGATCGTCAGATCCGACAGCCCGAGCGTGCCGCCCGGTTCCACGGTCGCGTCCAGCGTGTGACCGGCCGTGCCCGCCCGGTCCTGCCAGGCCTGCCACAATCCTTCCGGCGTGATGTCGGCGATGGCCGGCGTCGCAGCCAGGGCGGCGCAGAGGGCGGCGCAGAGGGCGGTTGCACGCAGGATGGCACGCGGATGCGTCATGGTCTGGTCCTTCGCTTCGGCCCGCGGTCGGGCCATCGGTGGGGCGTGCATTGCACATGCTGTCCGGCTGGGCCAAGGTCGCGGCGCGTCCGGGCATTGCGGCGAAGGTGGCGCAGGCGCGGGGCAAGGGCAAGGGCGGCGACCGGGACGGATCGAAGGCATGGGCGGAATGACAGGAAAAAGCGTTCTGATAACGGGGGCGAGCCGGGGCATCGGCGCGGCGGCGGCGCGTGCCTTCGTGGCGGCGGGGGCACGTGTGGCCATGGTCGCGCGGGACATGGACCGGCTTGCCGATCTGGCCGGGGAGCTGGGGCCCGATGCGCTGGCGATCCCCTGCGACGTCGCGCGCTACCGCGAGATGGAAGCGGCGGTCGAGGCGACGGTGACAGCCTTCGGCGGGCTCGATGTGCTGGTGGCGAATGCGGGGGTCATCGCGCCCATCGCCCCCTTCGGCGCGACCGATCCGGAGTCGTGGCTGCGCACGCAGGAGATCAATCTTGGCGGCATGTATCACGGGTTGCGGGCGGCGTGGCCGGTGATGGCGGCGGCGGGTTCCGGGCGGTTCGTGTGCCTGTCCTCGGGGGCGGCATCCCGCCCGCTGGAGGGCTGGTCGGCCTATTGCGCGTCCAAGGCAGGTGCGCAGATGCTGATGCGCGCGGCGGACCTGGAAGGGCGCGCGAAGGGCATCCGCGCCGTGGGGCTGAGCCCCGGTACGGTGGACACGGACATGCAGGGCGACATCCGCGCGAGCGGGATCGGTGCGATTTCGCGGATGGCGCGGTCGGAGCATGTTTCCCCCGACCTCGTGGCGCGCGCGCTTGTGGCGCTGGCGGGCCCTTCGGGCGATGCGTTTCTCGGGCAGGAGGTATCCCTGCGCGACGCGGGCGTGCGCGCTGCGCTGGGGATTGGCGCGTGATCGCGCTCGAGCGGGAAGGCGCGCTCTGGCGGGTGGTGCTCGACCGGCCCGACAAGGCCAACGCGCTGACACGCGACATGCTGGCCCGCCTCGCGCAGATCGCGCAGGAGGCGCAGGGGCAGGCACAGGTGCTCGTGCTGACGGGGCGCGGGCCGGTATTCAGCGCGGGCGCCGATCTGGACGCGGCGCGCGCAGGGCTGGCGACCGATCCCGTCTGGGAGGAAGCGTCGGGCGCCATCGCCGCGTTCGACGGGCTATCCATCGCGGCGCTGAACGGGACGCTGGCGGGCGGCGCCTTCGGGATGGCACTGGCTTGTGACCTGCGGGTCGCGGTGGAGGGGGCGAAATTCTTCTACCCGGTGATGAAGCTGGGCTTCCGGCCGCAGCCGTCCGACCCGGCCCGGCTGGTGGCGCTGGTCGGCCCCGCACGGGCCCGGCTGATCCTGATGGGTTCGGTGAAGCTGGGGGCCACCGAGGCGCTCGACTGCGGGCTTGTGGATCGGGCGGTCCCGACGGATGGGCTGTCCGCGGCCGTGGCGGAACTGTCCGCGGCAGCGCTAGGCGCTGCACCCGACCATGTCCGGGCGATCAAGGCGATGACCCAAGTCTGATCCGCGCGGTCACAGCCCCCGCTGTTGCGGGGATGTCCACGCGGCGCAACCGTCTGCCATGCCGCCGAAGCAGCCGCCGTGCGGCACGCCGGGTCCGCCGCAGGCAGGACCCGGACAGGGGGGGCGGCGTTCAGCCGAGGCGCGGCGCGTGGTGCCCTGTCACCGTCTCGTTCGCCAACCAGGCGGCGGCGGACTGCCCGGCGCGGCGCCCCGTGGCAAGGCAGGCTGTCAGCAAATATCCGCCCGTGGGCGCGTCCCAATCCAGCATCTCGCCCGCGCAGAAGGTGCCGGGCCGCGCGCGGAGCATCAGGTCCGCGTCCAGTGCCGCGCGCGTCACCCCGCCCGCCGTGGAGATCGCCTCGTCCAGCGGGCGGAACCCGGCGTGGCGCACGGGGATGGCCTTGAGAAGTGCCGCGGCCGCGGCGGGGTCGTCGGGCAGCGGCCCGGCCCATTCCCGCGCAAGCGCCATGGCGGCGGGCGCGAGATGCAGCGCCCGCCGCAGGTGGTTGACGCGGCTCTGCTTCCCGCGCGGTCTTGCCAGCCGGGCGGCTGCCGTTTCCGCGTCGAGATCCGGCAGCAGGTCCAGGGTCACGGCATGGCCCGCCCGCACCGCGGGCCCAATGGCATAGATGCCGCCACCTTCCAGCCCGCGGGCCGAGACGACGAATTCGCCCCGGTGGCGCGTGCCCCCTGCCACGAGCGCCACGCCCTTCATCGGTGCGCCGAAATGGCGGGCCATGTGACCGGACCAGTCCACCCGCAGCCCAGCGTTCGAAGGCTGGAACGGTGCGAGGCCGATGCCTGCCTCGGCCAGCGGCGCCGTCCACGCCCCGTCGGATCCGAGCCGCGCCCAGCTTCCGCCACCCATGGCGAGAACGGTGGCATCGGCCAGCACCCGGCGCGGTCCTTCGGGCGTGTCGAACCGGGCCGCGGCGCCGTCCCAGCCGTTGAAACGCCAGCGGGTTCGCATCGTCACGCCAGCTTCCGCGAGCCGTGCCAGCCATGCGCGCAACAGCGGCGAGGCTTTCATCGCCACCGGGAACACCCTTCCCGTGGAGCCGGCGAACAGGGGCTGGCCCAGCCCCTCGGCCCAGGCGCGGGCCTGCGCGGGGCCGAACGCCGCCAGCATCGGTTCAAGCCAGTCCGCGCCTTCGGTGTAGGCGGACGTGAAGGCGCCGTGCGGCTGGTCGCGGGTCAGGTTCAGCCCCGACCGGCCCGCCATCAGGAACTTGCGCGCCACCGAGGGCTTGTGATCCACCACCAGCGCAGGCACGCCCGCCGCAGCCAGCGTCTCGGCAGCCATCAGCCCCGCGGGTCCCGCGCCGATCACCAGTGCCGCCACCTGTTCCGTGGCCTTTTCGGGGGCTTGCCTGTCCGCCATGCCGTGCCATCCTTTCCGCCATGCCCGCCTATCCGCCCCTGCCCGATCCGGACCCGGTGTGCCCGCTTTGCGCACGGCCCATCCCGCGCGGCGCGAAGCAAAGCGTGCATCACCTGACGCCGAAGCTGCGCGGGGGCAAGGGCGGGCCGACCGTGTTGCTGCATCAGATCTGCCACAACGAAATCCATGCGACCCTGACGGAAACCGAACTCGCGCGGGATTACAACACGGTGGCGGCGTTGCGTGCCCATCCGCGGCTGGCGCGCTTCATCGCGTGGGTGTGCAAGCGGCCCGCGGATTTCCATTCCCGCAGCCCCAGTGCGCGGCGCAAGCGATAAGCGGCTTGGACGGAACGATCGCTTAGCAGAGGGCGGCCGCCATTGCCGCGACACGGGCGCGGAGCGCAGCATCGGGCTGCCCGGTGACGGCGGTCGCAAGCGCGCGGAGAAGCAGGCACAGCGCGATCCGGTCATGCCCTGAATCGGACGCGGCACCGCCGCCCGCGACATAGCCCGCCACCAGTGCGTCGCGCAGGGCGGGCAGGTCCGGCGCGTCGGCATGGGGCCAGAGTGCTGCGGCCAGATCCTGCGCGCGCCAGCCCGTCCCGGCCCTTTCCAGCCCGATCAGCCACAGCCCGTCTGCGCCCGCAAGCACCCCGCCGGGATCGTCGCGGAGGATGCCGATCGGCGCGTCGGCCTGCGCGACCCATGCCGCGCGCGCAGCACGGGTCGTGGCGGCCAGCGCCGGGTCGTCGGCGGCGGCGGTATCGGGGACGGCGGGCGCGGGCGGGCGGCGGTCGGGCAGGTGCAGGTCGGCGGGCGCCACCGCATCAGCGGTCAGGTGGAAATCCGCCAGCAGCGCCCCGATGGCGTGCAGGCGCGCGGGATCGCCCGGACCTGCGGGAAGGGCCGCTGCCGGAACCCATTGCATCGCGCTGGCAACACGCCCGTCGATGCTTGCCGCGCGCGCGCCGTCAAGGGTCCGCTGCGGCCATGGCGTGGCCAGCCCCGCATCGGCCAGCGCCTCCGTCAGGCGCAGCCCGTCGTCGATGGCGCGCCGGTCGCTGTCGGGATCGTGGAGCCGCAACGCCACGCGCCGCCCGTCTGCCAGCGGTACATCGAACAGCGGCGACGGACCGGCGCGAACCGGACGCAGCGGACCGGCCGGTGTGCCGAAGGCGCGCGCGGCGGCCCGCGCCGCGGTGCAGGTCGAGCGATCATCCATCGGGATCGACCGGGCCGCGCAGCGCCTTGACCGTGCCGCGCTGGGTCTTGGCCGCCAGCCTGCGGCGTATGCTGCCCTTCGTGGGCTTCGTGGGTCGGCGCGGTTTCGGTGCGACGGTCGCGGCGCGGATCAGTTCGGCCAGCCTGTCGCGGGCGATCTCGCGGTTGCGGGCCTGGCTGCGCGTGTCCTCGACCCGCAGGATCAGCGCGCCATCTGCGAGCCAGCGCCGCCCCGCGAGCCGCTTGAGCCGCGCCTTGACCGGGTCAGGCAGGTTCGGGCTGCGCGCGGCCTCGAACCGCAACTCGACCGCCGTCGAGACCTTGTTCACGTTCTGCCCGCCCGGGCCGGAGGACCGGGTGAAGTTTTCGGTGATTTCCCAATCCGCGATGGAGATGCGGTCGTCGATCCTGAGCATGGTGCCTCCGTCGCTCGCGTGCAGGATGCCCGTGGCGCGGGGCAAGTTGCAAGCGTTGCCGCCACGCGAAAAGGGCCACCCTGACGGATGGCCCTTCGAGACGTTCAGGAGGCGGGGTCGGTCAGGACTCCGTCCAATTCGGGCGGCGCGCACGCCGCAAGGGCTGCCTAGCGGCGGTCCTCCCGAACTGTTCCGACACCTCGCTCCAATACCTCTCTCGACACTGGACCACCTCCTTTCATGTTGTTCCACCTGCCTTCAAACGTGGCACGGTTGAGCCAAATGACAAAGAGAAATTTTCCCGCCGGATCGGGGGAGGCGGCCAGCGCGCTATACCGGGTGTATGGTCAGTCGGGTTTCTTTCAGGCAGCGCGCGCGGTCAGGCGCATCTACACAGTGCGCGCTGCGAGGCGCGACACGATCAGCCGGAACGGCACCAGCGCGATCAGCGCCAGCGACAGTTTCACGCTCCAGTCCGCGACGGCGAGCGACACCCACAGCGGTACGACCGGACCTGCGCCCAGCAGCGGCAGCGCTTCGTTCGCCCAGGACACGTCGTTTGCGGGCTCGATGAAGGTCAGCGCGCCGGAAAACGCGATGGTGAAGAAGAGCGCCGTGTCGAGGGTCGAACCCAGCAGCGTCGAGGCCAGCGGCGCACGCCACCATGCCCCCGCGCGCAGCCGGTCGAACACCGCCACGTCGAGCAGTTGCGCGGCGAGAAAGGCAAGACCCGACCCCACGGCGATCCGCCATGTGACCAGCGGGCCGAACTCGCCCGTGATCTGCGTGCCGATGAGCGAACAGGCGACGCCCACGGCGAAACCTGCCAGCACGACGCGACGGGCCATCGCGGCACCGTAGACGCGGTTCATCACGTCGGTGACGAGGAAGGCGAGCGGGTAGGTGAAGGCGCCCCATGTCAGCCACTGGCCGAACAGGAACTGCACGAGAATGTTGGAGGCGACGACAACGGCCGCCATGGCAAGGATGCCGGGCAAGAGACGGGTCATGATGTGTTCCGTTTTCACAAGGTTGCGGAGACTTGGCCCCGCAGCCGCGGGACAGGGCCGCATACCGGCCCAGGGCGTTCAGCGCAAGGCGGCGGTCGCTGCGGGCACGGCGTAGTCCACGAATTCGGTGCGTTGCAGGAAGTGGAAATTGTCGTCGGACAGCATGGTGAGGCGAATACGGCCTGCGTCGTCGCGCCAGACCGATATCGCCTCCAGGTTGTCGTGCCGGCCGGGCGGCGTTTCCAGAACCAGCCGTTCGTCGGCGAGTCCGGCATCCGTGAAGGCGAAGCTGCGCACGCGGGATGCGAAGGCGAAGCCGGTGAAATGCCGCTCCAGCAGGTAGAGCCGCCCATCGGGGCCGGTATCGGCGCCCACAGGCAGGAACCGGGCGTCGCGGCGCAGGGTGTAGGGCTGGCTCCAGGCCCTGCCATCATGGCGGAAGACCGGGAAGGGCCGCTCCCACGCGCCGGATCGCTCGGGCAGCGTGATCAGCCGACCGGCGGGGTCGGTGGCCACAGCCTCCAGCCCCGAATTCGTCTGGAGGTCGTCGAAATCCGGGTGGCGGTCGATCCAGCGGGTGCGCGTTTCGCCGGGGCGCAGGGCGGCCACGCGGTTGTAGCCTTCGAAGGACACATAAAGCGTGCCGTCGGCCGCGCGCGCCAGTCCCTCGGCATCGGACATGAAGGGCGTCAGCGGGGCGTTGGTGCGGCCCAGCAGGGGGCGCAGCGTGGTATCCGACACGGCAACGACCTGCTCGCCGTCGCGGATGAGCCGCCCCTCCGCCAGCCAGCCCTTGTCGGTCACGGCGACGAAGCCTGCGCGATCCGGCAGCAGAACGAGGCCAGAGAAGCCGCCGAACTCCGCCACCCCCGGCGCGTCCCAGGTGAAGCTGCCCAGCCACTCCGCGGGTTGCGCGCACAGCGGCGCGGCCGCCAGAAGGATCGCGCCACAGGCGACGGCGCGCCGGATAGCCCCGATCACGGTGCGGACAGCACCGTCTGGCACGCCTGCGGCAGGTCGGCCATGGTGAAGTCGCGCGCATTGCGGCGCGGCGGCGCCGGGTCCGGTTTCGCGCCGGGAGCGGGCTTCGGCGGGTTGAGGTAGTCGGTCACCCACCAGCGCAGCGTGTCGTCGCAGCCGTTCCCGCCCTTGGACAGTTCTGCCACCGTCGGGGTTTGGGTCACGCAGCCGCGGTCGCTGGCCGGGCATTTCAGGCGAACGTGGAAATGGTAATTGTGTCCGTAGATGGGCCTGATCTTCTGCATCCAGTCGCGATCTCTTCGACTGGCGCTGGCGCAGAAGGCGATCTTGACCGGCGGGGTCACGAAGATGCGGTCCACGGCCGGGTCCTGCGCCGCGCGCTTGATGATCTCGGCGTGCTGTGCCGTCCAGTTGCCGTTGACGCTGCGCTGGTCGGCGGAGCGCACATCGATGGAACTGAGGCTTTCACGCTGCGACCGCGACAGGCGGAGCGAGGTGGCGGGTCGCATCCAGATGTCGATGTCGAGCCCGATCTGGTGGCTCTGGTGGCCGGAGATCATGGGCCCGCCCCGCGGCTGACTGATGTCGCCGATATACATTCCCGACCAGCCGGGCTGGCTGGCGGCATAGCGGCTGAGCCGCTCGATGAAGGCTATCGCCTCCGGGTGGCCCCAGTTGCGATTGCGCGACAGGCGCATGGCCTGCCAGGTCGGGCCGGTCTCGGGCAGTTGTACCAGCCCCGCGGCGCAACCCTTGGCGTAGGAGCCGATGGCGTGCGGCTTGTGCGGGGACGCGGCGGCCCGCGCGCCGAAAAGCTCGTTGGCGCGTGGTTCGGACCACGCGGGCGCGGCGAGTGCGAGTGACAGGGCGATGGTCGTCAGGATGCGGATCATGGGGTGCGGTCTCCCTCCGGTCGAACCCAGCCTAGCAGGATCAGCCCGCCCGTGAACAGCACCAGAAGCGGCAGGATGCCGGTTTGCTGGCTGCCGCTGAGATCGGTGACGATGGCCACTGACAGCGGGGCGACGAAGGCCGTGGCCTTGCCCGCCATGGCATAGAGCCCGAAACCCTGCGTCATGCGCGCGGGATCGGCCTGGTGCACGAGCATGGCGCGCGACGCGGCCTGCAACGCGCCCCCTGCCGCGCCGATGACGACGCCCGCTGCGTAGAAGGCGATGTCGGGCACAGGGCTGTCGGCGCCGACGGGGATGCCCAGAACGCTGTCGCGGGCTATGAACACCACGGCCAGCGTCACCGCGATCAGGGCGAGAATGGACAGGGCGATCACCGGTTTCGGGCCGTAGCGCGCATCGGCGAACCCGCCGCCCCACGCGGCGGCGGCGGCGGCGATCACGGCTAGGATGCCGAACACGCCCACATCCACGACCGACCAGCCCAGCACCCCTGCCGCGTAGATCCCGCCGAAGAAGTAGATCCCGTTCAGCGCGTCGCGATAGAGCATCGAGGCGGCAAGAAATGCGGTCAGGCTCGGCCGCCCCGGCAGCGCGCGCAGGGCGGTGCGCAGGTCGGGCCATGCCTGTCGGGCGGCATCGCGCAAACGGACGCCCGCGCGCGGCGGCACCTCGCGCACCCACAGCACGAAGGGCACCATGAAGACCACGTACCATAGTGCCGTGAAGGGGCCGGTGGCGCGTGTGCCCTCGCGTGCGGTCGGGTCCAGCCCGAGGATGGGCGGAATACCCAGAAGTGTCCGACCATCCGGTCCGGTTTCCGCCAGCAGCAGAAGCACCAGAACCAGCGCCACAAGCCCGCCGAGATAGCCGAAGGCCCAGCCGGTGCCCGAGATCCGCCCAATGGCCGCGCGGGGGCCAAGATCGGGCATCATCGCGTTGGTGAAGATCGTCGCCATCTCCATGCCGATGAGCCCGACCCCGAAGAACACCAGCGTCAGCACCAGCCGGGGCGCCTCGGGCGTTGCGACCCAAAGCCCCGCGGCCCCGATCACGTAGAGCGCCGAGAAGACCCAGATGAAGCGCAGCCGCATCAGCGGTCCGCAGCGATCCGCCACGCTCCCCAGAAGCGGCGCGCACAGCGCGATCAGCAGGCCCGCCGTGCCCACGCCATATCCCCACGCCGCCTGCGCCGCCGTGCCGTCGCCCAGGATGTCCTTGACGTAGGGGGCGAAGATGAAGGTCAGCAGAAGCGTGTTGTAGGGCTGGCTGGCCCAGTCGAAAAAATACCAGCCGAGGATGCGCTTGCGCCGCGCACGGTCTTCGCCCTGTGCCTGCCCCGCCGTGTCCGTGGTCCCGATCATGCCGCCTGCCCCGACCCTCCGCCGCGCACTATGGGCGGGCTTCGGGGCGTGGGCAATGGGGCGTGGGCTAGCCGCGGGCGGGTGGCCAAGGGCGCTGTGCCTCGGCTGCGGCCCAGGCCGTCACCCAGAAGGGCAACGGGGGCGATGCGTCCAGCCCCATCGACGCGGCGACCCGCGCCGTGGGCACGATCCCGTCGCGCCCGGTGATCGCCGCGCGCAGCAGCATGTGCGAGGTGCAGGTATCGCCGCGCCACATCCCCTGTTCGAGATAAAGGAACCGGTCGTCCCACCCGATCAGCCGCGCCGTCGCCGTGACTCTGTGGAACATCCGGACCCGCTGGCGATACCGGACGGACGATCCCGCCACGGTCATGCCCCAGCCTTCGCGCCGCATCACCGCCACCAGCCCGGTCCGCAGGGCATGGGCGCTGCGCGGGATGTCATAGAGCGTCAAGGTGCGCCCGTTGTTCAACTCGGCCCAGAAGTCGATGTCCCATGGCAGGCAGGTCAACCGCTCGGCATGGGTGTCGAACGGCCCGATGGGCCCGGCACGATGCGCGCGCCACATGGCAGTCGTGAAACGGATCAGCGGGTACATCGGTCCCTCCTTCGACTGCCGGGGTCGCGCGGCTTCCCGCCGGGGTCAACCGCGACGCCGCGGCACGCGCTTGTTCTCGGCCCCGTCGCGCCATAGGTTGCCCGCGACATCCAATCTCGAAAGGCCCGCCGATGGTTTCGCTGATCCAGATCCTCCTGCTTATCCTCGACGTGGTGTGGTTCATCATGATCGCCCATATCATCATGAGCTGGCTCATCAATTTCAATGTCTTGAACCTCGGGCAGGATATCGTGCGGTCGATCTGGTACGGGCTCAACAACCTGTTGGAACCTCTCTATGCGCCGATCCGGCGGATCCTGCCGCCGATGGGGGGGCTGGACCTTGCACCGCTGGTGGCGCTGATCGCGGTTTACGCGCTGCGGATCATCCTGATCAACAACGCCGGCGCATTCGTCTGAGAGCGCGCCTGACTACCACTTTCGGGGTCCGGCCTGTCTTGCCCCACAAGCGGTGGTATGGAACAAGGGATCAGGCAGCAGACAACAGGCGATGATCCCCATGCCGGACGGCACTCCGCCCCGCGAATTCGACACGCTTCTGGCGCAGGTCTTCGGTTTCGACGCCTTCCGACCCGGCCAGCGCGAGATCGTGGAGGCCGTGACGACGGGGCAGGACACGCTCGCCATCATGCCGACGGGCGGCGGCAAGTCGCTGTGCTTCCAGTTGCCCGCGCTCTGCCGCGACGGCGTGACCGTGGTCGTGTCGCCGCTGATCGCCCTGATGCGGGACCAGGTGCGCGCGTTGCGCGAGGCGGGCGTGGCGGCGGGCGCGCTGACCTCGGGCAACACGGGCGAGGAAACCGAGGCGGTGTTCGCGGCCCTGGACGACGGTGCGCTGAAGCTGCTGTATCTTGCCCCTGAACGGCTCGCGGCAGGCGGCACGCAGGCGCTCTTGCGCCGCATTGGCGTTAGCCTGATCGCGGTGGACGAGGCGCATTGCGTCAGCCAGTGGGGGCATGATTTCCGCCCCGACTATTTGCGCATCGGAGACTTGCGCGCGGCCCTCGGCGTGCCGCTCGCGGCCTTCACCGCAACGGCGGACGCGGAAACCCGGGCCGAGATCACCGCGCGGCTCTTCGGCGGGCGGGTGCCGCAGGTGTTCCTGCGCGGTTTCGACCGGCCCAACATCCATCTCGCCTTCGCGCCGAAGAACGGGCCGCGCGGGCAGATCATGGCCTTTGCCGGGGCGCGGCGGGGACAGTCGGGCATCGTCTACTGCGCGACGCGGGCCAAGACGGAAACGCTCGCGCGTGCGCTGGAGGATGACGGCCACGCCGCCGCCCACTACCATGGCGGCATGGAGGCCGAGGCGCGGCGCGCGGTCGAGGATCGTTTCCAGCGCGAGGACGGCCTGATCGTCGTGGCCACGGTCGCCTTCGGCATGGGGGTCGACAAGCCCGATATCCGCTGGGTCGCCCATGCCGACCTGCCGAAATCGATCGAGGCCTATTACCAGGAAATCGGCCGCGCGGGGCGCGACGGGGCGCCCGCGGAAACGCTGACACTGTTCGGGGCCGACGACATCCGCCTGCGCCGGACCCAGATCGATGAAAGCCTGGCGCCCTCGGAACGGCGTGGGGCGGATCACGGTCGGCTCAATGCGCTGCTGGGCCTGGCCGAGGCGCTGGAATGCCGCCGCCGGGTGCTGCTGGGCTATTTCGGCGAGGATGCGACGCGGTGCGGGAATTGCGATCTTTGCGACCGCCCGCCAGACGTGATCGACGGCACCGACGCAGTGCGCAAGGCGCTGTCGGCGATCCTGCGCACGGGCGAAAGCTTCGGCGCGGGGCATCTGATCGACATCCTGACAGGGACGAAGACCGACAAGATTGCCCAGCGGGGCCACGACCGGCTTCCGACCTTCGGTGTCGGGCGCGAGTTCACCAAGGCGCAGTGGCAGGGGTTGTTCCGGCAGATGATGGGGCACGATCTGGTGCGCCCGGACCGCGACCGGCACGGCGCGCTGGTGATGACCGAAGCGGCACGCCCCGTGCTGAAGGGCGATGCGCGGGTGCAACTGCGCCGGGATGCCGTGACCGCGCAGGCGCGCACCGGCCCGGCGGTCAAGGCGCTGGTGTCCGAGGACGACGCGCCGCTTCTGTCGGCGCTGAAGGCCAAGCGCCGTGCGCTGGCCGAGGCGGCGAATGTGCCGGCCTATGTCATCTTTCCGGACCGGACGCTGATCGAGATGGCGGAGACGCGTCCCGGCAACCTCGATGCCATGGCGCGTATCGGCGGGGTGGGCGCCAAGAAGCTGGAACGCTACGGCGCGCTGTTTCTGGAAGTGATCGCCGGAGCGGCGCCGCAGCCCGCCCATCCGCAGCGCCGGGCGCTGGCCGGACGGGCCGAGGGCGCGGTATTCGACCGATTGCAGGCCGCGCAGGCGGGGCTCATGCGCGGCGATAACGGGCTGGACCGACCGCTGAGTTGCACGAGCGCGGAACTGGCCCGTCTCGCCCGCGCGGCCCCGCGCGATGTCGCCGGGATTGCCGCGATCATCGGCGACCGGCGGGCCGGGCGGTTCGGCGCGGCCTTTCTTGCGGCGCTAGCCGACGATGCATGACCCGGTGGACGCCGCGGCCCCGTTGCCTAGATATGCGAAAAGGAGTTGCCGATGCTTGTCGTGATCTCGCCCGCCAAGAAGCTTGACTGGACCGACGTGCCGGGCATGGCGCAGACCATTCCGGATTTTTCGAACGATGCCGTGTACCTGGCGGGCGTGGCGGCGAAGCTGTCCGAAGCCGAGTTGCGCAAGCTGATGGATATCAGCTCGTCGCTGGCGGCGCTGAACCGCGACCGGTTTCAGGATTTCGTGGCCGATCCGTCGCCCGATGCGACCCGCCCCGCGGTGCGGGCCTTCGCGGGCGATACCTACCAGGGATTGCATGCCCGAAGCCTTGATGCCGCGACACTGGCCTACGGGCAGGATCAACTGCGCATCCTGTCTGGGCTCTACGGGGTGCTGCGGCCCTGCGACGGCATCCAGCCCTACCGGCTGGAGATGGGGTCGAAGTTGAAGACAGACCGTGGTGCGAACCTCTATGCCTATTGGGGCACGCGGCTGGCCGAGGCGTTGAATGCCCAGGCCGCGGCGACCGGCGCGCGCGCCCTGGTGAACTGCGCGTCGCAGGAATACTTCGGTGCCGTGGACCGCGCGGCACTGGCGGTGCCGGTGGTCACGCCGACCTTTCTGGAAGATCGCGCGGACGGACCGAAGGTCATCAGCTTTCACGCGAAACGCGCGCGGGGCGCCATGGCGCGCTTCATGCTGGACGAACGGGTCGCCGATCCGGCGGACCTGGCCGGGTTTGATGCGCTTGGATATGTCTTCGACCCGGCGCGCAGCACGCCGGAGGCCCCGGTTTTTCGCCGGTCCGAAGGGGCGCAGCAAGCCGCCTGACCGGTTCGGATCCTCAGGCGGATCGGGTCGGTTCATCGGCGTTCCCGACACCCTGTGCATCCGGCTGAAGGATGGTACCTTCCGGCCTGTGCCGTTCGATCATCTCGCAGATCGCGGCCTTGCGCAGTGGTTTGGTCAGGTAGTGGTCCATTCCCGATGCAAGGATATCGGTGTCGTCACCGGACATCGCGTGGGCGGTCAACGCGCAGATCGGTACGGGCGGAGCGCCGCTGCCGGTCTCGATCGCGCGGATTTCCCGTGTGGCCTGCTTGCCGTCCATCTCGGGCATGGACACGTCCATGAAGATCATGTCGGGCCGTGCTGCGCGGAAGGCTTCGACCGCCTCGCGCCCATTGTTCGCGAAGGTCAGGTCGATGTTCAGGTGCCCCACCATCTTGCGGAACACGAGCTGGTTCGTGCGGTTGTCCTCGGCCGCGAGAATCCGCATGGGCCGCTGCGCCGGATCCGCCGCCGGAACCGCGGTCGCGGGCGGTACGATCACCGCGGGGCCGTCCGGCGGTGCGCTGGACGTGGCCGGTGATTTGGTACCTGGCATCGCCATCCCCAGATCGGCCACCCGTGTGAAGAGGTCGCGCCGCAGGAGCGGTTTTTGCAGCACCGCGCTGATTCCGGCCTCCCGCGCGGCGCCGCCGAAATCGCCGGGCGCGGAGCTGAGCAGAAGGATCGGCGCCGGATCGCCGCGTGCGCGGAACCGGCGGGTCAGTTCCAGCCCGTCCATGTCCGGCATCTGCATGTCGGTGATGATCAGATCGAAGGGCGGGCCGGCATAATCCAGCGCCTCCGCCCCCGACCGGCAGGCGGTGACCTGGAACCCCATGACCGACAGTTGCCGTTCAAGGATCATGCGGTTGATCTGCTGGTCGTCCACCACCAGCGCCGAGCGCCGGTCGCCGAGATTGACCGGCACCCGCGGCAGCGTGTCCTCGTCCGTGGGCAGGCACAGGCTGAACCCGAAGCTCGATCCTTCGCCTTCGATCGATTCCACCCAAATCTCGCCGCCCATCAGGGCGATGAGTTGCCGGGTGATCGCAAGCCCCAGCCCCGTGCCTTCGAACTTGCGGTTGCGTTCGTCGTCCACCTGATTGAATTCGCCGAAGATGTGATCGATCATGTCGGCGGGAATGCCGATCCCGGTGTCTTCGACCGTCACGCGCAGGTCGTGGCGGCCCGGTTCTGTCTCAAAACCCGTCACGCGGATCACCACATGCCCCTCGATGGTGAATTTCACCGCGTTGCCCATGAGATTCGTCAGGATCTGCCGGATGCGCCCCGGATCGCCGACGAATCTCGTGGGCAGGAACATGTCGTAGTCGATCATCAGGTCGAGCCCGCGTTCCTGTGCGGACGGCTTGAGCAGCAACAGCACCTCGTGGATGGTGCGTTCGAGATCGAAGGGCGCGGGGTTCAGCGTCAGTTTCGCCGCCTCGATCTTGGAATAATCGAGCACGTCGTTGATGATGACCAGCAGAGTCTCCCCGGAACTGCGGATGGTTTCCGCGTAAAGCCGCTGTTCTTCGGTCAGGTCGGTGTCGCACAGCAGGTCCGCCATGCCGACCACCCCGTTCATGGGGGTGCGGATTTCGTGGCTCATGTTCGCAAGAAAGGCCGATTTCGCGCGGTTCGCCGCCTCCGCCCGGGTGCGCTGTTCCTTGAGCTGTTCCTCGTAGCGGATGGTTTCCGTGATGTTCAGCACAAGGCTGACCATGTCGCCGTCCCGCGCGCGCCGGTCGATGACCTTGACATAGGTGTCGTTCCACAGCCGCAGGACCACCGGATCGATCCGATCCTGCTGCCAGCGGGCATGCATCCGGGCCTGCCAGATCTGCGGATCCTCGAACCCGATATCCACAAGCCCCTCTTCGGCCAGAAGCGCGAGGATCTCGGGATAGGTCACGCCGGGCCGGATGCTTTCAAGCCCGTCGAACACGGACATGAAGGCGACATTGGCGATCACGAGCTGGTCGCGCGGGTTGAATACCGCGAACCCGTCCTGGATCGTTTCCAGCGCCTCCCACAAACGCCGCTCGGCCTTCACCGCCTGCTTGTTCGCGCGTTGCAGGTCGGCCCGGACCTGCGTGTTCTCGCCCTTCAGGCTGGCCGCCTCGGTCTGGAAGGTCTTCGCTTGCTCGCGTTTGACGATCACCTCTTCCGACAGCACGCGGGTGTGCTGCGACAGCTTGCGGTTCGCGGCATGCAATTCGCGGCTTTTCTGGTCCAGCAGCCGTTCGGCTGCCAGTCGGGCGCGCCTTTCCTGCGCCAGCAAGTCCGAAAGTTCAGGGTCGCCCCCTTGCGCCATGTCCACAAATCCGTTGCATCGACGGTGCGACCATGGCGCAGCAGGGGTGAACGTGTCGTGAACGCCCTGCGGGATCGCCGGTCAAATCCGTTCGATGGCCACCGCGATACCCTGCCCGCCGCCGATGCACATGGTGGCCAGTGCGCGCTGCCCGCCCGTGCGCTCCAGTTCGTAAAGCGCCTTGGTCAGGATGATCGCACCCGTTGCGCCCACGGGATGCCCCAGCGCGATCGCGCCGCCATTGGGGTTCAGCTTTTCGGGGTCGAAGCCCAGCTTGCGGGCTACCGCGATGGCCTGAGCGGCGAAGGCCTCGTTCGATTCGATCACGTCGAAATCGTCCACGCTCAGGCCCGTGCGTTCCAACAGCCGCTCCACCGCCGGGATCGGGCCGATGCCCATCAAGTCAGGGCGGACGCCCGCATGGGCATAGCCGACGATGCGCGCGCGCGGGGTCAGTCCATGGGCCCGGGCAGCGTCGGCGCGCGCCAGCACCAACGCCGCGGCCCCGTCGTTGATCCCGCTGGCGTTCCCGGCCGTGACCGAGCCGTCCTTGCGGAACACGGGCCGCAGGCGAGCCAGATCCTCGGCGGTGCTCGCTTTGGGGTGTTCATCCACCGCGAAGCTGGTCGTGCCCTTGCGGGTCGTCACCTCCACCGGGGCGATCTGGCTCGCGAAATGGCCCTCGGCGATGGCGCGGGCCGCGCGGGACTGGCTTTCGGCGGCCAGCGCGTCCTGGTCCTCGCGCGTGATCCGGTGTTCGGCGGCGACGTTCTCGGCGGTGACACCCATGTGGCCTGTGCCGAAGGGGCAGGTCAGCGCCCCGACCATCATGTCCACCGCCACCGTGTCGCCCATCTTCTGGCCGGCGCGCGCCGTGGTCAGGGCATGGGGTGCACGGCTCATGCTCTCGGCACCGCCCGCCAGCCCGAAATCCGCATCGCCAAGCATCAGCGACTGCGCGATCGACACGACGGCCTGAAGCCCGGAGCCGCACAGGCGATTGAGCGTGAGCGCCGGGGCGCTGTCGGGAATGCCCGCACCCATCGCCGCCACCCGCGACAGGTACATATCCCGGGGTTCGGTGTTGATGACATGGCCCATCACCACATGACCTATGGCGGCGGGATCAATGCGAGCGTCGTCCAGCGCCGCCCGCGCCGCAACGGTCCCCAGTTCGGTGGGCGGTATGGCGGCGAGGCCCCCGCCGAAGCTGCCGATCGCGGTGCGCCGCGCGCTCAGGATGACGATGTCGTTCATGGCTGGTCCTCCGGTTCAGGTCGCACGCAGACTGCACGAAAGCCGTCGCCGGAGAACCGTGACCCTGCGGCGCAGCGTCAATGTCGCCCGCAGGGCACCGGCGCGGAACGGCCCCGCCCGAAGACGGGGCCGATACCGGGCCACCTGCGGGATCAGGCGACCGCGAATTGCAGCGGGCGGACCTGCTGGAACATCCCCGTGTCACGCAGCGCGCCAAGGCAGACCTCGGACGGCTGTTCGTCGAGATAGAGAAGCGCGATGGCGTCCTCGCCCGCATGGGTCCGGCCAAGGGTGAAGTTGGCGATGTTCGCGCCGTGCTGGCCCAGCGTCGCCCCCAGCGTACCGATGATGCCCGGCACGTCGCGGTTGGTGGTATAGAGCATGTGCGCCCCGATCTCGGCATCCAGATTGATGCCCTTGATCTGGATGAAGCGCGGCTTGCCGTCGCTGAACACTGTCCCCGCGATGGTGCGGGTGCGGCTTTCGGTTTCCACGGTCAGCTTGATATAGGCGTCGAACACGCCGGATTTTTCCTGCGTGGTGCGCGAAAGCTTGATTCCGCGTTCCTGCGCGATGACCGGGGCCGAGACCATGTTCACGTCGGGGTTGGTGGCTTTCATGAAGCCCGCCAGCGTGGCGCAGTTGAGCGCGTTGAGGTTCATCTTCGATACCGACCCGTCGTAGAGAACGTTGATCGTCTTGACCGGTTCGTCCGTCATCTGTCCGACGAAGCTGCCAAGATGTTCGGCCAGTTTCAGCCACGGCCCCATGACCGCCGCTTCTTCGGCCGTGACCGACGGCATGTTGAGCGCGTTCTGCACGGCCCCTGTCAGCAGGTAATCCGACATCTGCTCGGCCACTTGAAGCGCCACGTTTTCCTGCGCTTCGGTAGTGGCCGCACCCAGATGCGGGGTGCAGACGACGTTCGGCAGGTTGAAAAGCGGGTTTTCCGTCGCCGGTTCCACCGCGAAGACGTCGAAGGCCGCCCCGGCGACATGACCGGATTTCAAGGCCTCGGCCAGCGCTTGCTCGTCCACGAGGCCACCGCGGGCGCAGTTGATGATGCGCACGCCCTTCTTGGTCTTGGCGATGGCGTCGCGCGACAGGATATTCGCTGTCTTTTCGGTCTTGGGGACGTGCAGGGTGATGAAATCGGCGCGACCCAGCAACTCGTCCAGCTCCACCTTGGTCACGCCCATCTTCTTGGCGCGCTCTTCGGACAGGAAGGGGTCGTAGGCGATGACCTTCATCCGAAGACCCAGCGCGCGGTCGCACACGATGGAGCCGATATTGCCCGCGCCGATCACGCCCAGCGTCTTGGAGGTCAGTTCCACCCCCATGAAGCGCGATTTCTCCCACTTGCCCGCATGGGTGGAGGCGTTGGCTTCGGGGATCTGGCGGGCCACGGCGAACATCATGGCGATGGCGTGTTCGGCGGTCGTGATCGAATTGCCGAAGGGCGTGTTCATCACGATGATGCCCTTGCGCGAAGCTGCTGGAATATCGACGTTATCCACGCCGATCCCGGCCCGGCCGATCACCTTCAGACCGCCCGCGGCGGCGATGATCTTTTCGGTGACCTTGGTGGCGGAGCGGATCGCGAGCCCGTCATACTGGTCGATGACGGACAGCAGCTTTTCCTTGTCCTTCCCGAGATCGGGCATGAAATCCACCTCGATCCCGCGGTCGCGGAAGATCTGAACGGCGGTTTCGGAGAGCTTGTCGGAGACGAGAACCTTGGGGGCCATCGGGGCGTTCCTTCGTGAATATGCGGTGTCGGAGTCCCGTAGGAATCCCGTAGGAGTCCTGTAGGAGTCCGCGTGATGTCAGGGGGTTGCCGGGCAGGCCCCTTGGAGCCCGCGCGACCGGATGTCATGTTCGGGAAAGCTGGCTCAGGCGGCCTTGGCTTGTTCGGCCAGTTCCGCCTCGAACGCCCATTCGATCCAGGGCATCAGCGCGGCGACGTCCGATGTTTCCACGGTCGAGCCGCACCAGATCCGCAGGCCCGGCGGCGCGTCGCGGTAAGCGCCCATGTCGAAGCCCACACCTTCGGCTTCCAGCCGCTTGGCCACCGCCTTGGCGAAGGCCGCGCCGTCTGCGATCCGGTCATCGGTGAACTTCAGGCAGACCGAGGTGGTGGAGCGCACCGCCGGATCGGCTGCGAGGAATTCGATCCAGTCGTGCTCATCCACGAACTGCGCGATGGCGGAATAGTTGTTGTCCGCCCGTTCGATCAGCCCCGGCAGCCCGCCGATGGACTCCGCCCAGTCGAGTGCGACGAGGTAATCCTCCACGCACAGCATCGACGGGGTGTTGATCGTCTCGCCCACGAAGATGCCGTCGATCAGCTTGCCGCCCTTGGTCAGGCGGAAAATCTTGGGCAGCGGCCATGGCGGAGTGTAGCTTTCCAGCCGCTCCACCGCGCGGGGGGACAGGATCAGCACGCCATGCGCGGCTTCGCCCCCCAGGACCTTCTGCCAGGAGAAGGTTGTGACGTCGAGCTTGTCCCAGGGCAGGTCCATGGCGAAGGCGGCGGAAGTCGCGTCGCACAGCGTCAGGCCCCCGCGATCCGCCGGAATCGCGCCGCCATCGGGCATCCGCACGCCCGAGGTCGTGCCGTTCCAAGTGAAGCACACGTCGCGGTCGTAATCGAGCGCGGCCATGTCCACGATCTCGCCGTAGCGCGCTTCATTGATGCGGGCGTCGAGTTTCAGTTGCTTGACCGCGTCGGTGACCCAGCCCGCGCCGAAGGATTCCCACGCGACCATCTCGACCGGGCGCTGGCCCAGCATGGTCCACATGGCCATTTCATAGGCCCCGGTGTCCGAGGCGGGCACGATGCCGATGCGGTAGTCGTCGGGGACGCCGAGGATGGCGCGGGTGCGGTCGATGGCGGCCTTCAGCTTCGCCTTGCCGACCGATGCGCGGTGCGACCGGCCAAGCGGTGCATCCTTGAGAGCGTCGAGTGTCCAGTGGGGGGGCTTGGCGCAGGGGCCAGAGGAGAAACGCGGATTCGCCGGCCGCGTGCCGGGGTGCGTGGTGACCATCGCTGGTATCCTTCCAGATATATGCCCTTCGTTGGGGAAGGGTGTCCCACCGATGCGGATAGGGCAGGTGGGGGGTGTCTGGCAAGGGGGTTGTGGGGGCTTAGTGCATCAACGCAAGGAAACCGCTATCTCTGACGGAAGCATCGGGCGACATCTGAAGCCTTGGAACCTCTGAACTTCGGCATCGGCGATTTCGCGGACGGGGCGGTCCGGCAAGGGCTTCTCGCCGGCGATTTCGGCAGGTCGGACGGCCAGAATGGCCGGGATCGGCGTCCGAGGGCGGACCGCGCCTCATGGCAACAGCCCTCGGCGTGACGCCCATATGCGCGGCCGTCGGGCAAGCGCGCCATCGGCGTCTTTTCGGATCCGCCTCACTCCCGAAATGACAGTCGTTGCCCTTCTTCGTCGATGACAACTCGGGATCGCGTGTCCTGGCTTCGTTCCTGGTGGAAGGCCGCGCATCGATGCTGGTCGGAGGCTCACGCGACCGCATTGCGTCCGCCCGCTCACCATCCACCAGCGTGCCCGAGCGCGGCATGATCCCCCGGTCGGCAAGGTGGCGGTGCACCGCGGCGAACGGCTTTCCGGTCAGTCGGTGCGTCTCGGAAGGGTGGCGGACGTTGAGGAGCGTGGTCTCGTCGGGGATGCGGTCTCCGCCAGGCTCGATGCCCGCGAACCGGCCCATGGCGTCACTGTCGGACAGCATCTCCCCGGCCATGGGATCGCTGAACGCGTACCACGGCCGGAGGACATGGACGCACAGCATCGTCTCGGGCGGCATCGGCGGGCGCCCGCCTTTCGGCCCCGCCGTCGGGTGATGCGGCGCGATCAGCGCCCAAAGCCGGGTCCACGGCGCCACCGCGTCCATCTCGCCAGGGAACTTCTCCCGCCGCGTCCGCTTCGTCCTCGCCGCGTGGCGGAGGCCGGGAAAGGCGGGTTGCCCGGGCATCGAAAGCCTCCTTCGTCGTCACGACACGTCCAACCCGAACCGGTCAGGGCGCGCGGTTCTTGAGACGCTCCTTGATCTCGTCTTTCGCCAAGCGAGATCCTGTGACGGTTTGGGGGCGGTTGCACTATGGACATGTCCGGTTCATTGCAACTCACCGCCCGAACTTCTTGTACTTGATCCGCTTCGGTTCCAGCGCGTCCGGCCCGAGGCGGCGTTTCTTGTCTTCCTCGTAGTCGGCGAAGTTGCCTTCGAACCATTCCACATGGGCATCGCCTTCGAACGCCAGCATGTGGGTGCAGATGCGGTCGAGGAAGAAGCGGTCGTGGGAGATGACCACGGCGCAGCCCGCGAAATCCACGAGCGCGTCCTCCAGCGCCCGCAACGTTTCCACGTCCAGGTCGTTGGTCGGTTCGTCGAGCAGCAGCACGTTGCCGCCCTCGCGCAGCAACCGCGCCATGTGCACGCGGTTGCGCTCACCGCCCGACAGCAGGCCCACCTTTTTCTGCTGGTCGCCGCCCTTGAAGTTGAAGGCCGAGCAATAGGCGCGGGCGTTCACCTCGGCATCGCCCAGCTTGATGATGTCCTGCCCGTCGGCGATCGCTTCCCAGACGTTGTCGTCAGGGTTCAGGTCGTCACGCGACTGGTCCACGTAAGCCAGCTTCACGGTGTCGCCGTAGCTGACCGTGCCGTCGTCGGGCGCTTCCTGCCCGGTCAGCATCCGGAAGAGCGTCGTCTTGCCCGCGCCGTTGGGGCCGATCACGCCGACGATGCCGCCGGGTGGCAGCGAAAACGACAGGTCTTCGACCAGCAGCTTGTCGCCCATGGCCTTTTTCAGTCCCTCGACCTCGATCACCTTGGATCCGAGCCGCGGGCCGTTGGGAATGATGATCTGGGCGCGCGACAGCTTTTCGCGCTCGGACATGTTGGCCATCTCGTTATAGGCGTTGATGCGGGCCTTCTGCTTGGCCTGCCGCGCCTTCTGGCCCTGCCGCATCCATTCCAGTTCGCGTTCCAGCGTCTTCTGGCGGGACTTGTCCTCGCGCGCTTCCTGGCTCAGGCGCTTGGCCTTCTGTTCCAGCCAGCTTGAATAGTTGCCCTCGTAGGGGATGCCCGACCCGCGATCCAGTTCGAGGATCCAGCCGGTGATGTCGTCAAGGAAATACCGGTCGTGGGTGACGATCAGGATCGTGCCCTTGTAGGCGATCAGGTGCTGTTGCAGCCAGGCGATGGTTTCCGCGTCGAGATGGTTGGTCGGTTCGTCCAGAAGCAGCATGTCGGGGGCCTCCAACAGCAGCTTGCACAGGGCGACGCGGCGCTTTTCGCCGCCCGACAGGGTCGTGACGTCGGCATCGTCGGGCGGGCAGCGCAGCGCCTCCATCGAGATGTCGACCTGCGCGTCGAGATCCCACAGGTTCTCGCTGTCGATCTCGTCCTGCAATTGCGCCATCTCGTCGGCGGTTTCGTCGGAATAGTTCATCGCCAATTCGTTGAACCGGTCGAGCTTGGCCTGCTTGGCCGCCACCCCGAGCATCACGTTGCCGCGCACGTCCAGCGCGGGGTCCAGTTCCGGCTCCTGCGGCAGATAGCCCACATGCGCGCCCTTGGCCGCCCAGGCCTCGCCGGTGAAGTCCTTGTCCTGACCGGCCATGATCCGCATAAGCGTGGACTTGCCCGACCCGTTCACGCCCACCACGCCGATCTTCACGCCGGGCAGGAAGGACAGGCGGATGTTCTCGAAGCATTTCTTCCCGCCGGGATAGGTCTTCGACACGCCGTCCATGTGGTAGACATACTGATAGCTGGCCATGATCTCTCTCCTGCGCTTTCGCGGCACAGGTAAACGAGCGCCCGGGCAAGGGCAATCGGCAGCGGTGGGCGATGGGCGGTGGGCCGAATGCGCGCTAGGACACAGACGGGAATTAGACAACATGCGATTCGATCCCGGCACGGTCGGTGCGACGCAGGGGATGGCGATGCATTCGGCCCTAGAGACGAAGGGGAAGTCGTGTCTGAATTGCTGGATCTCGGTGGCCATGGGCTGGGCCGCCGCTACGACGCGCTCGACGCCGGATGGCGCGGCGCGATGCTGCGTGCGCTCGGGCTTGGAGGGGGCGATCTGCAATGGGTGCCGGGGGCGCTCGATGCCACGCTGACGGAGACCGAGGCGGGTCTGTCCATCCTTGCCGACCGGATGCCGCCGCGCACGGCCACGGCACCCGCTTTGGCGACCGGGCGCAGCATGCCGCGGTGGTCGATGGCCTATCGGCGATTGCTGGGCGCCCTTCTGCCGGAAATCGGCGTGGGACTGCGCGGCTGTCTTGGCAGCGCATATCCCTGCTGGGTTCGGTACCGCAACGCGGCATCCCCCGACGTGACGCAGCAGGTCCTGTTTCGCCGCTGGGCACGGGAGAGCTTGCCCGACGACATGCGCGGCCGCGCCTGTCGGTTGTTCGACGCGGCGATGCGGGATCCGGTCAGCCGTGCCCGCGATGCATTCGGCGCCGTGAAATTCCACGATACGGGCATCGGTCCGGACCGGCGGCTTATGCATGTGCCCGGCTATGCCCTGAGCCCTGCCAGCGCGGTGGCGGGGCTGTTCCCCACGCGCGGGGGCCGGGTCAGTTTTGACAGTGATCACCTGTTGCCAGCCGAGACCGGGGGGCTTGCGCCGGGTGGCGCACAACGGCCGGCCCTGTTGCCGGGTCTTCGGGGCGATGCCTTCGACCCACTGGAACGGCGGCTGGCCGCGGCGCGGATCGGCGTGCTGGGCCATGTCGGTGCGCGGGCCGTTGTGCCGGTGGTTCCACGCGGCTGGTACGACGCCCAGATCGTCAACCGGGCACTGGCCGCGGGCCCCTGTTCGACCGCATGGGATTCCAGCGCGGGGCAGGGCGGCTGGCCTGCTTTCTTCGGCCGCCACGGGTCGATGCTGCGCCACGCCGCGCAACTGCTCATGGTATCGGACATGCGGCTTGGCCTGACCTATGCAGGGCAGTTCGATGAAACGGAGCAGGCGCGCATTCTTGCCGGCCTGGGGCTGCGGGCGGGGGTGACGGGCCATCTGCGTGCGCGGGGCCGCGCGGGCGGTGGCATCTGGCCTTTCGTTGTCCGGGAGGGGCAAAGCGCCCTGCGTGCCACCGCGCATTTCGACGCCATGGGAAGCCTCAAGCTCGATCTCGTCCTGCCGCCGCGGCGGCTGATGTTCTGGGGCGTTCGCGTCGGTCATCTGGCCGAGACGGGCTGAGCGTCACCTGCGGATCCTCGCCATTTATGGGGGATTGCGGGTGGTGACCCGAAGGTTAAGATATCATTTACAAATCTGCACCCAGCGTGCAGCGCGGGTGCAAGGCATTTCGTTTATTCGTGGATTTCGGATCATGGACCCATTGAAAGCCGTTCCGCTGACGCATGGGCTTGGCGTGCAGGACCGCGAGGCGCTGGCGCGGATCGCGCGGATCGAAACGCTGCCGGATGGTACCTGTCTCGGTGCGCGCGGCACCCCGCCCCGGGAGGTCTTCTTGCTCCTCGAAGGTCGTTGCCTCGGGCTTGTGCCGTCCCGCGGCGGCAAGGATCTGCTCGTGGATCGCATCATGCCCGGGCGCGTTCTGGGAGAGCTTGCCGTGCTCGATGGCGGCGCGCGGGTGCGTACCGTGCGAAGCGACGGCCCTGTAAGGGTGGCGCGGATCGGGGCAGAGGCATTCCGCGACTGGATCGCCGCGCGGCCGCGTGCCATGCGCAACCTTCTGGCGGAACTTGCCAGCAACACGCGGGAAATGACCGATCGGTTCTACGAGATCGCGGTGCATGACGTGGAAACGCGCGTTCGTCTCTTTCTGATCCGGGCGCTGATCGAAGCGGGCGCGCTGAAGACCGGTGGCGTTCTGGATCCCGCGCCGAGCCATGGCGAGATCGCCGACCACGTCGTGACCAACCGGGAAGCCGTGAGCCGCGCCATGTCGCGGTTCAACCGGCTCGGCTTCATCGACAGCGGGCGGCGCCGGGTCGTCGTTCGCGACGCCGCCGCGCTGGAATCCGGGGTTCAGGGCGCCGGCTGAGCAGGGGTTTGACCTGCCCTTGTGACCCTCACTGCCGCGAGATGATCCGGGCGCGGGAGGAATCGCCGCCCGCGCCGTCCCGGCGGGCCGCTGCTGCCAGAAGATCGCCACCGGCTGGTGTATCCGCGCGGGCGGTGCGCCGATCCGCGGTCCCGAAGGATGTGGCCTGTCCGTGATCGTGGGCCACCAGTGCGGCGGTGCGCGCGGCGCGCCGGGGGTGATCGCCCATCGCGCTGGTCTGCGTCGTGATCCCTGCCGCCGAGGCGATGACATGCGCGGCGGCCAGGCCGGCGACCATGGCCAGCACGGGGGCCGTTGCGGCCAGCGTGGCGGCGAAGTTTCCGAGTATTGCGTTGCGGGGCATCTGGGTTCTCCATGTTGTCGGGTTGGGTTCGTCTTGCGTTGCAGGGACAAACTGCCATCCGGCGCGCGGAAGTTCAGTGCGTTTGAGCACGGGCTGCACGTCGCCGACCGCGGGGTCGGGGAATCCCGACCCTACGGCCCCGCCGTAATCATTGCCCCAGCGCGATGCCCTCGCGGCGCGGATCGGCCCCGCCTTGCAACCCGTCCGGAGTGATCGCGATGGCGTGCAGCCCCGAGGTCAGGTCGCGGGCCTCCACCTCGAAGCCCATGGCCGCCAGCGGTTCGGCCAGTGTTTCCGCCGCCGTGCCCGCTTCGACATCCATGGTTCCGAAGCGGTTCACCAGATGCGGGGCGCTGACCGCCTGCTGTACGTCCATCCCCCAGTCGAGATGGGCGATGATCGCTTGCGCGGTATAGCCGATGATGCGCGACCCGCCGGGTGAGCCGACGACCAGCACCGGTGCGCCGTCTCGCAGCACGATGGTCGGCGACATGGACGACCGGGGCCGCTTGCCCGGCGCGACCGCGTTGGCGATGGGCACGCCATTTTCATGGCTGGCGAAGCTGAAATCGGTCAGTTCGTTGTTCAGCAGGAACCCGCCCGGCGCCATCAGCCGCGATCCGAAGCCGTTCTCGATGGTGGTTGTCATCGACAGCGCGTTGCCATGGCTGTCCACGATCGAGATATGCGATGTGGAGGGCAGCGAGATATCCACGTTGTCCGCCCAGTGCAGCGCGTGGTCGAAGGCGGGGGTGCCCGGTGAAACCTCGGGCAGGGCGCTGTCGCGGTCCAGAAGCTGTGCGCGACCGGCCAGATAGTCCGGATCGACCAGCCCCGCGGTGGGCACCGGCACGAAATCGCTGTCGGCCATGTAACGGCCCCGGTCCGCGAAGGCGAGTCTTGAGGCATCGCCGATCAGGCGCCATGCCTCGGCGCTGTCGGGGCCGAGGGCTCCCAGATCGTAGCTGTCGAGCATCCCGAGGATCTGGCCGACGGTCAGCGCGCCCGACGATGGCGGCCCCATCCCGCAGACGTCATGCGCCCGGTATTCGGCGCAGACGGCGGGGCGTTCTATGGCCCGGTAGAGCGACAGGTCCAGCAGGGTCAGGAGCCCCGGATTGCCTTCGACGCCGCGGACCGTGGCGACGATGCCCTCGGCGATCTCACCGGTATAGAACGCCGATGCGCCCTCGGTGGCGATGGTGCGCAGCGTGTCGGCATAGGCGGGGTTGGCCAGCCGGTCGCCCGCGGCGATCGGGTTGCCGCCGGGCAGGAAGTAATCCGCCGTGGCCGGGAACCGCGAGAGCCGTTCGGCATCGCCCGCCACCAGCGCGGCAAGACGGGGAGAGACGGCAAAACCGTTTTCGGCCAGTGCGATGGCGTCGTCGAACAGGCTGCCCCAATTGGCCCGGCCCCAGCGGCGATGGGCGGCCTCCATCAGCGCGGGGGTGCCGGGCGTGCCCACCGACAGCCCGCCGACGACCGCATCCCAGAACCCCATCGTCTCGCCCGCCGCCGTCTGGAACAGGGTCGGCGAGGCTGCGAGCGGTGCGGTTTCGCGGCCGTCGAGCGTGGTTGTCTCGCCCGTGGCTGCGTCGTGCCAGACAAGGAACGCGCCGCCCCCGAGGCCCGAGGATTGCGGCTCCACCAGCCCCAGAACGGCCTGCACGGCGACCATGGCATCCGCGGCGGTGCCGCCTGCCGCCAGCACGTCCGCGCCTGCCTGCACGGCCAGCGGGTTGGCGGCGGCGACCATCCAGTCCTCGGCCATTACCGGGCGGCCCGCGTCTTTTTCGGCAAGTGCGGTCAGGGCTTCGCGGCCGAGGCCCGTGGCGAGGATACCCGCGCCGGCGGCTTCCGGGTCCACGGCGTCCGCGACCTGTTGTGCGCCCGCGGGCAGCGCCGCCAGTGCCAGAACGACGGCCATGATCCTGCAATGGTCTGAAATCCGGTGCATTTTACCCTCCCCTGCGTCGATGCGATGCTGTAACCATGGGGTGTCGCGCGCGGCCTGTCCAGCGGGCGGCTTGCGCAGGGCGGGGCGATTGCCCTAGCACGGGGCATCCAGAGACGGGGACGGGCCGGATGAGACAGGGGTTTCCGCCGGCGCGGGCGGGGCAGCGGATCGGGCTGCTGGGCGGGTCGTTCGATCCGCCGCATGCGGGGCATGTGCATATCACGAAACAGGCGCTGCGCGGCTTCGGGCTGACCCATGTCTGGTGGCTCGTGAGTCCCGGCAACCCGTTGAAAGCCCAAGGCCCTGCGCCGCTGGAAGACCGGATGGCGGCGGCGAAAAGGGTCATGGATCATCCGCGGGTGACGGTGACGGATATCGAGGCGCGGCTGGGCACGCGTGCCACGGCCGCCACGCTGGAAGCTATCCTAAGTCATTACAAAGGCGTGCGTTTCTGCTGGCTGATGGGGGCGGACAACCTCGCCACGATCCACCGCTGGGAACGTTGGCCCAGCATCTTCGCGCAAGTGCCGGTGGGGGTGATCGCGCGGCCCGGCGATCCGGTGTCGGCACGGCTGACCAACGCGGCGCGGTTGTATCGCGGGTCACGGCTGAAAGCGCAGCAGTCGCAACTGCTTGGCTGTGCGGTGCCGCCTGCGTGGTGTTACCTGCGCGGGCCGATGGTGGACCTGTCCTCGACCGAGATTCGGGCGCGCGGGGCGTGGCGCAAGGGTGCCGGGACACCGAATGACACGGTGTAAGAGTCCTGTAGGACTCTTGTCGGACTCGCGTATGACTCCTGTATGACTCCGGGCCGCTGCAAACCGGGGTTGATCGCGCGCGGTTCGCGCGGCTAACTGCGCCCATGACCCTGGATCGCCGCCGCCTGCTGCTGACCGGACTGGCCGGGACCACTGCCTCGCTGCTGCCCGGCGGCGCGTTGGCGAATGTCGCCACGAGCGCGCGTCCGGTGCGGCGCGGCCCGCCACCGCCGCCGCCCGATCCGGCCAGCCTGAGTGCAGCCCGAATCGCCGAGGCCGGTCTGTCTGGCGCGGTCGCCTTCTGGGTGGCGGAGGCCGATACGGGTCGCCCCCTGCTGGCGCGCGCCGCGGATCAGCCGCTGCCACCCGCGAGCGTCGCCAAGGCGGTCACGGCGGCTTACGGGTTCGACTGGCTCGGGCCGGGGCACCGGTTCGCCACGCGGGTGATCGGCACCGGGCCGGTGCGCGACGGCGTGCTGGACGGGGATCTCGTGCTGGCCGGGGGCGGGGCGCCGGACCTTGCCACCCGCGATCTGGCCGCGCTGGCCGCGACGCTGCGCGACCGGGGGCTGCGCCGGGTCACGGGCGGGTTCCGGGTCTGGGCCGGGGCGCTGCCCCATGTGGACGAGATCGAGCCGGGTCAGCCCGACCACCTGGGGTACAACCCGTCGATTTCGGGGCTGAACCTGAACTATAACCGGGTGCATTTCGAATGGCGCCAGCGCGGGGCGGATTACACCGTGCGGCTGGATGCGCGCGACGCGGGCTATAACCCCGAGGTCGGCATGGCGGCGATGGAAGTCGCCGGGCGCGCCGGGCCGCTGTTCGCCCACAGGCTCGACCCTGAAAGCGGGCGCGAGCTGTGGTCGGTGGCGCGCGGCGGGCTGGGCACGGGCGGCACGCGCTGGCTGCCGGTGCGCAACAGCGCGCTTTATGCGGGCGACGTGTTCCGCACGCTCGCGGGCGCGCAGGGGATCGCGCTTGGGCGCCCCGTGCCGGTGGATGTGCTGCCCGGCGGCGCGGTGCTGGCACAGCATGACAGCGCACCGCTGGCCGAGGTCGCGGCAGGGATGCTGCGGTATTCCACCAACCTGACGGCCGAGGCGATCGGTCTGGCCGCGAGCGCGCGGGCGCTGGGCGCCGTGCCGGGTTCGCTGGCGGCGAGCGGCGACGCGATGGCCGACTGGGCCATGTCGGACCGCGGCATGGGGATGGGCGCTGCGTCGTTCGTGGACCATTCGGGGCTGGGCGACCGGTCGCGGGTGACGGCGGCCGACATGGGTGCGGGTCTTGTCCGCATGGGCGCGGACGGGGCGCTGGCGCGCAGCCTGCGGGTGATCCCGCTGGCGCGCCCCGATGGCACGGCGGAACCGTTCGGCCTGCGGGCCAAGACCGGGACGCTGAATTTCGTGAGCGCGCTGGCGGGGTTCATCGACCGGCCCGGTGCCGCGCCGCTGGTCTTCGCCATTCTGACCGCGGACCTGGAGCGGCGCGCGGCCATTCCCGAGGGGCAGGAGGAGCGCCCGCCCGGCTCCGCCGCTTGGGTGCGCCGGTCGCGGACGATGCAATACGACCTGGTGCGAATCTGGGCCGGGATGGCATGAGCCGGCACGGGTGATCCGGCGGCCGCGCCCGCGGCAATCATGCGGCCCCGCCTGCGGCGGGACACGACCCCGGCACCGCGTTCCCGCGGTGCGCCGCGTCTGGTTGGGCGGGCCCGGCGCGGATGGCGCGTCGCGCCGTGGT
>NZ_QDFI01000010.1 GCF_003254465.1 Meridianimarinicoccus zhengii
ACCAGCGTCGCGATCCGGCCGTTGCCCGCCCGCGCCGCGCGGATCGCCGCCGCCCCGTCCCCCGCGACGCTGCCCGCATCCGCCGCGATGCGCGTCCAGTGGCTGACCGCGCGGCTGATCCCCGCAAGGTCCCCCTTCAGCGGGCTTTCATAGGCCTGATGCCGGGTCGCGTGATCCCCCACCACGTTCACGACACCCGACCCAGCCTTGCGCGCGTTGTGCAGGTTGGCGAGCGCATTGCCCAAGCCGGGACCAAGGTGCAGCAGCGTCGCCGCCACGTCCTGCTTCATGCGGAAATACCCGTCGGCAGCACCCGAGGCACCGCCCTCGAACAGGCACAGCACACAGCGCATCGCGGGATGGGCATCGAGCGCGCCCACGAAATGCATCTCGGACGTGCCGGGATTGGCGAAAACGGTATCGACGCCATGGGCCAGCAGGGTCTTCACAAGCGTCTCGGCACCGTTCATCGCGTCATCCGGTCTGGGTCAGGTCCGCGCAGACTAGACCGGCGCGCACATCCCTGCCAGCCGCAAACAATGATCCGGCTCGTCGGTGCCAGAATTCAAGATATATCACTTGAAAACATATTATTGGCGCGCGATCCTCATGTCACTGACACAAGCTCTGCAAGCGCCGCCAGCATCACCTCCACCCCCCGCAAGACATCGGGCCAGTCGGTCCATTCGCCGGGCGCGTGGCTGATCCCGCCGCGGCTGGGCACGAACACGAGCGCCGACGGGCAGAGCGTCTGCATGGTTTGCGCATCATGGCCCGCGCCTGACGGCATAGCCATCGCCACGTGCCCGCAACGTGCCGCGGCCCGCGCCAGCACGTCGCGCAGCCCGGCATCCAGCGCCACGGGGGCGATCCAGCTGCGGTCTTCCACCGCCGCCGTCAGCCCGTTCGCGGTGGTCGCCCCCGCGATCGCCGCCTCCAGTTCCGCGCGCAGCCCGCGCATCACCTCTTCGTCGGTGTCGCGCAGCACGACCGAGAACACGGCCCGCCCCGGAACCGTGTGCACCTCGTCCGGGCTCAGCGCGACCTTGCCGATGGTGATGCGCGACTGGTCGGTGCCGTGATCCGCGATCAGGCTCGGGATGCGCGCGCCGACCTGCGCCAGTCCCGCGAAGGCATCGGCGCGCATCTCCATCGGCGTCGTGCCCGAGTGGTTGGCCTGTCCCTCAAGCGTAACCTGCAACACGCTGCAGCCCGACACGGCCGTGACCAGCCCCGCGGGTATCCCGGCGGCTTCCAGCACCGGCCCCTGTTCGATGTGCAGTTCCAGAAACGCAGCGGCATGGCCGGGGGGCAGGGCGGCGCTGTCCGCCGCCGCCGGGTCCAGCCCCTGCGCGCGCATCGCATCCGTCAGCGCGACACCGTCGGCGTCATGCGCCTGTGCCACCCAGTCCGCACCTGCCAGCCCGGCCAGCGCCTGGCTGCCCAGCATCCCGCCGAAGCGGCCTTCCTCCTCGGCGGTGGCGACGACCTCGATGGCGCGGGCGGGCGAGACCTTCGCGTCCCGCAGCGCCCGCACGCATTCCAGCGCGACCGCGACCCCCAGCGCACCGTCGAACGCGCCCCCCTGCGGCACGGTGTCAAGATGCGACCCGACCAGGATCGCGGGCCCGTCCACCGGGCCGAACCGCCCGAAGACGTTACCGACCGCGTCGCGGCGCACCGCCAGCCCGTCGCGCGCCATCTGGTCCGCGAACCAGTCCCGCACGGCCATGTCGGCCTCGGAATAGCCCACCCGGTTGAAGCCGCCGGTCTCAGGATCGCGCCCGAACCCGTTGATCCCTTTGAGAAGCTCTTGCAGGCGGTCGGGGTCGATCCGAGGCACTGGCGTCTGTCCTTTCCTGTGCGGTTGCGCGGCCCGGTTTCCCGTCGCCGCGGTGACACCCCCGATCCGGGGCGCTTTTTTCGCCCCCAAGGGTTGCGCTGCCCCCGGTGACAAGGGGTAGTCTTGGAAAAAGCATAACAGGGAGAAAACCGATGAAACACCTCGTCAGGGGCGTTTTCCTGGGGCTGGCCATCGCGGTCGCCCCCATGGCGCAGGCCCAGACCCCACCCGGCGTGCTGGTGGTCGGCCAGATCGCGGAACCCAAGTCGCTCGACCCGCACGCGGTCACGGCGGTCAACGATTTCCGCATCCTGATGAACGTCTATGACGGGCTGGTGCGCTATGCCCCCGGCACGCTGGAGGTCGAACCGGCGCTGGCTGAAAGCTGGGAGGTGTCCGAGGACGGCACCGTTTATACCTTCACCCTGCGCGACGGCGTGACCTTCCACGACGGATCGGCGCTGACGGCGGACGTGGTGAAGTTCAATTTCGAACGGATGCTGAACGACGATCACCCCTTCGCCGATACCGGGCCGTTCCCGCTCGCCTTCTTCTTCTCGGCTGTCGAAAGCGTCGAGGCGCTGGACGACCTGACCGTGCGCTTCACGCTCAACGAACCCTACGCGCCGTTCCTGTCCAACCTCGCCTATCCCACGGGCCTGATCGTCAGCCAGGCCGCGGTGGAGGAGCACGGGGCCGATTTCGGGCGCAACCCGTCGGGCACCGGTGCCTACCGCGTCGTGGACTGGACCGCGAACCAGCGCGTCGTGGCCGAGGCCAACCCGGACTACTGGGACGGCGCGCCGGACCTTCAGGCCGTGATCTTCCGCCCCATCACCGACGCCAACACCCGCATCGCGGAAATGCTGTCGGGCGGGCTGGATGTCATGGTGGAGGTGCCCCCGGACGCGCTGGCGCAGTTCCGCGACGACGCAAGCTTCGAGGTGCTCGAACAGGCCGGGCCGCACCTGTGGTTCCTGATCCTGAACACCCGCGAAGGGCCGTTTGCGGACCAGCGCGTGCGGCAGGCCGCCAACTACGCCATCGACAAGACAGCCCTTGTGGAGGACATCCTGCAAGGCACCGCCGAGGTCGCGGCAAGTCCGACCCCGCCCGCCTTCGCCTGGGCCTATAACGAGGAGTTGGAACCCTATCCGCATGATCCCGACCGCGCCCGCGCGCTGCTGGCAGAGGCCGGGTATGACGGCGAGACCGTGACCTTCTTCGTGACCGAAGGCGGGTCCGGGATGCTCGACCCCGTGGCCATGGGCACGGCGATCCAGGCGGATCTGGAAGCGGTCGGCATGGACGTGGCCATCGAGACTTATGAATGGAACACCTTCCTCGGGCAGGTGAATCCCGGTCTCGAAGGCAAGGCCGACATGGCCGAGATGGCGTGGATGACCAACGACCCCGACACGCTGCCCTTCCTCGCCCTGCGGACCGAAGCGATGCCGGACAATGGCGGGTTCAACTCGGGCTACTATTCCAACCCGGAGGTGGATGAACTGCTGAACGAAGCCCGCACGGCCACGGACCAGGACCGCCGGGCGGAGCTCTACAAGCGGATGCAGACCATCGTGCAGGAAGAAGCCCCCTGGGTCTTCGTCGCCAACTGGAAACAGAACGCCGTGGTCAGCGACCGGGTCAGCGGGTTGAACCTCGAGCCGTCCTTCTTCCTGCTCCTGCAGGACGTGGCGAAGGATTGAAGACGGCCCGGATCGGTCAGGACCGGTCCGGGATGCATGCGGTTGGCGGTGGCGGGCTTGGCGTGTCCCGCACATAAGGAAACCTGGCCATGTGGTTCGACGACCTGAAGAAAGTGCTTGGCGATCATTATTCCAGCAATCATCCCGCGGATGTCGTCGGCTACTTGCGCGGTTCGAAGCAGCCCGGCGTCTGGCGCGTGATGGAGAATGCGGGGCGCGGGCAGATGATCGTTCTCGGCAACCGCCCGCCGACCGAAAAGGAATGGACGGCCGCCGGCGTGAACCAGCGCAGCGACCAGCACGCGATAGCCGTCACGGATCTCGCGGGCTTCCGGCTTCTCTACGGCGGGTTCATGTACCGGCCCTGGGGCATCATCGTCCCGGATTACGCAGAGGCGGACCGGTACTGGCCGTCGCAGCTGCAAAGCTGGACGCGGAATTTCATGCCGCCGACATGAGCGGGCATGGCACCGCGGCGCTGGCCGATCGAACGAGGAGTGACCGGCAACAATGATGGCCTACATCGCGAGACGGCTTCTTGCCGTGATCCCGGTCCTGTTCGGGCTGACGCTGATCGTGTTCTTCATCATGGCGCTGATCCCGGGCGACCCGGCGACAGCCATCCTCGGCTCCTACGCGACGCCCGAGAATGTCGAACGGCTGAACCGGCAGCTCGGGCTCGACCGGTCGCTGCCCGAGCAATACCTGATCTGGCTCGGGAACCTCATGCAGGGGGATCTCGGGCGGTCCTATTCGCTCAACCGCCCCGTGCTGGACGAGGTGACGGAACGCTTCGGCGCGACCCTGATCCTTGCGGGCACGTCGCTGCTGCTGTGTTCCATACTCGGGCTGCTGGCGGGGGTCGTGTCGGCGGTGCGGCAATACGGGCTCACCGACAAGATCGTGACCTTCGCGGTGCTCATCGGCATCTCCACCCCGTCCTTCTGGCTGGGGCTGCTGCTGATCCTCGTGTTCGCGGTGCAGTGGCGGCTGTTCCCCGCGTCGGGCATGTATGCCATCTACGGCGGGGGCGATCTGCCGGACCTGCTGCGCCACCTTTTCCTGCCCGCGGTCACCCTGTCGGTCGTGGCCACGGGCGTCATCGCGCGGCTGACCCGGACCGCGATGCTGGAGGTGCTGCGCCAAGACTACATCCGAACCGCCCGCGCCAAGGGGCTGCACGAGTCCCGCGTGATCTGGCGCCACGCCTTCAAGGCCGCACTCGTGGGCGTGATCCCCGTCATCGGCATCCAGGCGGGTTTCGTGCTGGGCGGGGCCGTCTATATCGAGACGGTGTTCCAGTGGCCGGGCATCGGGTCGATGCTGGTCACGGCAATCTCCACCCGCGACCTGTTGCTGGTGCAGGGCGGCGTTCTGGTGGTCGCCGCGGCCTATGTCCTGTTCAACCTTCTGGCCGATGTGGCGCAGACACTGCTCGACCCGCGGCTGCGCTGATGGCTGTCGCGTCAGCCCCGCCAAAGGCCCGCCGCACCACCCCGTGGTCGCTGCTCGCGCGCAACCAACTCGCCGTCGCGGGGCTGGCGGTGGTCGTCGCGGTGTGCCTGATCGCCCTCGCGGCCCCGATCCTGCCGCTCGCCGACCCCGACGCGACCGCCCCCGCGAACCGGCTCCTGCCGCCGGGCACGCCGGGCCACCCGCTGGGCACGGACGCGCTGGGGCGGGACCTCATGTCCCGGCTCATATGGGGCGCGCGGGTGTCCATCGCCGTGGGTCTTTCGGCCACGCTGATCGCCGCGTTCTTCGGCTCGCTCATCGGGCTGGTGGCGGGCTACGCGGGCGGGCGCGTGGACAACTGGCTGATGCGCGGCATCGACATGGTCATGGCCTTTCCCTACATCCTGCTCGCCCTCGCCATCGTCGCGGTGCTGGGGCCGGGGCTGCTGAACGCGCTCTACGCCATCGCCATCGTCAATGTGCCGTTCTTCGCCCGCAACATCCGCGGGATCACGCTCGGCCTCGCGCGGCGGGAATTCGTCGATGCCGCGCGCCTGTCGGGCAAGGGCCACGCGCGGATCGTGCTGACCGAGGTGCTGCCGAATGTCCTGCCGGTCATCGTCATCACCATGTCCACCACAGTGGGCTGGATGATCCTGGAAACGGCGGGGCTGTCTTTCCTCGGGCTCGGCGCGCAGCCCCCGCAGGCCGACCTCGGCTCGATGCTGGGGGAAGGGCGGCGCGTGCTCTTCACCGACCCACACGTGTCCATCGTGCCGGGGCTTGCGATCCTCGTGCTGGTCATGGGGATCAACCTGCTGGGCGACGGCATCCGCGACGTGCTGGACCCGCGACTGAAATCCGGCGCGCTCAGCCGCCCCGTGGCGCGCACCGCGGTACTGCGCGGCGCGGCCCCCGAGGCCCCCGCCCATCCCGGCGCCGTGCTGGAACTGCAGGGGCTGGAGACGCAGTTCCACGTGGGCGGGTCGGTCTACCGCGCCGTGGGCGGGGTGGACCTACATCTGCAACCGGGGGAATGCGTGGGGCTGGTGGGCGAAAGCGGGTCGGGCAAGTCGGTCACGGCCATGTCGGTGATGGGGCTCGTGCCCACGCCGCCGGGGCGCATCGCGGGCGGGGCCGCGTGGCTGGAGGGCACCGACATGTTCGCCATGACCGACGAGGACGTGCGTCTGCGCCGGGGCCGCGACGTGGCCCATGTCTTTCAGGACCCGCTGGGCACGCTGCACCCGCTCTACACCGTGGGCGACCAGATCGTGGAGGCGATCCAGGCCCACGCCCCGCTGCCGCGCCGCGACGCGGAGGCCAAGGCGCGCGACCTGCTCGCCCTCGTGCGCATCCCGAACCCCGGCGAGCGGATGGCGGCCTATCCGCACGAACTGTCGGGGGGCATGCGCCAGCGGGTCTGCATCGCCATGGCGCTGGCGAACGATCCCAAGGTGCTGATCGCGGACGAGCCCACGACCGCGCTCGACGTGACGGTGCAGGCGCAGGTGCTCACGCTGATGGACCGGCTGCGGCGCGACCGCGACAGCGCCATCCTGTTCATCACCCACGACTTCGGCGTCGTCTCGGCGATCTGCGACCGGGTGGCGGTGATGTATGCGGGCCGGATCGTGGAAACCGGCCCGACCGAGGCGGTGCTGGCGGCCCCCGCCCATCCCTATACCGACCGGCTGATCGCCTGCGTGCCGGTGCTGGGCGACCCGGACCGGCGGCTCGACGCGATCGAAGGGCGCCCACCCGTCGTCAACGCGCTGCCGAGGGGCTGCGCCTTCGCCGATCGCTGCCCGCGCGTGCGGGACGACTGCCGCGCCGCCGACATCGCGCTGATCGACCGCGGCAACGGGCGCGCGGTGCGCTGTCTCTTCCCGGTGGACGCCCCGGAGACCGGGCATGACTGAGCCTCTCGTGACCATGGACGGCGTGGGCCGCGTCTTCGGCGGCGGCAAGACGCTCTTCGGCAAGCCGCTGCCGGCGGTGCACGCGGTGCAGGACGTGTCGCTGCAGGTGGGGCAAGGCGAGACGCTCGGCATCGTCGGCGAATCCGGCTGCGGCAAGTCCACGCTGGCACGGATGCTCGTGGGGCTCGATACGCCCACGGGCGGGACGATCCGGTTGGGGGACACGGACTTGGTGGCCGAAGGGCGGCGCGACCCCGCGCGGCTGGCGCGGCGCGCGCAATACGTGTTCCAGGATCCCATCGCGTCCCTCAACCCGCGCAAGACGATCCGCACGATCCTCGAGGCCCCGCTGCGCCACCTCGTCGGCCTGTCCGGCGACGCGCGGGAAGCGCGGCTGGAGGCGCTGATGGCGCAGGTCAACCTCGCGCCGGAGTTCCTCGACCGCTACCCGCACGAGTTTTCCGGCGGGCAGGCGCAGCGCATCGGCATCGCCCGCGCGCTGGCCCCGGACCCGGCGCTGCTGGTGCTGGACGAACCGGTCTCGGCGCTCGACGTGTCGGTGCAGGCGCAGGTGCTGAACCTGCTGTCGGACCTGAAGGCGCGGCTGGGGCTGACCTATGTCTTCATCAGCCATGACCTGTCGGTGGTGGAAACGGTCTGCGACCGCGTCGCGGTGATGTATTTCGGCCGGGTGGTGGAAGTCGGGCCCGTCGACGCGATCTTCAACCGCCCGCGCCATCCCTACACGCGGCTGCTGCTGGACAGCGTGCCGGTGCCGGGGCGCAAGCCGAACGTGCCCGAGGACGCGAACACCGAACTGCCCGATCCCTACGACCCGCCGCCCGGCTGCGCCTTCCGCGCGCGCTGCCCCTGGGCCGTCGCCCGCTGCGCGACAGACCGCCCCGCGCTGGACGCAGGCCCCCACGCCGCGGCCTGCTGGGAAGCACCGCCGCCGGAGGCGGCCTGACCGGACGCCCCCAAGACTCCCACAGGATTCCTACAAGACTCCTACGGAACGCCGATACGGGTCCGTCGGGGATTCCGCATGGATCGGACACCTCACGCCCCGCGCCTCAGCGAAACAGGAAGGACAGCGTCAGCACCACACCCAGCACCGCCACGCCGATCCGCAGCGGGCGCTCCGGCAAACGTTTGGTCAGCGCAGCGCCGATATATCCGCCGAACAGCCCGCCCACCAACACACATCCCGCGGCGGTCCAGTCGGTGAAGCCCGACAGCATCATCGGGATCACCGCTGCGGACTGGATCGCGGCGGCAAACAGGTTCTTGGCCCCGTTCACCCGGCCAAGGCCAAGCCCGCTCGACGCCGACAGCACCGCGAGCAGCATAAACCCCATGCCCGCCCCGAAGAACCCGCCATAGAAGCCGATCAGCGCCAGCAGAACGCCCGTCGCGGCACGCAGCCTGTCCCCCGGAAACGCCCACCGCATGAAATCGGTGGTGCGCGGCCCCAGCACGATCGCCACGACTGCCAGGGCCAGCAGGCCCGGCACGACCTTCACGAAGACCTCGTTGCTGGAATTGACCATCACGACCGCGCCAAGCACCGATCCGACCAGCGCGGGGATCATCTGCCGCCCCAGCGCCCGCGCATCGGCCAGCAATTCCCGCCGGTAGAGCCAGACAGCGGGCAGTTGCGCGGGCCAGAGCGCCACGCCCTGCGTGACGTTCGCCGCGATGGGCGGCAACCCGGTGGCCAGCAGCATCGGGAACACGAACAGCTTCGCCCCGCCCGCCGCCGCGTTGACGGCACCGCCCACGACACCGGCGGCGATCAGGATCGCGATATCGAGGCTCATGGCGCGGGCCGATCTTCCCCGGCATCCTCTTCAAGGATCGCCGCCGTCAGGGCGAAATGTCGCTCAACAAGATCGCAGACGCGCTCCGCATCGCGGTCGAGCGCGGCGCGCGAGATCGCCGCGTGCTCCGCCCCGAGATCCCGCGAACCGAGCCGCTGGTAGACCGACGCGCGGCGGAAGCGTGCGCAATGGTCGTGCAGCCCCGCGCGCACCCGCAACAGCCAGCGCGACCCGCAGGCGGCCACGAGTGCGGCGTGAAATTCCGTGTTCGCCCGTTCCCAACTGTCCGGCACGGCCCCCGATGCGGCCGACAGCGCCGCGTCCTCCTTGGCCATGATGTAACTCGCGGCGACGACCCGCGCTTCCCAGTCGTTACCGCCATGGGCGATGGACAGGCGCAGGGCTTCCTTCTCGATGGCGGTGCGGGCGGTGTTGAGATCCGCGAATTCCGCGGGATCGAGCGGCGCGACGCGGAAACCCCGATTGCCTTCGGTCACGACAAGCCCGTCCTGCGCCAGTTTCTGCAGCGCCTCGCGCAGGGGCGTCGGACCGATCCCGTACAATGCCTTGAGCCGCTCGATCCGCAGCCGTTCCCGCGGCGGGCGTATTCCCGCGATGATGTCGTGGCGCAGCCCGCGATAGGCGGTGTCCACCAGCGTCTCGCCCTCGGCGGGGTGCAGCGTGTGCGTATCCATCTGTTCCGGATGTCCTACCCGAGAAAATCCTGCAACTGCATTTGACAGGCGCGCTTTCATATGTTTTGTATTTTTATCGATAAAAACTCGGAGTGTCGAGACAATGAAGCTGATTACCTTCGAGACCGGACAGGAAACCGCCGCCGGATATGTCGATGGCAGCGATGCGGTGATCTGCGTCACCGGTCCGGAGGCATTGCACGCCGTGCTGGCCTTCATCGAAGGCGACGCACGCACGCGGGCCGCTTGGCAGGACGCGGGCGCGCGGCGCGTGCCACTCACGGATATCCGTCTGCTGGCCCCGATGCCCGAACCGCGCCGGGACGTTTTCTGCGTCGGCAAGAACTACTACGCTCACGCGGCCGAATTCTTCGGCAGCGGCTTCGATTCCAGCGCGAAGGAAGAGGTCCCGTCGCACCCGGTGATCTTCACCAAGGCCACGACCAGCGTCTGCGGGCCGGGCACGGTGGTGAAAGGGTCGCTCGACCACACGGGGTCTGTGGATTACGAGGGCGAACTGGGCGTCGTGATCGGCAAGCGGTGCTTCAACGTATCGAAGGACTCGGCGCTCGATCACGTGTTCGGCTATGTGACCATCAACGACGTGACATCGCGCGAATTGCAGAAGCGGCACAACCAGTGGGTCATCGGCAAGGGGATCGACACGTTCTGCCCGATAGGCCCGTGGATCGCCACCGCGGACGAGGTGGGCGACGTGACCGCACTTGAGCTTGTGACCGAGATCAACGGGGAGGAGCGCCAACGCGCGAAGGTGGCCGACCTGATCTTCGACGTGCCCACGTTGATCGAAACCATGTCGCGCACGATGACGCTCTTGCCCGGTGACATCATCGCCACGGGCACGCCGGTGGGCGTGGGGATCGGGTTCACGCCGCCAAAATACCTGCAGGCGGGCGACCGGATGCGCGTTACCATCACGGGGCTTGGCACGCTGGAAAACGAGATCGGCTGAAGCCGGCAAGACGCACCCGCAACGACATCAAGGGAGGAAGACATGCGCAAACTGCTGACGACAACCGTGACCGCGCTCATGGGGCTGGCCGCGACGGCGCAGGCCCAGGACGGGTATTTCGCGGGCAAGACGATCGACGTGATCGTGCCCTTCGGGACCGGCGGGGCCACGTTCGTGTCCGCCAAGTTTCTGGAGCCGTATTTCGAGAAACACCTGCCCGGCAATCCGCAGATCAACGTGATCGACCGGCCCGGCGGCGGATCGATCCTCGGGGCCAACTGGTTCGAAGAAAACGCGCGGGCCGACGGCACAACGGTGCTGTTCACGACGTCTTCCACCGCCAATCCGTTCGTTCTGGGGCAGGAGGGTGTCGAATACCGGCTGTCCGAGTATCGCGTCGCCTACAGCCACCCGTTCAGTTCGGTCGCCTATGTGGCGCCCTCGACCGGCGTGACCGGCGCCGACGACATCCGCGAGTCCTCCGAACCGCTGCTTTATGGCGGCATCGCCGCGGCCGCGTCGGACCTGCCGGCACTTTTGTCCTTCGAGGTTCTGGGTCTCGACGTGCGGTCGGTGCTGGGCTTCAACGGGCGCGGGCCGGTGCGGCTGGCGTTCGAGCAGGGCGAGGTGAATATCGACTACCAGTTCACCCCGGTCTGGCTGACGCAGGTCGTCCCCTCGGTGGAAGAGGGGCGCGCGGTGCCGCTCTGGACCGGTGGCGCGATGGAAAACGGCGTGCTCAGCGCGCGCGACCCCATCGCCCCCGACCTCCCCTCGGTCTACGAGGTCTACGAGCGCATGAACGGCGAAGCCCCGTCCGGCATAGAATGGGACGCTTTCCAGGGCATCGCGTCGGTGACATACGCCTACGGGCTGACCGGTTACCTGCATCCCGATGCCCCGCAGGAGGCGCTCGATGCCTATGCGGAAGCCGTCGCCGCCATCAACGCCGACCCCGAATTCCAGGCCGAAAGCCAGGAAGTCACGGGCGGGGCGCGGCTCAGCGCGGGTCCGGACACGGAAGCCGCAGTTAAGGCCGCGCTGTCTCCGTCGGACGAGGTACGTGCTTATCTCCGCAACCTCCTGAGCGAGAAATACGGCGTGAATTTCTGAGTGAGGGTTCCGCCGTTCTGGACGCGGACCGCCCCCCGGTCCGCGTCCTGTCCTTTTGTTCCGTCCCCAGTTTCCGGATCACACCATGATCGATACCGCGCTTGTCGCGCTCGACTCCCTGTTCGACCCGATGCGCCTTGCGGCGCTCTTTGCGGGCATGCTCGTAGGCGGCGTCTTCGGCATGCTGCCGGGCTTGGGCGGGGTCGCCGCCGTGTCGATCCTGCTGCCCTTCATCTATTATCTCGACGACTATTCGGGCCTGGCGATGCTGCTGGGTGCGGTGTCCATCGTCTACACCTCTGACACGATCACGTCGGTTCTGCTGGGCGCGCCCGGCTCTCCGGCCTCCGCGCCCACGGCCATCGAGGGGCACGCTCTGGCCAAGCAGGGGCAGGCGGCGCGCGCGCTGGGTGTCGGGTTTCTTGCATCCATGGTGGGGGGGCTCGTCGGGTCGCTGGTGCTGTTCTTCGCCATCCCCATCGCCGGGCCCATCGTGTTGATGCTGTCCACGCCAGAGCTGTTCATGCTGGCGCTGGTCGGCCTGTTCTTTGCTTCGTCCATGATCGGCAAGGATCTCGCCAAGGGGCTGGCCGCGGCCGCGCTTGGCGTGCTCTTGGGCGTGGTCGGCCCGGCGCAGGCGGCGGCGGATTTCCGGTTCACCTTCGGGCAGGTCTATCTGCTCGACGGGTTCTCGCTGACCATCGTGGCGCTGGGGCTGTTCGGCGTGGCCGAGGTGATCTCAATGCTCGCCGCCGGGGGCGGGATCAGCCACCAGCGCATGGAGGTCAGCCACTGGGGCGCGGGCTTCCGCGACTTCTGGGCCAACAAATGGCTCGTGCTGCGGGCATCGCTGATCGGCGTTCTGGGCGGCTTCGTCCCTGCGGTGGGGGCGTCCGCGTCCACCTGGGTCGCTTACGGGCATGCGATCCGGTCCACCAAGGACAAGTCGAAATTCGGCAAGGGCGAGATCCGCGGCGTCGCCGCCTCCGAAGGCGCGAACAACGCCACCGTGATCTCGGACCTTGTCCCGACCTTGCTGTTCAGCGTGCCGGGCGGACCGGCGGCGGCGATCTTCCTCGGCGCGCTGTTTTCCTTCGGCTACTATCCCGGGCCCCGGATGATCACGCAGAACCCGGACCTGATGTTTCTCATCGTGTGGTCCGTGGCGCTGAGTTCCATCGTGGGCGCCGCACTGTGCTTCGCGGTCACGCCGATGCTGGCGCGGCTGACGCGCATCCCGTTTGCCATAATCGCGGCGCCGCTCGTGCTCATCATGGTCATCGGGGCATACCAAGCGACGTCCACCATGGGCGATATCTTCATGCTCTTCACGCTGGGTGCGCTCGGCTGGCTGATGAAGCATGGCGGCTGGCCCCGTGCGCCTGCGCTGGTCGGCTTCGTGCTGTCCGGACCGATGGAGCAGTATTTCTGGCTGACCAACCAGATTCACGGCTGGACATGGCTGACCCGTCCCGGCGTGCTCGTGATCGCGTCGATTATCGTGATCCCGCTGCTGATGCAGGGCTGGCGGTGGCTGCGGCAGCGTCGCGTGGCGGAAATAGCAGAACCCGACGACGCCGCCGAAGTGCCCGGAGCCGACGCCAATCGCAGCATCGCGCTGGTTCTGGCGACGGTCGGTGCCGTGATGTTCGCCTATGCGCTTTGGGAGACATTCACCTTCAACCCGGCCTCGCGGCTGATGCCGTTGCTGGCCATCGTGCCAGGCCTGCCGCTCACCCTGTGGCTGGCGTGGCGCGGCGTGCGCGAATACCGCGACGATTTCGCCCGCGACGGGGGCGAGCTTGTCATTCTTGCCGTGCTGCTGGCCTACGCCGTCGCGGTCTGGGCCGTCGGCCTGACCGTGCCGACCCTCGCGCTGATCGCGTGGATGCTTCTCGTGCGCGCGCAGATGCGGGTCCGGAGTGCGGCGGTCTACGGCGCGGCGGTCTTCGCGGTCGTCTGGCTTCTGTTCGACATCATGCGCGGCGACCCGCCTGTCGGCGCCCTCATTCCCCTCAGCTGAAAGGCTTTCCCATGTCCGACATGATCGACCCCGACATCATCGAACCGAGCATCGACCCGAAGACCAGGAAAATCGGCGTGCGCCATGTGAAGGCCACGAACGCAAGCGGCACACGCACGAAGATCCAGGTGCGGGACTTCGCGCCGGTCTACACGGACGAACCGGCCTCGCTTGGCGGGTCCAACACGGCACCAAGCCCGCTGGAAACCGTGCTTGTGGCGCTGGTCGGCTGCGACGGGGTCATCATCCACGGCGTGGCGACCGCCATGGGCTTCGACTATGCCGGCGTGGATTTCGCCTGCGAAAGCCAGATCGACGTGCGCGGGCCGAAGGGTGTGCCAGGCATCCGACCGTATTTCGAAAGCGGCAAGCTGGACATCACGGTCTATACCGACGAATCCGAGGCGCGGTTCGCGCAACTTTGCCGCAACGTGGAGTTCCGCTGCCCGGTGATGAACCTTCTGGCGGCGGCGCAGGTGGACATGGACGTGACATGGACCCGCAAGCCTGCCGCAGCGTACACGGGATCGGTGGACTGACGCGCCCTGCATCGGTGTGGCCGGGGTCGCCTTTGCCCGGCCATCCGGACAGGTAACGTGCGCGCAACAGGCATCATCGTTCAGAAATTACCATAATGTGCGTTCTGACGGATGGCGCCGAGCCATGCGTATCGCGCGGAACGTCATTTACGTCAGCGTCTCCGCCCTGATTGGCGCCGGGCGTGCCATCGGTCCGCTGCTGCGCGTCCGAACGGGCACAAAAGCGCCCGGCCAGCCGGTCGGGACCCTGCCGCTCCGTTGCTGCAGGCCGGTGCGGCGCTTGTCAGCCGGGCACGGTCGCGCGTGGCGCCGACGTTCCCGGCAGTTCGATGTTGATTTCCAGCGTCGAGAAATCGTCGCCCGGTTCGATCCGGATATCGACATTGTCATCGCCGATGCGCATGTGGCGCTTGATGCTTTCCAGGATGTCGCGCTGGATGAGCGGCAGCACATCCGGACCCGCCCGGCCGGAACGTTCATGGGCGAGCAGGATCTGAAGCCGGTCGCGCGCGGCCCCGGCGGAGGTATCGGGACGCGCCTTGCGGAAGAAGCCGAACATGTTCACGCCTCCCGGCCCATGAGACGCTGGAACAGGCCCGGGCGTTCGGGCTTCTGGATACGCATCTCGATCTGCTCACCCATGAGCCGCGACACTGCATCCTCGTAAGCCTTGGCTGCCGTCGACTTGCCGTCCAGGACGACCGGCGACCCGACGTTCGACGCACGCAGCACCGCCGTGCTTTCCGGGATGATGCCCAGAAGCGGGATCGCCAGGATTTCGAGGATGTCGTCAAGCGGCAGCATCTCGCCCTTGGCCACGCGGTTGGCGTCGTACCGGGTCAGCAGCAGGTGCGGCTTGACCGGGTCCGCCCCGGTTTCGGCCCGGCGGGTCTTGCTGCTCAGCAGACCCAGCACCCGGTCGCTGTCGCGCACCGACGACACTTCGGGGTTGGTCACCACAACGGCCTCGTCCGCGAAATACATCGCCATCTGCGCGCCGCGCTCGATCCCCGCCGGGCTGTCGCACACGACATAGTCGAACTGCTCGCGCAATTCGTCGAGGATCTTCTCGACACCGTCCTGCGTCAGCGCATCCTTGTCCCGTGTCTGGGACGCGGGCAGGATCGACAGGTTGTCGAGCCGCCTGTCCTTGATCAGCGCCTGGTTCAGCTTCGCCTCGCCCTGGATGACGTTGATGAAGTCGAACACCACGCGCCGCTCGCAGCCCATGATCATGTCGAGATTGCGCAGGCCCACGTCGAAATCGATGACGCAGGTGCTCTTGCCGCGCAGGGCGAGGCCCGCGCCGATAGCGGCGGTGGACGTGGTCTTGCCCACGCCGCCCTTGCCGGAGGTCACAACGATGATCTTGCCCAAGGTCCGTCCACTCCTGATGATTACTTGAAAGGTTCCACGCAGAGCGTGTCATCCCGCAGGAAGGCCTGCGTCCGCAGTTTCAGAACCGCGGGATCGAAATTGTCGCTGGTCTGATAAAGTCCGGCGATGGCAATGAGTTCCGCTTCGAAGCTCTGGCAGAACACGCGCGCGTCAAGGTTGCCATTCACGCCCGCCAGGGCCCGGCCGCGCAAGGGGCCGTAGACATGGATGTTGCCATGGGCGACCAGTTCCGCGCCGGGGCTGACCGAGCCCACGACGATCAGGTCGCCCCGGTCCGCAAAGACCCGCTGGCCCGACCGCACGGGTTCGGTCACGATCAGCGCTTCTCCCGGGCCGTCGGCATCCGTCGCCGCGGCCGGCTCCTCTGCCGCGGCAGTTTCGCCCGCGCGGGGCCGCGCCGAGGTGTCGAACGCCGCATCGCGCCCGCCCTGAAGGGCCAGAAGCCCGGCATGGGATGCCGCGACCGATTGCTGTTCGGTGCCGTTCTGGATGCCGATGGCGAACAGGCGGCGGTTGCGCATCTCGCGCGCGAGCCGCAGGAAATCCGCCTTGTCCAGCAGGGACGGTGCCAGTTGCACGTCGATGACCAGCGGTGCCCCGACGAAGAAATGGGGCGCCTGCCGGATCATCAGGTCGAGCGCGTCGTAGAACGCCGGACCCAGCGGCCCGGCCAGCTTCACGACCACGGCGGTCAGGAAACGGCTACGTAGGTGAAACGCCGCCGGAACGGGTTCGTAGACCTCAACAGGGCCAGCCTGTGGACTGGGTGACGACACGGGTTTTCCTTGCTGCTCGCTGAGGCGGATTCGGACCGCTCTTGACCTGCGGTGTATCAAACTCGGGACGAAGCGCAACGGATCCCGGCGCGAAAGGCCGCATCTGAGCGCCCGATGGCCGAAAAGCGGCGCCAGACGCCCGAGGACGGCGCAAAATCGCCAGCCCGCCGCAAGGACCGGCTGCATCCCCTGCCGCTTGCCCCGGTAGCAGCGGCCGCACGCCCCGATCGAGTGCCGCCCGTGCCCGAAACGGGATCAGCGATCGCCCGTCCGGGCGGCTTCCCGTGCGAGGGCCTGAAACCGGGTGAACAACTCATGGCGCTGTGCATGCCATGCCGCGGTATCGCCGGTGGCGGGGTCGTGAACGCGCACGCAGCGCGACATGGCCGCCATCGCCGTAACGCAGTCGGGATATCGCCCGGCGGCCATCGCGCCCAGCATGGCAGACCCGAGCAACACCGGTTCGTCGGTCTCAGGGGCGGCGACAGGCAGGCCGGTCGTATCCGCGAGCGTCTGGCGCACCAGGTCGCTGCGCCCCGCGCCCCCGCTGATGACCATGGACCGGACCTGCGCGCCCGCACTGGCCTGCGCCTCCACGATCTGGCGCAACCCGTAGGCCAGGCCCATGAGGCTCGCGAGATACAGGTCCACGAGACTTTCGACACTGTCTTCCATCCCCAGCCCCGCCACCACGGCACGGGTGCGGGGATCGGCGAAGGGTGCGCGATTGCCAAGGAATTCCGGCACCACGTGCAGCCGGGCCGCCCGGCGCAGGATCTGCGCGGGCGTCTCGCCGCCGGCTTCGGCCAGCTGTGCCAGCCAGTCGGGCAGCGACAGGCCCTCGGCCGCCGCCGTGGCGGATGCGGCGGCGCTGGCGGGGTGGTGACGCAGCAATTGCGCGATGGCGGCCCCGGCGGCGGATTGCCCGCCTTCGTTCAGCCACATGCCCGGCACCATCGCGGAATGATAAGGTCCCCAGACACCCGGCACGAACACCGGATCCCGCGTCGTCGTCATGGTGCAGGACGACGTGCCGAAGACATAGGCCATCCGGTCCTCTGGCCGCGCGCCGGGGGCGCCCACGGTGCCGATCCCGCCTGCATGGGCATCGATCAGCCCCGCGCCGACCGGCGTGCCCGCCGGCAGGCCCATGTCCGCGGCGGCGTCCGGCGTAAGCCCCTGCCCCAGCGGCGTGCCTGCATCGACGACATCGGTGCCGATCCGCGCGAAGCCGTCGTCGGCAAGGGCACCGAGCCCGATGTCCCGGAAATACGCGGCGTCCCAGCCGCCCGCGTTGCGCACATAGGTCCATTTGCACGTCACCGTGCAGATCGACCGTGCCAGCGATCCGGTCGCGCGCCATGTCAGAAAATCGGTGAGATCGAAAAACTGCCAAGCGGCGTCGAAGGTGTCCGGGTTGTTTTCCTTCAGCCACAGAAGTTTCGGCGTCTGCATCTCGGGCGAGATTACGCCACCCACGTAGCGCAGCACGTCGTACCCGCCCGCATTGATCCGTGCCGCCTGATCCAGCGCGCGGTGGTCCATCCACACGATGATATCGCGGTCCGCATCCCCGCCGGGGCTGACCGTCAGGGGCGTGCCGCCCTGCCCCAGGACCACCAGCGAACAGGTTGCGTCGAACCCGATGCCGCCCACGGTCGCAGGGTCGATCCCCGCCGCCGCCACGCTGTCGCGGGTGGCCCCTGCCACCGCCGCCCAGATATCGGCAGAGGACTGTTCGATCCGGTTCCCCGCACCGTGATACAGGACGATGTCGCGCTTCGCGGTGCCCAACAGGTGCCCGGCATCATCGAACACGCCGGCCCGCGCACTGCCGGTGCCCACGTCGATCCCGATGAAATGCGCCCCGGTCACAGGTCGCACCCATGGGGCAGGATCGTCATGTCGCGGATCACCACACCCGCGGGCCGCGTGACCATGAACAGTACCGCCTCGGCCACCTCGGTCGGCTCCATCAGGCTTTGGCTTGCGAGTGCTTCCTCCATCTTGGCCTTGGGCCAATCGTCCAGCAGCGCGGTGATGACCGGGCCCGGCAGAACGGCGCCCATGCGCACGTTGTGCGGGATCAACTGCCGCCGGGTGGTGTGAACGAAGGCCTGCACGGCGAATTTCGACGCGGTGTAGATCGGTTCCCACACCACGGGCACGACGCCCGCCACCGACGAGGTGAAGACCACGTCGCCCGATTTGCGGTCCACCATGTGCGGCAGTACCGCGTGGACCGACCGGAAGGCGGCATTTACGTTCAGGTTCAGCACCCGGTCCCAGTGATCCGGGTCGCCGTCCAGCACGGCACCGCCCACATAGGCCCCCGCATTGGCGTGGAAGATGTCGAGCTGCCCGGTCGGTTCCAGCAGCCGCGGCAGCATGGCCGATACCGCCGCCCCGTCCATCAGGTCCAGCGTCACTGCATGGGCGCGTGTGCCCATCTCGGCCACCAGCGTCTCCAGCCGCGCCGCGTCGCGGTCGATCAGGATCACGTCAGCCCCCGCGCCGTGCAGCGCCCCCGCGCATGCCAGGCCAATGCCCGACGCGGCGCCCGTGATCGCGGCGGTCTTGCCGTCCAGTCGGTTGGTCATGGGGTCCCTCCCTTGGGCGTCAGATGCTAGAATACCCGCCCTCGATCATCACGATCTCGCCGTTCACCAGGTCCGACGCGGGCGATGCGAGATAAAGCGCCAGATCCGCGATCTCCACCGGTTGGCCGAACCGCCCCAGCGGTGTGCGGGCGATGAACGGGTCGCGCTTTTTCGGCGCAGACCAGAGCCGTTCGCCCATCTCGGTCAGCACGACCGTGGGACAGATGGCGTTGACCTGCACGTTATGGGGCGCGGCTTCGACCATCAGCGATTTCGTCAGCGCGTTCAGCCCGCCCTTGGACGTCGCATAGGCCGCGTGATCCGCCAGCGCGATCACCCCGGTCTGGGACGAGATGTTGACGATCTTGCCCATGCACCGCGCCATCATGCCGGGCAGCAGCGCCTGTGCCAGCAGGAAGGGCGCGGTCAGGTTCACCGCGAGCGTTCGGTCCCAGTCGGCGGGGTCAAAGCCCAGCACCGGCCCGGTCAGCGCGATCCCCGCGGAATTCACGAGGATGTCGATGCGCGGATGGGCGGCAAGCGCCTGCGCCGCCACCTCCGCCGTCTCGGACGCCGACGCGAGATCGCCCGTGACGGCCGTGAACCGCCGCCCGCAGGCTGTCACCCGTTCGCCAAGCGCCGCCAGCCGGTCGGCATCGCGCCCGTGGCCGATGATGTCGGCGCCCGCATCGGCGAAAACCTCAGCGATGGCGGTGCCGATGCCAGACGACGCGCCGGTAACCAGCGCGGTGCGGCCTTCAAGGCTGAAACGGCGGGTCCAGTCGCGCACAGTCATTCGAGGTTCGTATGCCGTGCGCGCATATCCTCGGGCGCAACGCCAAGCCGGTCGCGCAGGTCCAGTACCAGCAACTCGAACACGAGGAACATCAGCGCCTCGAAAAGCGACCCCATGGGCAGGATCGACGTTGAAGCAGCACCCTGATCCGCCGCCATTGTCTGCGCGGGGATGTGCAGCACAAGGTCAGCCGCGCGCGGTACGGCGCCTTCCGGCTCGGCTGTGACACAGACCACGCGCGCGCCAGCGGTGGTCGCCACCCCGCACAAGGCGGCTACAGTCGAAAAATGCCCCGGCCCCGCGCTGACCAACAGCACGTCCCCCGGCCCCAGCGGCGGCGCGGTCATGTCGCCCACCACATGCGCGTCAAGCCCGAGGTGATGAAGCCGCATCGCCAGAGCCTTCATCATCAGCCCTTCGCGCCCGACCCCGTAACAGGCGATCCGCCCGGCCCCTGCCAGCGCCTGCGACACCGGCCCAAACTGATCCAGCACCGCAGGCGCAAGACCGGGGCGCAATTCCTCCAGCAGCCGGTCCGCAAATGTCGCCGCGTCCATCGTCACGCACGCCCCATGTCGATCTGGATCTTCACGTCCGTCGGTCTCGCCTCCACCGCGCGGTCAAAGGCGGCGATGCTGTCGTCGAACGGATAGGTCTCGGAAATCAGCGGCTTCACGTCGATCTTGCCGGACGCCATCAGGGCAATCGCCCGGTCGTACATGTTGGCGTAGCGGAACACGGTTTCCATCCGGATTTCCTTGGACTGCGCGAGCACGATATCCATGGGCACGGGATCGACCGGCATGCCCACCCAGACAACGCAGCCGGCGGGGGCCACGGCCTCAAGTGCCGTCTGCACGGCGGGGGCGGCGCCGGCGCATTCGAACACCACGTCCGCACCCCAATTGCCGGTATCGGCACGGATGCGCGCCGCCGGGTCGTCGTCGCGCAGGTCGATGGGGATGACATTGTCGAACTGCCCGGCCACGTCCAGCTTGTCGGCCACCAAGTCGCTGACATAGACCCGCGCGCAGCCGCCCGCGAGCGCCGACAGCGCCGTGACGACGCCGATGGGTCCGGCCCCCGTGACCAGCGCCACGTCGCCGGGCCGGATGCGCGCGCGGGTCGCGGCCTGCAACCCGATGGCGAGCGGTTCGATCATCGCGCCCTCGGCAAAGCTCACATTGTCGGGCAGCCGGTAGGTGAACGCGGCGGGGTGCACCACCTCGGGCGTCAGGCAGCCGTGGATGGGCGGCGTGGCCCAGAACCGCACCGCAGGATCGACGTTGTAAACTCCAAGCTTCGCCGCGCGCGAGGTCATGTCGGGGATGCCCGGCTCCATGCAGACCCGGTCGCCCACCGACAGGCCCGTGACGCCCGGCCCGGTTTCCACCACCACGCCCGAAGCCTCGTGACCCAGCACCATGGGCGCTGTCACGACGAACGGGCCGATCCGGCCATGGGTGTAGTAGTGCACGTCGCTGCCGCAGATGCCTACGGTGTCCACCGCGATGCGCACCTCGCCCGGTCCGGGCACACCGGGCAAGTCGATGTCGCGCAGGGCCAGCTTCCGTGTTTCTTCGAGAACGAGCGCGCGTGCCATGGGAAGCCCTGCCTTGTCATGCCGCGCGCCGCCAGCCTCGATGTGCCGGACAGCCCGCCATTGATCCATTCGTATCGAAATGATTACAAATGTAAAATGCCGCCGTCAAGCACCACGCCCGCCCGACCCCGCGGCATCGAGAACCGCCTGCGCCGTCGCCTCGTCGGTCACCAGAGTATCGACGAAGCCCGCCCGCAGCGCCGCCAGGATCACGGGCACCTTGTGGGCGCCACCGGCCGCGAGGATCACGTTCGGGATGGCCATCAGGTCATCGAGCGTCAGGCCCACGAGCCGCCTGTTGATCTCGTGCTCCACCAGCTGCCCCTGGGCGTCGAGCACATGGCCGATGATGTCGCCCACCCCGCCCAGCCGCAAAAGGTCCGCCACCAGCACATCGCGCGGCAGCGCATCGCGCACCAGAAGCGACGAATGCAGGTCGCCCGTAGCGATGGCCGCCGCATCGCAGCCGCGCAGCTTGTCCAGACCCTCGACGATGACATCCTGTTCCATCAGGACCCTGCGGCTTTCCGGGCTGCCCGCATAGACGGGGGCGAGGAAGAAGCTGTGCTGCGCGTTGCACAGGTCCGCCAGCCGCGTGGTGATTTCATACCCGTTCAGGTCCGATCCGCGCATGATCCCGCCCATCACGGATACGATCTCCAGATCGGGCCGGTCGATGGGTTGCATGTGCCGCGTCGCAAGGTTCAGCGTGTTGCCCCATGACATGCCGAACCGGCGCACCGCCGGATCCTGAAGGACCATGCCCAGGTGACCGCCCAACCCCGCGCTGACCAGCGGCGTCACCGATGTCGGCTTTTCCGGGCTCGGCACCACCACCGCCCGGCGCAGCCCGAACCGGTCCGCCACGTCGAATTCCAGTTCTGCCGCGGCGGCATAGATGCTGTCGATGGACACCCGCAGGATGCCGCGCTGTCGCAGCTCGCTCAGTCCCTTGTTCACCTTCAGCCGGGTGAGCCCGAACCGCTTGGCAGCCTCGGCCTGGGTCAGGCCCTCGATCTCGCAGGCATAGGCGATGCGGACCAGAAGCTGTTCCTCGGCATCTATCTGTTCGGTCTTTATACGGCGTGACATGGCTTTTCCGACAATAGGTTCACACCGTCATGCCGCCTGCGGACCGGCCTGCCAACCCATCACCGGCGCGCCTATTTCACCGCCCCCATGGTCAGCCCGCGCACAAGCTGTTTCGACGCGATCAGCGCGAAGATCAGGACCGGGATCACGATCAGGGTCGAGGTGGCCATGATCTTGCCATAGGGCAGGTTGTAGCCTTCCATGAAGGACACGGCCATCGCGGGTGCGGTGCGCGCGTCGCTGCGGGTCAGCACCAGCCCGAACATCAATTCATTCCACGAGAAGATGAAGGAAAAGATCGCCGACACGGCAACGCCCGGCATCGCAAGCGGCAGGCAGATCTTCCGCATGATGGTGAACTGCGTGGCCCCTTCCATTCGGGCGGCTTCGTCCAGCTCATACGGGATTCCACGAAACTGGTCCGTCACGATCCAGATCACGATGGGCAGGTTGAAGGTCAGGTAGATCAGGATCAGCGTGATGTGCTTGTCGAGCATCCCGAAATTGCGCGCAATGAGGAAGAACGGCAGCGCCAGCACGATGGGCGACACCATGCGATTGGTGATGAACCAGAACCACAGGTCCTTCTTGCCGCGAAAATCGAACCGCGCGAGCGCGAATGCGGCAGGCACTCCCAGCACCAGCGCCAGCGCCGTCGTGCAGACCGCGATGACCAGTGAATTGATCAGCGTGCGCAGCACCCCGTCCTCGAACAGCGCCACGCGGTAATTGTCGAGCGTGGGCTGAAACGTCCACACGGGCGGCGATTGCAGCGCCACGACCTGCGTCTTCAGCGATGTCGTCACCATCCAGTAGAACGGGAAGACGCAGACGAGGATGATGACCGCAAGCAGGGCGATCTGGATCGCATAGGACCGGTTTGCCGGGGTCATCGGATCAGACCTCCTTGTAGAAGACGCGGATATAGATCTGCGCCAGCACGATCGTGATCGCCAGAAGGATGATCGCCTGCGCGGACGCCAACCCCTGGTCGAAGGCGCGGAAGCCGACCCGCTGGATCATCAGCGATATGAACTCGGTCGAGGCCCCCGGCCCGCCGCGCGTCAGCGTGAACACCATGTCGAACAGTTTCAACGTGTCGGCCGTGCGCAGGATCAGCACGGCGACCAGCCCTGGCACGAGGAACGGCAACTGGACGTGGCGCAGGATGACCCACCAGCTTTTTGTTTCCAGCCGCGCGGCTTCTTCGACCTCGTTCGGAACCATGGTCAGACCGGCCAACAGCACCAGCGCGACGAAGGGCGTCCATTGCCACACGTCCCAGAAGATGATCATGACGAACGCGTTCGTGGGATCGCCGATCCAGTTGATATCGGCACCGCCCAGAAGCTGGTTCACGACGCCGAAATTCTGGTTGAACATCACCTGCCCGAGCAGCCCCACCACCGCATAGGTCGTGGCCATCGGCAGCACGAGACTGAGCCGGCACAGTGTCTTGACCACCGTCAGCCCCGGCTGGTGCAGCACCAGCGCGATCCCGAGACCCAGTGCAAGCTGCAAGGGCAGCGATGTTCCCAGCAGGAAGAACGTGCGCCCCATCGCCTGCCAGAACGCCGTGTCGGTGAGGACGGTCTGGTAGTTCTCCAGCCCGACGAACCGCAACTGGCGCAGGCGCGTCAGGTTGAAGAAATGCAGCGACGTCCACGCCGCATAGAGAAGTGGCGCGATGCCGATCAGCGCGAGCGCGATCACCGACGGGCCGATGAAGGCGAAGATCGTTCTGCCCGAGGTTTTGTCCCGCATGGCGCTCACTTTTCAGGATCTGGACGGAGGAAGCGGGGCGGCACAGTCGCCGCCCCGCAGGATCATGTGGGTTATTGCACCAGAGGCCGGTCGCCGTCGTAGTAACCCGACGCCTCGAGGATCGCTTCCATGCGCGTGCCGATCTCGCGTGCGCCTTCCTCGACGCTGACCTCGCCCAGCATCATCCGCGTGCCCCATTCCTGCACGACTTCCGAGATCTCGGGCCATTCGGCAAAGCGCGGACGGAATTCCGGCACGCCTTCCGCCCAGCTTTCCAGAAGCGCGGGAATGAAGGTATAGGTCTCGGCCAGCGCCGGATCGTCATAGGCCGACTGGCGCGCAGGGACACCGCCCCGTTCCAGATACTCGACCGCGTTATCGGCCGAGGTCGCCCACTGGATGAACAGCCATGCCGCCGCCTGCTCGGCCTCGTCCGCCTGCGATGCGACCGCGAGCGAGAAACCGCCAAGCGCCGGGCGGCGGCCTGCAGGACCGGCCGGTTCGGGGGCGATGCCCACGCAGTCGGTCACGCGCGACGTGTCGGGATCGACGACGGACGAATAAAACGACGACCATTCGGTGATCATCGCCACGTCGCCCTGCGCGAAGCCGTTCACGGTTTCCGCGTGATCCCATGCGACGATCCCGTCGGGCATGTACTGCATCAGGTCCTGCCGGAAGTTCAGGCCCGCCTGGCTTTCCTCGCTCAAGAGGTTCGACCGGAAGTTCTCGTCGAGGAACGATCCGCCGAAGGGCCAGAGCATCCGCGCGAAGCTGTCCGCGCTTTGCGTTTCGTTGCGCTTGGACTGGAGCGCGAAGGCATACTTTCCGTCGCCGGTCAGCGCGGGGCCGTAGACGTCCTTCAGTTCCGCCCATGTCTCGGGCGGGCCGTCGAACCCGGCCTCTTCCAGCATGCAGCGGTTATAGAACATCAGGCCCGAATAGTTGTCGAACGGCAGCCCGTAGATCGTGTCGTTCCACCCGCCGAACGCGTTCAGCACCAGCGGAAAGAAATCGTCCATATTCAGATCCGGATCCACCAGTTCCGGAAACTTCGCCATGATGTCATCGACGGGCACGATCCATTCGTTTTCCGCGAAGTTGCCGATCCACACGAGATCGATCAACGCGATGTCCAGATCGCCGCCTGCCACGAAATCCCGCACCTGTTCACCAAGTGCGTTTTCATAGGGATGGTCGATGATGTTCACGTTGATGCCGGTCGCCTCGGTGAATTCCGGCAGCATCTCCTTGATCGCCTCGTATCCCGGGCGCAGCAGGAAGACGACGTCGATTGTCGTTCCTGCATAGGGTGCGGCGGCTTCGCTCAGGCTCCAGTCGCTCTGGGCGTTGGCGGCGGTCGCGGCGGCAGCCACAAGCGCCGTGGTGCACAGCATGGATTTCAGGTTCATTGGTTTCCTCCCTGTCGTGACGGCTGGTCAAATCATTTGTCTCGACTTACATACAAATGTATGAAATGAGACCGAAGTCAACACAAGTCTCGCCGACGATACATTTGTTTGTGCCCGACGGCACGCGGCACGGCACCGGGAGGATACGCGGGTGGCAACGGTTAAACTCAATCAGATCAACAAGTTCTACGGCACAACGCAGGCCCTGTTCGACGTGTCGCTGGACATCGAGGACGGGGCCTTCGTTGTCTTCGTCGGGCCGTCGGGTTGCGGGAAATCCACGCTGCTGCGCGCCATCGCGGGGTTGGAAGGGATCGACTCGGGGTCCGTCGTGATCGGCGGAGACGACGTGACCGATGCCGACCCGGCGGATCGCAGCGTGGCGATGGTCTTCCAGTCCTACGCGCTGTTCCCGCACATGACGGTGCGCCAGAACATGGAGTTCGGGATGAAGGTCAACAAGGTGGACCCCGCCGAACGCAACAGCCGCATCATGGAAGCCGCGCGCATCCTGCAACTGACCGACTATCTCGATCGCAAGCCCGCGCATCTTTCGGGCGGACAGCGCCAGCGCGTCGCCATCGGGCGCGCCATCGTGAAAAGCCCGAAGGCGTTCCTGTTCGACGAACCGTTGTCGAACCTCGACGCCAAGCTGCGCGTGCAGATGCGGGTGGAACTGGAGGCGCTGCACAAGCAGCTTGACGCCACGATGATCTACGTCACCCACGATCAGGTGGAGGCGATGACCATGGCCGACAAGATCGTCGTGCTGAACGCCGGGCGCGTGGAACAGGTGGGCGCGCCGATGGACCTGTATCATCGCCCCGCCAGCCGGTTCGTGGCGGAATTCATCGGCTCGCCCGCGATGAACGTGTTCGACCCCAACGACGTGGCCGGGCTGCGCGGGCTGGCCTTGCCGAACGGCACGCGCTTCATCGGCTGCCGGCCCGAGCATTTCGCGCTCCATCCCGAAGGCGGCGGCCATTTCGATGCCACGATCCTCGTGCGTGAACAACTGGGCGGCGAAACCCTGCTCTATGCAAAGGTCAGCGACGCGCTGACCGTGGTGCTGCGCACCGATGGCGACGACGACACCATGCCCGGCGCCCGGATCGGCATCGAGATCCCCGCCCACCGGCTGCATCGGTTCGATGCCGACGGCCGGGCGATTGCCTGAGGCCACGCCGGTGACCCTGCGAAACCGCACCGACCTCGTCATCTTCGATTTCGACGGCGTACTGGTAGACAGCGAAGTGATCTCGCTGTCCACCCTGCGCGACACGCTTCGGGACTACGGCGCGGACCTGACCGCGGCGGAGGTGCGGTCGCGGTTTCTCGGCGGCGCGTTCCACGGAATTCTCGAGTATCTTGACGGTCTGCCCGCCCCGTCCCGCCCCATAGATACCTTCGAGACGAACTGGTACGACACGCTCTTCGCCCGCTTCCGCACGGAACTGGAACCCATGCCCGGTGCGATCGCCCTTCTCGATCATCTGGACGATGCCGGAACCGCATATTGCATTGCGTCAAGCGGGTCCGTGAAGCGGCTCGGGGTGGCGCTGGAGGCGACGGGGCTGGGGGCGCGGTTCGGCGACCGGGTGTTCAGCGCCGACATGGTGGCACGCGGCAAGCCCGCCCCGGATGTTTTCCTGCACGCCGCGCGGCAGATGAACCACGCGCCCGGCGCCTGTCTTGTAATCGAGGATTCGCCAGCCGGGGCACAGGCGGCCCATGCCGCGGGGATGCGTGCGGTCGGGTTCGTCGGCGGATCGCACCTGCGTGGCATCGCGCGCGACCATGGCGACCGGCTGCGCGCACAACACGCGGAAAATGTGATCGACGACCTTCAGTCCGTGCGCGCCTTTCTCTGAACCTCGCGCGGCGCGATCAGAAAGCCCGCTCGAGAACCGCCTCAAGCATGTCGGCCCCAAGCGGCACCGGGTTCGCCTTCATGGAGGACGACCCGGCCGCGGCAGCAGCCACCCCCGCCAGATCGACCCGGTCCAGCCCCATGGCACCCAGCCCCGGCAAGCCTTGCGCGGCGGACCACGTCGCAAGTGTATCGGGCGCGTCATCCGGCACCCCGCCAAGCGTGTCGGCGATCCAGCCCCGCACCTCGGCGATGCGCGCGGCGGCCTGCCCCGTGGCCACGGCCCCGTTCGCCGCGACCACATGGGGCAGAAGCACCCCGCACACGGCCCCGTGCGGGGCGTTCGACACGCCGCCCACCGGACCGGCCAGACCGTGAACCGCGCCAAGCCCCGCATTGGCCAGCGCCAGCCCGCCGCACAGGCTGACCCAGGCCATGTCGTCCCGCGCGCGCGGATCCTCTCCCGTCATCAGGCGCACTAGCGCGGACAACCCGAGCGGAATCGCATCCCGGCACAGCGCATCGGTAAGCCGGTTCGCACGGTTGCAGACATAGGGTTCGATCACCTGCGTGACGGCATCTAGCCCGCTGGCCAGCGTCACCGCGCGGGGGGCGCCATCGGTCAGGGCGGGGTCCACGACCGCCAGCACGGGCAGCATCCGGTCGTCGCGCAGCGATACCTTGCGCCGGGCGTCAGGGACACTGATCACGGCGTTCTTCGTCACCTCCGCCCCGGTGCCCGACGTGGTCGGCACGGCGACGAAGGGCAGCGGCGGATGGTCGAGCGGCGCACCCTGCCCCACGACCTCCAGATGGTCCAGCATGGGCCGGGTCGCGGGCACGAGCGCCGCCACGGCCTTGCCAAGGTCGATCACCGCCCCGCCGCCCAGCGACACCACGACGGAAGCCCCGGCGTTTCGGGCGGCGGCGACCCCGGCCTCCACCAGTGCCACGTCGGGTTCGCGCGGGCAGGCGAACGCCGTGACCGAACAGCCCGCCGTTTCAAGGTCGCGACGGAGCCATGCGGACCGGGCGGCCTGTGCGCCGTGCACCAGCAGAACCCGCGTCCCGTGCCTTGCGACCGCCGGTGCCACGCCTGCGCCCGTTCCGCGTCCAAAGCGGATCGCGCCCGCGGTGAGAAAAGCGAAACTGTCGTCGGTCATGGTCGGTCTCCAGGATTGGCGGCCTTGCGGATCTGGTATGGCAGCGGCGGTGCCACGGTTCGCAGGCGAGTGCCGCGGGCACAAGGCAGTATTCCATCCCCGGTTCGGACGGAACACCGCATGCCGAGGCCGGTGAAGGTCTCAGCGCCCGGTCACGGCAACGGAGATTTCCTGCGTGGCGCGCTGGACGTTTTCGATAAGCCCACCGGGATTCTGCGCATCGCGGAACATCTCCAACCCGCTTGCCCCCAGCCCGTCGAACAACGCGATCATCGACGGCGACGACACCGCCTTGTTGTGCTGAAGCGGATCGTCATTGGCGTCGAACTCGGTCACGTCGATCACGCGGATCGGGACCTGATCGACCAGATCGCCCAACGCGGACGCATCCACCATCGACCCGAGCCGCGTGCTTTGACCGCGCAGCAGGGCGGACAGGCGCAAGGCACGGTCCTGCCCCGAAACGAAGATGTAGATCGGGATGTCCAGACCAGCGAGCGCCGCCGCCTGCGTCCGGAACACGTCGATATCGAGATCGGGCGCCAGCAGCACCACGGAAGACAGTTGCCCGAACATCTCGGGTGCGCCGCGGATGGCCATCTGGCGCAGCGTGTCCATCAGGACCTGCGCCCCCATGGAATGGGCGACGGCGACGATCCGGCGCGTGTCGCTGCGGGCCAGAGCGTCCAGCAGGTCCTCCAGCCCGTCACGGGCAAAAAGCGCGCTTTCCCTGTCAAAGGCATAAGCCCTGAAATCGCCCGCCGAGGACCAAGCATAATTCACCGATACGCCCTGCGACGAGAAATCGTGGCTGATCTGCGCCTGCCGATAAAGGCCCTCGGCGAAATTGGTGTTGTATCCGTGCACGAACACCAGCGCCTCGCGCTTGTCCGGCGGCAACGTGGCCGCCCGGGCACTCACGGCGGCCCGGAAGGCGGCGATGCCGTTCAGTCGATGGGCGGACACCGTGACGAAATCGCGGGCCGGATCGACGGCCCCGTCTTCGGGAAAGCGCACGGTGCCCGGCAACCGGTCGGGTGGCACGGACACCGCCATGTCGAGAAACCCGAGATCGTAGGACCGGTCGCGCGACAGGACGGCGGACCCCGGGTCCGGGGCGCGTGTTGTGGCGACCAGAACCTGTTGCACGCTGCCGACGCCGGCCGCGGCGGGATCGACCGTGATGCTGCCCCGCGGGGCGCACCCCGCGACAACAAGGCCTGCGCACAGGAGGACAGCCCTGATCGGCGCCGTGATGCGGTGGACGCGGCCCATGGTTCGTTTTCGCCTGCTTGCTCGGTTGCCCGTCAGGCCGCCGCGGTGACCGACAGATGCGCGCCCGCAGCGTTGGCGCGCGCCGATGACATCACTGGCAGGTGCCGACCCGCACGGTTTCCCCATCGCCCGTGTGATAGGCGCATTGCTGCGTCTGGCGGTTGCGGGCATAAAGCGACCCGGCGGCCGCGCCGGCACCCGCCGCGGCGACGGTCCATGCGTCGTTCGCCCCAAGCGCGGTCGCGGCGATCGCACCGATCGCACCGCCCGCGACACCCGCGCCCACCTGGTCGCGCGTGTTCGGGTCGCTGCATCCGGCAAGCGCAAGCGCGGCAATGATAGAGACGGGGACAAGTCTGCTCATGGTGTTCTCCTCTTCATTCGATGTTCTGACTGCCAAGGCGCCGCGACCCTGACCCGTTGGACGCACGGTGCGCATCGGACGATTGCAGGACAAGCCGCTGCGTTGTCGCACGGGTCGCGGCGCGCGCGTGGAACGGGGCCCTATCGGCCATGGGCCACCGGACCTGCCGGATCTGGCATGTCGTGGTACCGCGGCAGTATCCCCTTGTGGGACAGGAACACAGCCGCCGCGCGGGTCGTATCGAATTCCGACATGATGACCACGGCGACCGCCATGATCGGCACCGAGAACAGGGCCCCCGCCACACCCCAGATGCTCGCCCAGAAGGTCAGCGCCACGAGGATGACCCAGGGGCTGAGGTTCAGCGAATTGCCCATGACGCGCGGCGCGAGGATGTTGCCGATCCCGAACTGCACCAGCCCCAGCGCGATGCCGAGCCAGATCGTCGTGCCGGGTTGCGCGAATTCCACCAGTCCGGCGGCGACAGGAAAGGCCACCCCGACGAAAGATCCGATATAGGGGATGTAGTTCAGCACCGCGATGATGATGGCGAAGACCACCGCGAAATTCAGCCCGAACAGTTTCATGATGGCCCAGGACACCAGCCCGAGCGCGATGTTCAGCATGGTCTGGACGGCAAGGTACTGGCCGATCCGCGCGTTGACATCCGCGAGAATGACCTGAAGCCGGGAAAACTGCGGCCCCGGCAGGCCCAGCATGGACAGTTTGGCGGTGAAATCCTTCCGCTCCAGCATCAGGAAGGCGATGTTGAGCAGCACGAAGATCAGGACCGCCAGAGCCCCCAGCGCCGAACCAGCCGCCGCGCGCAGCAGGCCGCCAAGATCGAGCACCCCGGCCAGTTCCGCCTGGATGGCCCGCAGGGTCTGTTCGCCGTCAAGGTCGAACATCGCGGCGAAGAACCGGACGAAGTCGCCCGCCGCGGTCTGATAGGCCGGGGCCTCGGCGATCATCTGGCCGATGCTGCCCAGCATCAGGAATGTCAACTCGACCAGCGCCACGCAGATCAGCCCGGCAGCGATCAGGTCGCGCGCCCATCCCGGGATGCGCCGCAGCGGCGTTACGCGGGCCAGCACCGAAGACAGCCCCGAGATGGCGAAGACGCACAGCACGGCTGCCACGATCGGCACCAGCAGATCGCGGCCGACATGCAGGATCCAGCCGCTGACAGCCACGGTCACGAACACCGCGGCCACCCCGACGAGCCGCCCGTTCACCGGTGCCACGGGCGGTGCTGTCATCGCGGGCGGCCTCGGGCCGGGCGCGGCGTCACGTCTGCCCCTCGCCCTTCAGGAACAGCACCCGCGACAGCAGCCAGAGCCCGCCGACCATCACGACGATCTCCGCCGTGAGCGTCAGAACGACGGTCATCAGCCCGAGGATGTCCACGGCGGAAATCCACGACGACTCGCCCTGAACGGTCTGGATCACTGGCACGCCGCCTTGCGGCGCCTCGAGAAAGCGGATCAGCAGATACGTCATTTCCACGAACAGCACGGCCATCGACAGCACGATCCCGACACAGCTCAGCACCAGCCCGATCCACAGGCGGCGCTCCAGCCGGGGGCGGGTGGTGGTTCCGCTTCCGTCCGACAGGGCGCGGCCGATCTTGCGGTAGGTCCAGAACCACCAGGTGGTGAAGAGCAGGATCACGAAGCTGGCCAGCGTGGTCGCCCCCATTATCCCCGCGCTGCGGATCGGCGCCTGCACGCCATAAACGGACGAGAAGACGATGGTGATGACGATCACCGGGATCACGGCCACGAAGAGCTGGGTCCAGAAGGCGACGCTGCCCCAAAGCCGGAGCGCACGGCCAATGCTTTCGGCAGCGGTCCTGGAAAGCGGCGAAGTCGCTGCGGATGTGTCGGCCATGGTCTTTCCCCCGGACTGTCTTGTTTCAGGTGGAGTAGCCCGCGCCACCCGACGCGCAAAGCGTTTTCTGCCGCAGCCCCGATACTTGCCCCGTAAGCGGCGCGGCCCGTCCACGGCCTGCGCCTGGGCGCGGGGCGGACCCGGCCACCGGACTCCTTGCCGCTGCGGCGGGGGCAGCGCCGGGACGCCGCGCGGGCGAGGCGAGGGACATGGCGGGGCTCCTGCACGCCGGTCCCGGCCAGCCGAACGCCGCGCAGCCGGTCGGTACGGGCCCCGCCGTGGTCATGCGGCACCGCGATTGTTGTAGACAAGATCGTAGATCACCGGCAGCACGATGAGCGTCAGCACCGACGCCAGTGCGAGCCCGCCCATGATGGCGAAGGCCATCGCGCTCCAGAACACCGTGAAGGCGATAGGGATCAGGCCGAGCACCGTGGACAAGGCGGTCAGCGCGATGGGGCGCACCCGGCTTGCCGAGGCGTCGACCACCGCATCGCGGACCGACTTGCCCGACCTGCGCTCGTCCTCGATCTGTTCGATCAGGATCACCGCGTTCTTGGCGATCATGCCCACCAGCGCAAGAATGCCGAGGATCGCCACGAAACCCAGCGGCTGCCCCGACGCCAGCAGCGCCGCGACCACCCCGATGATGCCGAGCGGCGCCATGAACAGCACCATCCCCAGCAGCTTGAAGCTGCGCAGCTGGAACATCAGCAACACCAGCACAAGCACCAGCATCAGCGGCACGACGGCAAACACCGACGCCTGCGAGATCTCGCTTTCCTCCACCAGCCCGCCGGTGTCGATGGCGTAGCCCGCAGGCAGGCCTGCCCGCAGATCGGCAAGCGCGGGTTCGATGCGTTCGACAACGGTCGCGGCTTCCAGCCCGGGTGTCACGTCCGCCTGCACGGTCAGCGCGGCCACACGGTCGCGGCGATGCACCAGTGGGTCGGTCAGGGTATATTCCAGCCGCGCGATCTGCGACAGCGGCACGGTCCGCCCGCCCGGCACGGCGATCTGGAGATTGGCCATGCGTTCCGGCGACAGGGTCTGCCCGCCTTTCGCCCGCGCCACCACTGGCACGAGGTAGATGTCGTCGCGGATCTGCGTCAGGGGCGTACCCGAAAGGTACAGGTTCAGCGTGTCCGACACCGCCGCGGCACTCAGGCCAAGCCGCCGCGCCTCGTCCTGGTCCAGCACCACGCGGATTTCCCGTGACGGTTCCATCCAGTTGAAGCCGATGGAGCGCGTGTCGCCCACATCGGCGATCACCGCGGCGACCGCGCGCGCGATGCCGCGCACCCGGTCGAGATCGGGGCCGGTCACGCGATACTGGACCGGCCAGCCCACGGGCGGACCCAGTTCCAGCGCATAGACACGGCCCGTGGCTTCCGGAAATTGGTCGATGAGGATACGTTCAAGCGCGGGCTGAAGCCGCAGGCGATCCTCGATGCTGTCGGTGACCAGCACGAGTTGTGCGAAGAACGGGTTGGGCAGCTGCGCGTCGAGCGGCAGGTAGAACCGGATCGCACCGCGCCCGATATAGGTGCTCCAGTGCGCAAGCCCCTCCTGCTCGGCGAGAATATCCTCGAACCGGTCCACGGCGGCCTGTGTGCCGTGGATCGATGCGCCCTGCGGAAGGGTGATGTCCACCAGCAATTCGACCCGGTCCGACGGCGGGAAGAACTGACGCTGCACCTGCGACAGGCCCAGCACCGCCACGACCAAGGCGGCCACGGTCAGCGCGACCACCGGCAGCCGCAGCCGCAGCGCGGCGTTCAGTACGGCGCGGTAGCCGCGCAGAAGCACGCCTTCGCGCCCGTCCGCATCCGCCTTGGGCGCGCGCAGCAGCGCCACTCCGATCACCGGCACGAACAGCACGGCCACAAGCCAGGACGCCAGCAGCGCGATCCCCACGACGGCGAAGATCGAGAACGTGTATTCCCCGGCCGAACTTTGGGCGAAGCCGATGGGCACGAAGCCCGCGATGGTCACCAGCGCGCCGGTCAGCATGGCGAAGGCCAGCTTTTCATAGGCGTAGGACCCGGCTTGCAATTCGTCGTCCCCCGCGGCGAGCCGCCGGCTCATGCTGTCCACCGTCGTCATCGCGTCATCGACCAACAGCCCCAGCGCGATGATGAGCGCCCCGAGCGAGATCCGCTGAAGGTTGATGTCAGCGATATGCATGATCACGAAGACCGCCGCCATGGTCAGGGGGATGGCGATGGCGACCACAAGGCCCGCCCTCACCCCCAGCGCCACGAAACTTATAACCAGCACGATCGCGATCGCCTGATAAAGCGATTCCGTGAATTCCGCGATGGCCACGTCCACGATCTCGGACTGGTTGGCCACAAGAAACGGCTCGATGCCGATGGGAAGGTCCGCCGTCAGGTCCGCCACGCGGGTTCGCAACCGGTCGCCAAGTGCGATCACGTCGCCGCCTTCGGCCATGGACACGGCCAGCCCCAGTGCCTCCTGCCCGTTGACTCGGAACATGGGCTGCGGCGGGTCGGCATATCCGCGCCGGATGCTGGCGATATCCCCAAGCCGCACCCGCCGGTCGCCCAAGGTCAGAACGATCTCGCGCAGGTCGTTTTCATCCGTGAAGGCACCCGACACGGCGACGGAAATCGCATCCGTGCCACTGCGCATTGTGCCGCCGGGCCGCACGAGGTTCTGCGCGCGCAGCGCGTCGCGCACGGCCCCGGGTGGCAACCCGAGCGACGCAAGCTCGGCGGGATCGAACTCCACGAAGACGGTTTCGTCCTGCGCACCCAGCACCTCGATCTTGGCGACATCGGGCACGCGCAGCAGCTCGGACCGGATATCTTCGACGTAGTCGCGCAACTCGCGGCGCGAGAACCCGTCCGCCGTGAACCCGTAGATCACGCCGAACGTGTCGCCGAACTCGTCGTTGAAGCCGGGTCCGATCACGCCTTGCGGCAGCGTGTGGGCCATGTCGCCGACACGGTTGCGGACGTTCTGCCAGGTTTCCAGCACCGCGTCGCCGGGCGTGGCCCCGTCGAGATGGACGAACAGCGTCACCACGCCGGGCCGGGTCTGGCTGTCGATCCGGTCGAGAAACGGGGTTTCCTGAAGCGTCTGCTCCAGCCGCTCGGTCACCTGGAGCAGCGTTTCCTCGGCCGTGGCGCCGGGCCATGCGGCCTGCACGACCATGGTGCGGATGGTGAAAGGCGGGTCTTCGTCGCGGCCCAGCCCCAGGAAGGCCAGCGTTCCGGCGACAAGAACCAGCGTCATGAGGAACAGGGTCAGCGCCTTGTTCCGAAGCCCCCAGGCCGAGATATTGGCCGACATGTCAGCCGTCCTCGCCGATACGGACCTGCTGTCCCGGCCGCAGCGCCTGAACCCCAGCCGTCACGACGATCTCGCCGTCGCGCAAGCCGTCCGTCACGGTCGCCCGCGCGATGTCGAAGCTGCCGATTGTCACGCGGCGCAGATCCACCGTTTCGGTCGCAGGATCGACGACGAACACCGCCGGTTCCCCGTCGAGGGTGGTCAGCGCCGTGGCCGGCAGCGGCGTCGCCTCGGTACCCGCAAGAACCACGCTGCCCGTCAACGCGGAGCCGAGCCGGAACGCCGCGGGCACATCCGAAAGGCCCACCCGGACACGAAAGGTGCGCGTGACCGGATCGGCCTCGGGGGCGATTTCGCGCACCCGCCCGGTCGTCACGACCGACGGATCGCTGACCAGCGCCACATCGATCACCGATGTGGGGGTGGCCGTGGCGATCAGCCGTTCCGGCACGTCGAACACTGCATCGCGGCCATTGTCCCGCGCCAGCCGCACGACCATGGACCCGGCCGCCACGACCTCGCCCGGTTCGGCACCGATGGCGGTCACGACGCCCGTGGCGTCGGCATAGAGCACCGTGAAGGACAGCGCCTCTTCGGCATTGGCAAGCTGGGCGCGCGCGGCGTCGGCGCGCGCTTCCGCCTGCCGGAAGGCCTGGAGCGCCACATCATAGCGTTGCTGGGTCGTGAAGCCCCGTTCCAGAAGCTCGGTCTGCCGCCCGAAATCGGTTTCGGTCCGGTCCACGTCGCCCTCGGCCGCGGTCAGTTCGGCCTGCGCGGCCACCACGGTGTTGCGCTGGGTCGTGTCCTCGAGCCGTGCGAGGATCTGGCCCGGCGCGACCGTGTCACCGACATTCACGCTGCGGCTGACCACCCGGCCACCGGTGCGAAAGCCCAGCACGGCGGTATCCTGCGCCTGCAGTTCACCGGTCAGTGTGACGGTCTGCCCGCCGGTGGCGCTTTCCGCGATGGCGACACGCACGGGGCGGATGGGTTCGCTCTGGGGCTCGCCCTCGTCGTCGCAGGCCGCAAGAAGCACGAGAAGCCCAAGGCCCATCGCGGCGCGCTTCAACGCCCGCACCCCGCGCAAGACCCCGGCGCCGCCGGGAACATGGGACTCCGCATGAGCAACCTCGCATTTTTGAAGAAGGCCGCCGCGAAAAGGCACGGCAGTTCGGTGTGTCCAATGTGCCCAAGCGCGTCGCGCTGTCAAAAGGCAAAACGCCGCCCCGTCGGGTTTCTTCCCCGAGTGGCAGCCGCGACAGGCTCAGAACGACCCGAAGACCGCGCCCAGCCCGATGACGACCGCCAGCGCCAGAAGCGCACCCAGAACCGCGACCATCACGATGTCGAAGTAACTTTCCCGGTGCGTGCATCCGCACACCGCCAGCATCGTGACCACCGCGCCGTTATGGGGCAGGCTGTCGAGCGTGCCCGAGGATATCACCGCCACGCGGTGCAGCAGCGACGGATCGATCCCAGCCCCGTTGGCGAGGTCCAGATATGTCGGCCCCAGCGCCTGCAACGCGATGGTCATGCCGCCCGAGGCCGATCCGGTCAGCGCGGCAAGGATGTTCGTGGCCAGCGCCAGCGACACCAGAAGCCCGCCCTGGATGCCCAGCACCCAGTCCTGCACGAGCGCGAAGGCAGGCATCGCCGCGACGACCGCGCCGAAACCCACAAGGCTCGCCACGCTCAGGATCGGCAGCACGGACGCCGTGGCGCCCGCATCGATGCTGTTGCGCAGCGCCGGGAAGCGGCGGAAATTGAGCGCCACGAGCACGAGGATCGCCGCCAGCAGCGCCACGGCCACCGACCAGATGCCGCCCACCGCGGCCAGCGAACTGCCGCCCCATTCGGGCAGCGCCAGAAAATCGGTGTCGAGGCGCGGCAGCACGCCCTGCGACACGACCAGGTTCACCGTCACCACCGTGATCAGCGGCAGGATCGCGACCGCGAAGGGCGGCCGGGATGCCGCCTTCTCGCCGCTGTCGATCTCGGCCGGGTCGAATTCCCGCGCCGTCGTCGCCACTTCGCGCAGCATCACGGGATCGGTCGCATCCAGCCCCGCCGCCGGACCGCCCGCCCGTGCGAAGCCTTCGCCCGCCCGGCGCGCCCGGTTCTCACGCAAGTTCAGCCACCATAGCCCGAATCCGAACATCACCAGCGCCGCGATGATGCCCAGCCCGGGCGCCGCGAAGGGCGTGGTGCCGAAAAACGGCGTCGGGATGGCGTTCTGGATGGCGGGCGTGCCGGGCAGGGCCGACATGGTGAATGTCGACGTGCCAAGCGCCACCGCCGCGGGCAGCAGCCGCCGGGGCACGGCGCCCGCGCGGAACAGCGCCACGCCCATCGGCGCCAGCACGAAGAACGCCACGAACAGGCTCACGCCGCCATAGGTGACCATCGCGCCGGCCAGCACCACGGCAAGGATCGCGCGGCTCGGCCCCAGCTTCAGCGTCATGTAGTCGGCGATGGCCCCGACCGACCCGGAATCGTCCATCAGCTTGCCGAACAGCGCACCAAGCAGGAACAGCGGAAAGAACTGCGCCACGAACCCGGCCGCGGCGGGCATGAATGTCTGTGTCCAGTGCGCCAGCAGCGGTTCGGCCGAGAATGCCGCCGCCACCATGGCCGCCAGCGGCGCCAGCAGAAGGATGGTCCAGCCCCGGAAAGCCAGCGCCATCAGAATCGTCAGACCGGCAAGGATACCCAGAAGCCCCATGGCGTCAGATCTCCTCGAGCAAGGTGTTGATGTCGAAGGTCTCGCGCACACCGACATCTGGCAGATGCGCCCGCCCGAAATCGATGGCGGCACGGCGGCCTTCCTCGAACAGCATTTCAAGGAACGGCCATTCGGCGTTGAGCTTCGACGAATGCCCCAGGTCCACCATCAGGTCGGATGTGATCCGGTGCAGCCGCATTTCCCGCCACAGCCGCGCCGTGCCGTTGCCCGGATCGATGACCTGCCGCAGCAGGGCCATCATCTGCAATTCCTTCAGAAGCTGTCCGTTGAACGAGATCTCGTTCAGGCGGCTGGCGATGTCGCGCGCGCTGCGCGGGGTCTCGGCCCGCAGAACCGGGTTGATCTGCACGAGGAACGTGTCGTTGCTGTCGCATTCCTGCACCAGCGGCGTCATCATCGGGTTGCCCGCGTAGCCGCCGTCCCAATAGGGCACGCCGTCGATTTCCACCGCCTGGAACAGCGAGGGCAGGCACGCCGAGGCGAGCAGCACATCGGCGGTGATCTCGTGCTTGCGGAACACGCGCCCATGCCCGGTATGCACGTTGGTCGCCGTGATGAAGAGCTTCACCGGACCTTCCGCCAGCGCAGGAAAATCGATCAGGTCTTCAAGGATGCCATGCAGCGGATTGCCCGCCATGCCGCCCATGTCATAGGGCGACACCAGCCGCGCCATAAGGTCCATCGCCACGAAGGCAGGCGAATTGTCGAGACTCCAACTGCCGGTAAGCATTTCCCATGGGCCGCGCCGGAACGGGCTGAAGCGCGCCGCGTCGGATGTCTTGCGCCAGAAGGCATGCAGCATCTCGCGCGCGGTCTGCCGCCCGCCGCTGGCCATGCCCGCCGCAAGGATCGCGGCATTCATTGCTCCGGCCGAGGTGCCGGAGATGCCTTCGATCGTCATCCACTCCTCTTCAAGCAGACGGTCGAGCACGCCCCAGGTGAACGCGCCATGCGCGCCGCCGCCCTGCAGGGCGAGATCGATCAGCAGCGGCGGGCCATCGCGGCGTTTCGCGAGTTCAGGAGAAACGTCAGTCATGGCTGAATATCCTTGTGGGCGTGGCGCCGCGCACCGGAGTCGGGATGCGGGCCTTCACGGAAGATGTGGGAATTGTCAGGCAGGATGCGGCGAATGCCGACGCGCGCCCGGATCGCGCCGGGGGCATGCGCACATGATGCGAACGGCCCGTATGGCGGCAATCCCGTCACGACAGCTTGCTCGCGCATTTTCATCACAGGACCTGCACCATGCGGCGGCGCGCGGCAATGCCGCGCCGCAGCGACACGTTTCTCTTAGGGAGCGGCCGCAGGGAAAGCAAACGCAACGTAAGGACAAATCGGCGCAGCGCAGGTCAACCGGGGTGCGGCGGGACCGCTGCGGCATTGCGGTCCATTCGCCACGTTGCCCCGGCCCGCGGCATTTGCCAACAAGGGGTCGACACAACGGATCAAGGGGAACGGCCAATGCACCCGGACGGACGTGGCACGTATTGGCGCGGTGCAATCGGGCTTTGGGCCGTGCTCCTTGTCATCTGGGCCGCGGTGAACGGGAGCCTTGCACCGGTTGTCATGGTCGCCGGACTGGCGGTGACGGGCGCCATCGCCCTGCCCCTGTGCCGCACGGCGACCCCGTGGACCGACCTTCGCCTGGGACCGCGTGCCATCCTCGGTTTCCTGCGTTACACCGCGATCTTCCTGCGCGAGATGGTCCGGGCCAATCTTGGCGTGATGCGCGTCGTCTATGCCCCGCGCATCGACATCCGGCCCGGCATCGTGCCGACCCGCGTGGAACTGACCGCGCCCATGGCGCGCTTCGTGCTGGCGAACACCGTGTCGCTGACACCAGGTTCGCTCGTGCTGGAGCTGAAGGACGAATCGCTGTCTGTCCATCTGCTCGACCGCACGACCACGGATGTCGACATCAACACCGCCGCCGTGTCCGGCGCGTTCCAGCCTGCCCTTGCGAGGACCTTTGGCTGATCTCTTCCTCAGGATCGCCATGGTGCTGGTCTTCTTCAGCATCGTGTTCGCCGTGATCCGGCTGGCGATCGGGCGCACGCTGCTTGACCGCGTGGTGGCGATGGACGTGCTGACGATCACCACGATCTCGCTGATCGCGGTTTATGCCCATGTCGCGGACCGGTTCGTCTATCTGGACGTGGCGCTGGTCTATGGGCTGCTGAGCTTCCTGTCGGTGCTTGCGGTCGCGCGCTTCATGCATCGGGGATTGTGAATGCTCGAAGCGATGATCCTGCTCGTCTGTGCCTGCATCCTCGTCAGCGGCGTGCTGGCGATGGTGCTGGAAAACCTACTGGCGGCCATCGTCAGCGGCGGGCTTGCCAGCCTGTTCGCCGCGTTGTCCTTCCTGCTACTGGCCGCACCGGACGTGGCCATGGCCGAAGCGGCCATCGGATCGGGGCTGGCGACGTTCATCTTTCTCTACGCCCTGCGCAAGACCGGCTATGGGAAGGACGGCGGATGACCGAACTTGCCGGAAGCCTGTTCATCCTGCTCGGGTCGGTGTTCCTGTTCTCGGCGGGACTGGGGCTTCTGCGGATGCCGGACGCCTTCACCCGCATCCAGGCGGGCACCAAGGCCACGACGCTGGGCGCGACGCTGATCATGGTCGGGCTGGCAATCCATCACCCCGGCTGGACCTTCAAGCTGTTGCTGATCGTGTATTTCGTCTTCGTCGGAAACCCCGTGTCATCCCACGCACTGGCGCGGTCGGGCCACAAGACCGGCACGCCGATGTGGCGCGGACGCGGCAGGCCGGAGACGCGGGATTGATGCGCGCCCTGGCCGCCTGTGCCATCCTCGCAGGACTGGCGGGTGTCTTTGGACTGGTCGTCGCGTCCCATGCCGAACCGGCGGCGCTGCGCCCGCTTGCGGCTGCCTATGTCCGCGCCAGCGTCGAGGAACTCACCACGCCGAATGTCATCACCGGCATCCTGATGGCCTATCGCAGCTTCGACACGCTGGGCGAGGTGGCGGTGCTCTACATGGTCGCGGCAAGTCTTGGCCTGCTGTTGCAGCCCATCGGCGACCATGGCGGCGGGCCGACCGAACCGCGGCTTCATCCCGGCGAGATCGTGGAAAGCGGCAAACAGGTCCTGTTCCCGATGATACTGACCTTCGGCGCTTATGTCATTGCCAATGGGCACCTGTCGGCGGGCGGGGGGTTTCAGGGCGGGGCGATCCTGGCATCCGGCGTGATGCTGCTGATGATCGCCAATCCGGACGCCGCCATAAATGTCGCCGCCCTCGGCCTGCTGGAATCCGCCGTGGGCGTGCTGTTCGTCGCCATCGGCATTCTCGGGATGATCCATGCGGGCGGGTTTCTCGACCCGCGCATCCTGCCCGCGGGCACGCTTGGCGATTTCGTCAGCGCGGGCGCGATCCCGCTGACCTCGGCGCTTCTGGGCATCAAGGTCGGCGCGGAACTCTCTGTGATTCTTCAGAAATTCCGAAGCTGAGCAGGGCGGGACGCGCATGACGGTCTTCCCCGTGTCCACAGTGCTGATGGCGACCGGGTTCGGGCTGATCCTGATCGGGCTTGCCGGGGTACTGCTGCACCGCAACGTCCTGCGCATGATCATCGGCTTCGGGCTGATGGACAGCGGCGTCGCCATCGTGCTGGTGGCAACCGGCTATGTCACCGGCGGCACCGCACCGATCATCGATGCGGACCTGTCGGCCGGGGATGCGACCGCCCGCGTGGTCGATCCGGTGCCCTCTGCCCTGACCGTCACGGCCATCGTGATCGGCTTGGCAGTGACGGCGGTCATGCTGGCCTATGCGATCCGGCTCTATCGCACGCACGGGACGCTAGACATACGCGCCTTGCGGGATTCGCGGGGATGATGGCGCTGCTGAGCGGGTTGTTCCAGCCGATGGGCATCTTCCTGTTCGGGATCGGTGGCGGGTTCCTGATCCCGATCCTCCATCGACTGGGCAAACCGTGGCTCCATGGCGGTTTCGCGCTGTTTCTGCTGGGACTGACGCTTTCGAGCCTCGTGCCGCTGCTCGTCGTGCTGCGCGACGGCGTGCCGCTGGAAATCCTGACCGCGGGGGCCACCCCCCCGCTGGCGATCAACCTGCGCTTCGGGCTGGCGGAAGGCGCCGTCGCTGCCAGCGTCAATGTCGTGGCGTGCCTGCTGGCGATGGCACTTTGGGACCGGCTGCGTGGCAACCACGTGGCGCTCCTGCTGTTCCTGATCCTGACCATGGGCATCAACGGGATGATCCTGACCCGCGACGCGTTCAACCTGTTCGTATTCCTCGAAATCGTGTCCATCGGTACCTACGGATTGCTCGGGCTGGGCACATCGCGCGCAGCGGTGCAGGCGGCGATGAAATACGTCATGGCCACGGTCATCGCGTCCATGGTCTTCCTGCTGGGGACGGGGTTGATTTACCAGGCGACCGGGCATCTCAACATCGACCTTCTGCTCGCCGGGCGCGACGCCTTGGGCGCGCCCATCGCCGCGGTCGGAGTCGCGTTGATGCTCGGCTGCCTGCTGCTGGAGCTGAAGCCCTTCCCGGCCAATGGCTGGGCACTTGACGTCTACGAAACCGCGCCGCCCGCGCTGGCCGCATTCCTGTCGGTCTGCGCCTCGGCCGGGATGATCTTCGCCTTCGCAAAGCTGCTGCCGCTCTTCCCGGACTATCTGGGCTTCATCACGGCGTCGGCGGCCCTGACCTTCCTGCTGTCCAACCTGATCGGGCTGCGCCAGGACAGTCCCGGGCGGCTGCTTGGCTATTCGTCCATCGGACAGATGGCGCTTCTGGTGCTGGCGCTGGCCGTGCTGACCGGTATGGGGGCTGAGGACGCGCTGCCCTTCGTCGTCTTCGGGCTGTTCGTCAATCACCTTCTTTCCAAGGCGGGGCTGTTCGTGCTGGCCGGGGCGCTGGGTCCGGGGGGCGTGGGTATCGCCCGCGGGCTGGGACGCCGACCCGGGCTTGCGGTGCTGCTGGCCCTGTTCGTGATCGCCATTTGCGGCCTGCCGCCATTTCCGGGGTTCTGGGCCAAGTGGGATCTGGTGATGCACCTGGCGATGGATGGGCGGACCGGGCTGATCGCGGTGGTTCTGGCGGGTTCGCTGCTGGAGGCCGCGTATCTCTTCCGCTGGTTTCTCCGGGCCCTTGCCCCGAACGACGATCACGCGTTCCCCCCGACCCCGGCACATGTGATGGTCCCGCTCGTGGCGCTTGCGGCCCTGCTCATGATATCGGGGCTTGCCTGTGCCATACTGACGGGGACCGCGACCCCCGTCACGCTTGCGCCACTCGCGGTCGGGGCCGCGCTTGCAACTCTCGGGCAGGTCGTGCGCGGCCGTGTGCTTGGCGCGGTGACCCTTGCGACCATCGCGGCGACCGGGTGGTGGCTGCCGATGCCGGACGGCATCCCCGGCCTTTTCGCGCCGCTGCTGCTGGCGGGCGGTCTTGTGATCGCCCTGTCAGGGCTGGCGCAGGACGCCCCCGGCAGGTTGCAGTACCCCATGCTTGCGGTGCTGCTTCTGGCGTTGCAGGCCGTGCTGCGGGTGGAAACGGGGCTCGAATTCTACCTCGCGTGGGAATTCGTCGCGCTGGCCGCGTTCTTCCTGATCACGCAGCGCCCGCAGGCCCTGAATCCGGCACTGATGTTCCTGATGTTCTCGCTGGTTGCGGCTTTCCTGTTGCTGGCCGGGTTCGCGCAACTCGCGGCCCTGTCGGGAACGCAAGTGCTTGCGGGGCTCGACATTGCACATCCCGCGGCGCTGCCCGGCCTCGTACTGATGGCCGCCGGGTTGCTGGTGAAGGGCGCGGCGCTCGGGCCGCATGTCTGGCTCCCCGAGGCGCATGCCGAAGCGCCGGGCGAGGTGTCGGCGCAATTGTCTGCCGTGGTCACCAAGGGCGCAATGTTCGGGCTGCTGGCAGGCGGCTACGCGGTGATCCGCGCCGGAGGCGTCGATGTCTCCCACGCGCTGGCGTGGATCGGCATGGCAACCACCCTTGGCGGCGCGCTCATGGCGCTGGCGCAGACCGACGCGAAACGGCTTCTCGCGTATTCCAGCATGAGCCAGCTTGGCTACATCGTTCTGGCAATCGCGCTGATGGGGCATCTCGGTTGGGTCACGGCGCTTTACGTCGTCGCCAACCACATGCTGGTGAAGGGCATCCTGTTCCTTGCGGTCGCCGGTGTCGTGCTGCGCACCGGGACGCGGCGGCTTGACGGATGGGGCGGGCTGGCAGGGGCAATGCCGCTGACCTGCGCGACCGTGACGATTGCATTGCTGGCGATGGCCGGTCTGCCGCCGCTCATGGGCTTCGGCGGCAAGTGGCTGCTTCTGTCCGCTTTGGTGGACAAGGGCTGGACAGGGCTTGCCATCGCCGGGGCAATCGCGACGTTCCTCGGGCTGTGGTACATGCTCCGTCTCTTTGCGGCGATGGTGATGGGCCCGCCGGACTCCTCGCCCGCGCGGCTGGGCGAAGCGCCCGCGCTGTTGCTTGTCCCGCAGCTGCTGCTGGTCATCGGGATCGGGGTCATGACCTTTCTTCCCAAGACGCTGATGGGGCCGGTTTCCGCCGCCATCGACCCGGACTTCGCCACGACCCTTGTCTGGGAAGGCCGGTCGCTAGAGGCGATCTATGCCGCGTGGTGGCCCATGCCCACGATGCTTGCCGCCCTGGGGGCATCCATGGTGCTGGCCGTCCTCTGGCTTGCGGTCGGGCTGACGGGGCGCACGGCGACCGGGCTGCGAGCGGTGCTCGTGACGGCGCGTCCGCTGCCCGCATGGGCGATGCCGCCACTGGCCATGCGCGGATGGGCCGGGATGTGGCGGGCGGCCCATGATGCCGCCGACGGGGCGCGGCGCGTCTATTCCGGCGACGGGCAGGTCTACCTGATGCTGGTGCTGGGGTATATTCTTGCCGTATTTGCGGCTGGACAGATCGCGCCATCCTGAAATGCGACCCGATGGCTTGACCTGATTTCGGGGGGCGGGCCAACCAGTGCAATCGAACGCGGGACCATAGCGTAAGCGGCCCGAAAACCTGTGGGAGATGACATGAAATTCTCGAACGTCATCGACGGAACGGAACGGCTCGTCGTTGATCTTTTCACGGCGACCTTCGCCGCGTCCGAGGGCGCGGCCGAAGGCGCGATGATCGGCGGCCTCGTGGCGCGGCAGTTGGCGGAAACGCCGCCTGACGATATCAGGGTATTCACGGCATGGGATGGCGCCACGCCGGTCGGCGGGGCCGTGTTCACCCGGCTTGCCTGTCCCGATGACCCGCGTGCCGTGGTCCTGCTGTCGCCCATGGCCGTGGCGACTGATCGGCAGGGTCAGGGCATCGGGCAGACACTGTTGCGGCACGCGCTGGCGGCATTGCGTGCGGAGCGTGTGGATGTGGCGATGACCTACGGCGACCCGGCCTTTTACGGCAAGGTCGGTTTCATGCCGGTCTCCGTCTCGACGGTGCCCCCGCCGCACCCACTCAGCCAGCCCGAAGGCTGGGTCGGTCAATCCCTGACCGGAAAGGCCCTGCCACCGCTTAAAGGCCCCTGCACCTGCGTCGCCGCGCTGGACGACCCGGCCTTCTGGTAGAACAGCCCCGGAGCACTGGTGAACGTGCGGGCCCGCTAACCGGTATACCGCGCCGCCGTCAGACCATCCATGTCGATCTCGGGCGTCCGGCCCATCACGATGTCTGCAACGGCCCGGGACGACCCGCAGGCCATGGTCCAGCCCAGCGTGCCGTGCCCCGTGTTCAGGAACAGGTTCGCATGGCGCGTCGGCCCGAGGATCGGCGTGCCGTCCGGGGTCATCGGGCGCAGGCCGGTCCAGCCCTCGGCCTTGCTGACGTCGCCGCCCCGCGGGAACAGGTCCTGCACCACGTGGCGCACGGTATCGGTCGCGTGCGCCCCAAGCTTCTTGTTGTAGCCGATGATCTCGGCCTGCCCAGCCACGCGGATGCGATCGCCCAGCCGGGTGATCCCGACCTTGTGGGTCTCGTCCATGATCGTGGAGACGGGCGCCCCATCGGGATCGGTCACCGGAAGGGTTATCGAATAGCCCTTGATCGGGTAGATCGGCACGCGAATTCCCACCTGCCGCAGCAGCACGGGCGCGTAAGGGCCCATGCAGCAGACAAAGGCATCGGCCGCCCAGGTGCCCTGTTCGGTCCGCACCGAAGCGATGCGGTCGCCTTCGGTGACCAGCCCCTCGATGGTTTCGCTGTATCGGAACGTGACGCCCATCCCTTCGGCCACCTTGGCAAGTGCGCGCGTGAAGGTCCGGCAATCGCCTGTACGATCCGCGGTCAGTTGCAGACCGCCCACGAATTTTTCCGCCACGTGGGCAAGCCCGGGCTCGGCGTCGATGCAACCCGCACGGTCGAGCACCCGATAGGGCGAGTCGAATTCGGCCAGCACCTCCTGATCCGCCGCCGACCCGTCGAGCTGCTTCTGGGTGCGGAACAGTTGCAGCGTGCCCTTTTCGCGCAGGTCGAAATCGAACGGCACCTCGGCCATCAACTCGGGCAGCGCGTCGCGGCTGTAGTTCGACACGCGCACCATCCGGCCCTTGTTGATCCGGTAGGCCTTGTCGTTGCAATTCATGAGCATCTTCAGCCCCCAGGCCCACATGGTCGGGCTGATGAGCGGCCAGATGAACAGCGGGCGGTGGCGCATGAACAGCCACTTGATCGCCTTTTTCGGCACGCCGGGTGCGGCCCAGGGCGAGGTCATGCCATAGCTCAGCTCGCCCGCATTGGCATAGCTCGTCTCCATGCCCGGTTCGCGCTGGCGGTCGATGACCGTGACCTCGGCCCCCTGTTTCGCAAGGTAATAGGCCGTCGTGACGCCGATCACACCGGCGCCGAGCACGATGACTTTCATGGGGTTTCTCCGATCCGGGTCAACAGGCGGCGGTCACGATGATCTCGACACGCAGTTCGGGCCGGGCCAGCTTCGCCTCGCCGCAGGCGCGGGCGGGGGCGTGGCCCTCGGGCACCCAGGCATCCCAGACCGCGTTCATCTCGGCGAAATCGGCCATGTCCGCGAGCCAGATCACCGCCTGCAACATGCGGTCGCGCGACGATCCGGCCTTCGTCAACAACGCGTCGACACGCGACAGGCAATCGCGGGTCTGCTCGGCCACGGTGGCGCCTTCGCCCACCTGCCCGCAAAGATACGCGACCCCGCCATGCTTGACGATCTTGCTCATGCGCTGGCCAGTGTCGATCCGTTCGATCATGTCGTGCTCCTGTTCCGCGGTTGCGCGCGACGTGTCATCCATCGCGGCCCGTTCGCCCAGTGATACCGGTTTCGGCAGCGAAGGCATGTGAAAATATCCCCCCGCGTCACGCAGGGCCGCGACAGGGTGCCTGCCCGCGTGAACTGCGTAATGGGTTGAAAGGGCGGTCTGCAGCTCCGCCACGGCAGCGGCGGGCGCACGTGCCGCCCGGGCGGCGACCGATGCCGACGCCAGCGCCTGCCAGTGCGCGAGGCGCGCGCGGTCCTCTGGCCGGGCGGCGTAGCGGATCGCACCCGCCACCACGGTCAGGACACAATCGCGCCCCGATCCCTGCGCGAGCAGCCGTTCGACCAGCCGCGCGGGATCGGTCTGCGTGTCGATGCCGATCCGGTCGGTGGCGAAAGCGGCAAGGTCAGCGGGCGCCCCCGGCGCGATCACCCCGTGATCTTCGGGCAAAAAGGCCGCCGCCGCACCGCCCGCGGTGGCCATGTGCAGCAGTGACGCCGCCTCGTCCCCCGCCGGGATCGCGCCATCCGCGCGCCCGAGCAGCGCCGCCAGCCGCATTTCGCGCAGGAGGTCCTCGTCATCGGCCAGCGCGCAATTGTCGGTGCCGACGGCAAGCCGGACCCCTGCCCTGCGCAGGTCTGCGACCGGCGGCGGACCGTTGAAGAGCCGCATGTTGGACCCGGGATTGAGCACCACGGCGAGCCCCTCGGCCAAGGCGATGTCCATGTCGGCAGGCGTCATGTGCACCCCGTGGGCGCAACTCGTGCGCGCGGCGAACACCCCGCAGGTGCGCAGGCGGGCAAGCGTGCCTTCCGGATAGAGCCGCCGCGCCGCCGCGGCCTGTGCCGGGGATTCCAGCAGATGGAAGTGCACGCCGACGCCGCGTCGCGCCGCATCCGCCGCGACCTGCGCCCAGAGCGTATCGCTGACCCATTGCGGCCCCGCCGGACCCCAGGCGAGCGTCTGGGCGGGATCGTCCGCGGTCTCCGCGTGCAACGCATCCATCAGCGCGACGCTGGCATCCCAGTCCGCCATGTAGGGCGCGGGTGCAGGCCCTGTCACCAGCGCACGCGCGTCATCGGGCAATCCGGCGATGAAGGCCGCCGCATCGGCATCCGGATAGACCGGCACGCCGCGATCCTGCACCCCCACGCAGACGGTCGCCCGCAACCCCGCCGCGCGATAGGCGGCGATCTGTGCGCGCAACTCGGCGGCGTAGTCCCCCGACCCGTAGCTGTAATTCGCGTGCAGCGTGGCCGTGACACCGTTGGCCAGCATCGCCTCGGCGGCCAGCCGCGTGACCGCATGGATATCGGGCGGCCCATGCTGGAGGCGCGCAGCGATCCACGGCTCGAGCGGACGGTCGGGATAGCCCATTGCAAGCTGGCTGATCCCGCGCCCGTGCTGATGCGCGTTCACCAGCCCCGGCATCAGCACCGCAGCCCCGAGGTCGATGACATCGGCCCCTTCGGGCGCAGGCAGGTTCGGGCCTACCGCCGCTATCCGTCCATTCGTGATCAGCACCGCAGCGTCTCGCAGGGGCGGCACCCCCGCTTGCGGCACGACCCATGCGGCGCGCAGCAGCAGCGGACCCTGCATCAGGCCGGCGCGCCGAACATCCGCTCCGGCAACCACAGCGCGATGCCTGGGAACAGGATCAACAGCGCCACCATCGCCAGCATGATCGCCACGAAGGGCAGCGCCCCGATCATCACGTCGAGGATCGAACCCGAACTGCGAACCCCTTGTACGATATAGAGGTTCATCCCCAGCGGCGGCGTGATCAGCGCGACCTCCATCATCACGACAAGGAACACGCCAAACCATACCGGATCGATCCCGAAACTGACCACGACCGGCACCACGATGGGGATCGTGGCGATCATCATGGACAGCGTTTCAAGGAAACACCCTAGGATAAGGTAGAACACCACGAGGATCAGCATCAGCTGCAACTGGTTGACCCCGTATTCCGTGATCGTGCGCGCCAGCACCTGCGGGATGCCGAGAATGCCGATGATGAAATTGAGATACTTGGCCGCGATGATGATGAGCAGGATCATCGCCGTCAGCTTCACCGTGGACAGAAGCGCCGCGTGCAGCATCGGGATGGAAAAGCGCCGCTTGGCGATGGTCACCGCAAGCGCGCCCATCACGCCCAACGCCGCGGATTCCGACGGCGTGGCCCAGCCCGCGTAGATCGACCCCATGACGAGCACGAAGATCATCATGGGCGGCAGAATGTCGAGCAGGTTGCGCAGCTTGACCGACAGGGGCGAGGACGGGATCGGTTCGCCGGCGATGGACGGCTTCAGCACCGCCGCGACGAAGATATAGGCCATGAACATGCCCGCGAGCATCAGCCCCGGCACGATCCCCGCGACGAACAACTGCCCGATGGAGGTGTTCGACATCGATCCGTAGATGATCATGTTGATCGATGGCGGGATCAGGATGCCGATGGTCGCGCCCGCGGCGATGGACCCCAACGTGATCCGGTCGTCATAGCCGCGTTCCTTCATGATCGGCACGGCGACCGTGCCCATGGTCGCGGCGGTGGCGACCGACGATCCGCTGACCGCGGCGAACAGCGTGCAGGATGCCACGTTGGAATGCAGCAAGCCCCCCGGCAGCCGCCGCAACCAGTCCGACAGGGACCGGTACATCCCGTCGGTGACGCCCGACCGCACCAGCAATTCGCCGAGCAGGATGAAAAGCGGGATCGCCGTCAGCACGAAATCGTTGAGCGACCCCCAGGCCTGCCCGCCGAACACCATCAGCGTCGGCATCCCGAGGTAAAGGCTCGCCCCCAGCACGCCGATCACGAACAGCGAGACCGCCACGGGCAACCCCGCGAACATCAGCGTCAGCATGGTCAGGAAGCCGCCGAACGCGCCTGCAACCCCGATCATGGCGCCGTTCCCCGACGGGCGGCGCGTTCCGCCACGCTGCGCTTTTCCTCGAGGATTTCGTCTTCCAGCGACTTGGCGCCGTACCAGTCCTGCAAGGCCGGGTTGGCCGTCACTGCAAGCCACAGCGCATGCAGCGCCGAGACCAGCGCATAGATCGCGAACATCACCAGCCCCGCGACCCAGACCGCCTGCGGCATCCACAGGGGCGTCTGACTGGGTGTGCCCGACAGGGTCTGGAATTCGATGCTTTCCTGCACCACCGTCCAGCCGCGCCACGCAAGGAACACCGCCATGCCCGCGATGGCAAGCATCGCCACAACATCGAGGATGCCCGCCGCCCGCCGCGGCAGGCGTTCCAGAACAAGCTCGATCCGGGTGTGCCCGCGCAGCAGCAGCGTATAGGCGAATCCGAACGACGCGGCGGCCGCCAGTGCATAGCCCCCGTATTCGTCCGCGCCCTGCAACGAGACCCCGACCGTCCGGCGCAACACGACCTCGAGACTGACGAACACCGCTACGCCGAGGATCGCGTAGCCCCCGAGCAACGCGAAGAACCGCACCACCGGCCCGAGAAGGCGTTCAACCGGGTTCTCGTTCATCCGCGTTCTCCTTGGGCCGGGCCGGCACGTGAAAAAGCCCCGCAAGGTGTCGCGGGACCGGAAAGCGTCACTCGATGGTCAGGCCGCGCGCGGCGCCCACGGTCTCGTTCCAGATCGTGGTGCAGTTCGGATCGACCGCGTTGCAGGTGTCGCGCCAGATCGGCAGAACCACGGTTTCCGCGACCTCGGCGATGGCGGCCTGGTCCTCGGCCGTGATCTCGACCAGTTCCATGGAAAACGGCTTGTGTTCGGTACATTCACCGCCCGTGCTGCACGAGATCGCGTCGCCCGTGGCGTTGATCGCCAGACCCCACATCTGATCCTCCATCGCCGCGAAGGTTTCGGTCAGCGCCGCCTGTTCCTCGGGCGAGAACCGGTTCCACGCGTCGAGGTTCATCAGGTGCCCCTGCACCGACCCTGACACCGCCAGCGGCAGCAGGTGGGTCGTCACCTCGGGCCAGTTGCCGGTGTTGGCGGAGGTCGGCGAGGTCACGCCGCAGGACACCACGCCCCGCTGCAACGCCGGATACACCTCGGAGAATTGCAGCGTCACCGGCGTCGCGCCGAAATGTTCGATCATCGCGGACATGGACGGGGTGAAGGACCGGATGCGCAGCCCTTCGAGATCGGCGAGCGTCTCGATCGGCGCGTTGCAGAAGAACACCTGCGGACCGAAGGGCCACAGCGTCAGCACCTTGGCGTTGAACTTTTCCTGCAACCGCGCATCGAACGCTGCGCGATAGGCATCCACCGCCTCGCGCAGGTCTTCCATGTTCGTGGACACCCCGATCAGGTCGATGCCCTCGAAGAACGGATCGTCGCGTGATGCCATCCCGATCTGCACGGACATCACGTCGAAGATGCCCGACCGCAGCATCCGGAACGCATCCTGCGCCTGCACGCCCACGACGTCCATCGGGTTGTAGTTCACGGCAAGATCGACACCGGACAGCGCCCCGAGTTCCGCGAAGAACGCGCTTTCGATGCCGACATGCTTCTGGTTCTGCGAAAAGTTTCCGGCCACCCGAAGCGGCGCCTGCGCCACCGCGGCCGACGCCACGACCAAGGCCGCCGTTCCGGCGAGCACGACATTTTTCAACATGACATCCATCCCTGCTTTGTATTCATTTTTGGACTGTGCTTCAGAACGGCGGGCCACGGAAGCCTGTTGATGTGGCATGGGTCGCGTTTCCGAAGCGTGAGCCATGCATCGGTCCCAAATCAAGGCGAACATGCCAAAAACGCTCATTAATGCATCAATAATTGAAAGATGAGTGCAAGAATGCGGTCCACCAGCGCAAACTGGCACTGTTCGGGACACGCGCGGAAGGGTATCAGGATATGGAAGACCGCGCAGGCACATGCCGCGTAACGGTTTGTCCAATATGGAGGTCACGCAAGGTATGCATGCAAAAATGCCAGAAGCTGCGTTCGATGCGCCCGAGGCCGTGCCGCACGGGTCGCCGGTACGGCTCGGCATGCTCACGCCGTCGTCGAACACGGTGCTCGAACCCGAGACGCAGGCGTTGATGGCACCGCTCGGCGCGACGGCCACGGCCCATTTCGGACGTTTCAGGGTGACGCAGATCGGGCTCGATGGCGCGGCGGACAGCCAGTTTCAGCTCGACCCGATCCTGGACGCGGCGGATCTTCTGGCCGATGCGAAGCCCGACCTGATCGCGTGGAACGGCACATCGGCCGCGTGGCGCGGCTTTGACACCGATCACAGACTGTGCGCGGCCATCGCGGATCGATCCGGGGTGCCTGCCACGTCGTGCATCCTGGCGCTCAACGCGGCGATATCGGCGCTTGACGTCAGGCGGCTGGGGCTTGTCACCCCGTATACCGCGGATGTCCAGCAGGCCATCGCGCGCAATTACGCGGCCCACGGTATCGACATCGTGGCAGAGGAACATGCCGGGCGGCGCGACAATTTCTCGTTCAGCGAACTGTCCGAAGACGACATCGCCGGGATGTGCCGCAAGGTCGCCGCCGCGCGCCCCGATGCCATCGCGGTCGTCTGCACGAACATGCGCGGGGCACGCAATGCCGCGGTCCTGGAGGCGGAACTGGATATCCCGATCCTCGACTCCGTGGCAGTCACGTTGTGGGGCAGCCTGCAGCGCACCGGCGTGTCCACCTTGCCCCTTGGCCGTTTCGGCCGCCTGTTTTCGCTGACACCAGACTGGCAGACTGCGCCATGACCGACGCGCCCGTCACCGGCCCGCGCACCGCGGATAGGGCCGACAGCCTGCACGCTCGGCTGGTGGCGGGCATCCGCGACATCATCGTCCGCGGCGAACTGCCGGATGGAACGCGCATTCCCGAGGCGGCCCTGTGCCAGCGGTTCGCCGTGTCCCGCACGCCGCTGCGCGAGGCGCTGAAATCGCTCGCCAGCGAAGGGCTGGTCACATTGCGCCCCAACCGCGGCGCGGTGGTCGCGCCGCTCGACCCCCCCGTGCTGGCCGAGGTTTTCGAAGCGAAGGGGGCGCTGGAGCGGTTCATCGGGCTGGCCGCCGCGGACCGCGCGGACAGGACCGACATGCAGGCTCTGGAGTCGCTCCATGCGGACCTGTGCGCGGCGGCGGCGATCCGCGATGCCGATCTCTACAGCGATGTGAACGCGGCTTTTCACGAGCGCATGGCGGATGCGGCCGGGAACAGGCAGGTCCGCCAGATCTATGCCACGTTGCAGGCGCAGGTGCGGCGGGCCCGGCACGCGGTGAACCACGATCCCGCGCGCATCGCGGCATCGCTCGCGGAACACGAGGCAATCATGGCCGCACTGCGCGTGCGCGCGCGGCTTGATTTGTCCGAACGCCTTGCACAGCACAACGCCGCAACCGCGCATGCGATCCTCGCACAATTCGGGACCGCGCAAGACGGGGACGGCGCGCGCAAGGGGTGACCACTGTCACCACGTGCAACGCCGGGTCGGAGCCTGCGCACATGCCCGCCGCGCGGGCGGCATGCCGCGCGCAGGACCCTGGCGTCCCGCTCCGGCCCCGGACCGGGACGGCACGCTTTGGCACAAGTCGGGTATAAATGACTTTCCGTAAGGTCATGATTCGCCTTAGCGTTGCATCAACGAAGCCGGTGCACGCCGACCCGCGCAGCATCGGCGGATGACGGGGGGACATCCATGGCACGGGCCATCGCATCGGCTGACCTCGCAACGCGGGACGATGGCTTCCGGATAGTCTTTCACTCCATCGGCGGCGCGGCGCCCGGCAATGCCGCGGCCATCGCAATCGGGCTCGGCGTGCCGGTCACCCCGGTGATGGAGGCGCTCTATCGCGCGCCATCGGTTCTTGTGGACGGGCTGAACGCCGAGATCGGCGAACGCATGCGCGCGCTGCTGACCGACATGGGCTGCCGCGTCACGCTCGACCCGATGACCGCGCCGCTGCCCGCACCCGCCCCTCTGCAGGACGCGGCACTGCACATCACGGACACGGCGCGCTATGGCGCGATTACGTCGGCGCTGGCCGAATTCCTGGGCACGCCCGGGGAAGACGCGGCCCGGCTGATCGCCACACCGCCGGGGATCGTGCTGGGCGGGGTCAGCCCGGCGACGATCGCGGCGCTGGCCGAACGGATCGGACCGGGCGCGGACCTTGTGGCCTCCGACCCGGCGCACGCCCTTTACGACCTGTTTCTCGGCCCCTGCGACGGGATCACCCGGTCGCGGCTTTTCAGCGATCTGCGCCGCGCGGGGTTCAAGCCGCTGGCCGATGCAGGCTGTATCCTGACCGGGCTGACCAAGACACAGGCCGATGCAGTCTGGGCGGCCCATGGGCGGGTGCGCGACCTGCGCGTGGTGAACCGCGATTTCCTGCGTTTCGACCTGGTGCTGACCGGCGGCGCACCGTCGCCCGCCGCGACCCGCGCGCTGATCGAAACGGCGGGCATCCCGGCCCATGTGGTGCCGCGGCTGTTCGACGAAGGCGAGATCACCGTGATGGAGGCCCTGCTCCATGCGGACATGGCGCCGGCGATGGAACGGTTGACCGCAGCGGGGCTGGAGATCCGCGCGGATCTTGTGACCTTTCTCCATCTCGGCGTCGATATCGTCGCGGCGCAACATCCGCGCGCCTTGCGCGACACGCTGAAGGCCATCGGAATCGAAACGACGGAAAGCGACCTGCGCCGCCTGCCCTACCGCCTTCCGTGGCGGTTGCCGGAACTCCAAGCGCGGCTGCTGAGGGACACGCTGGAGGCGGCAGGTGCGCGAACCGAACTGGTGGACGTGACGGACACGGAGGCGCATCCATGACCGGGCAGACCCCCACCCGGCCCGCGGCACGCGGGCACGGGCTGCATGTCGGCATCGCCGAGGCAGGCAAGCTTCGCGCCCTTGCGGGCGACCATGCCGACGCCCTGCGCCATTACCGCGAGGCGCTGCGGCTTGCACAGGCCGCCCGTGCGCCCGAGGTGTTCTTTCGCCACTACACCCAGTGCGTGCTGGAAAGCCTTGAACAGACCGGTGCGCATGACGAGGTGATCGCGTTCTGCGAACAGGCGCTGGACCATTACGCGGCGCAAGGCGCGACACTGACCGTACATCGCCGCGACCGCGCGGCGTTGCTGGAACGGCTTGCGCTCAACCGCATCAAGGCCGGCCGGGACGAAGACGCCCTCGCCCCGCTCGACGCTGCGGTGGATCTCGTTGCGGCGGGCGACCTGCCGGTGGCGCGCACGGTGCGCGACTGGCTGCGCCGCGGCATGCGCCCCGACCCGCGCCGCATCACCGAATTGCAGGCGAAGCACGGCTATTACGCCGTCACCGCCGACCGGGTGGAACCCAACCGCGCCATCGCCCTGCCCGACCGCATGAAGGGACATGCCTCCGCCACGATCTGACACGCGACCCGCCACCCAGCTCCGCGCTGCCGACCAGAGGAAAAGCCGATGCCAGATATCGAAGACATGACACCGGGCCAGGTGCTGGCCGAAGCGAGCGTCGCGGATTTCATCAAGGCGCTCGGCCTGTCCATCGCCGAAGCGCAGAAGGCGCTGGACGAGAACTCGGTCAACCAGATGGGCGAATTCATCACGCCGCGCGAAGGGCTGGGTGGCAAGTCGCTGCTGGATATCGGGCTGATGCCCGCCTTCTACCACTACCAGCACGCCGACATCACTTGTTCCATGCAACTGTCCCTGCGTGTTGAAAAAAACATCGGAGTGGGCGTCAATATCGGCGGGTCGTTCAGCGATACGACGACGTCGAGCGACAGTTCGACGACGTCGGAGACCAGCACGACAAGCGGCAGCACGACCGCCACCAGCACCCGCAGCGCCGAGGTGCGCATCAACGTCGCGAGCACCGGGGCGCTGACCGTGGGCGGGGACAGTTTCAGCCTGGCCGGCGACAGCCCGCGCGCGCGGATCGAGGCGCTGTCCGACGCGATCCGCGGGCGAGACGATATCACCCGCGCCATCCCGATCCAGGAATGCACGCCCATCGACCCGGTGCCGACGACATCCGCACCCGCCGAACAGGTGGTCTGCTCGCCCAATGCCGTGGCCTTCGTCGGCGGCGGGTTCGAGAACGGGCTGATCCGGATCGACCGCAACCCGACCGTGGCGGGGTCGCCGGAAAACTTCCGGCTGAACGGATCGCTGACCGTCCCGGTCAGCCGGGTGACGGGCACCGACGCGGCGGCCAAGCTGCAGTATGCCACCGACGTGGCCGCGGCGATCGAAGCCACGCCCTTCACCGCGCGGCTGCTGGAGGCGGGCAAGCCGCACCTGCGCATCCTGTTCGACGTGGACAAGGCGTTCATCCGGTCCGAGTTCGACAACCGGCTGCGCAATTTCGCGGGCTTCCTGCGCGCGACGGGCCTGACCTGCAACGTCAACGGCTATGCGAGCACGACCGCCAGCGACAGCCATAACCGCACCCTGTCCGAGAACCGCGCGGCGGCGGTGCGCAACCGGCTGATCGCCCATGGCGTGCCCGCGGCGCAACTGCCCACCAATTCCTTCGGGGAGGATCGCTGGCGGGCCGAGGGCGTGCCGGACGAATACGAAAGCCAGCCGCACCGCGTGGTGGAACTCGTGCCCGATACGGACGACCATTTCGTCTGGGTGGACGGTGACGCGTCGAACCAGCTCGACGGGGTGACACCAGACCAGTTGGGCGGCAACGACAGCGGCGACAACGGCTGGGTCTATGTCTACGACGCGCTCGGGCTGTCGGGGTTGAACGGCGAGACCGTCACGATCAAGGGCCAGAGCTTTCCGCTGTCGGGCACAGCCGCGGGCGGCCACGCCGCGGACAGCGCCGAAGCCTTCGCCCGCAACCTCGCCACCGCGGTCAATGCCAACGCGTCGGTCGGGGTGGAGGCATCGGCGGCGGGCAACGTGACCAACCTGTGCAATGAAGGCGACAGCTTCCGGATGATCCTCGTCACCTCGTCCAGCCGCGACATCGCCCTGTCGGGCACGTCGGGCATCACCGTCACCACGGCCTTCAGCCGCACGTCGTCCTCCACAGGCACGCGGGAGAATACAGGCAACCGGACCGTGGCCATCGGCGCGTCGGTGGACGTGCGCTACGGGCGGCAGTTCGAGATGAACGTGACCGGCAATTCGTCGATCTCGGCCCGGCTCGTTTCGATCCCGGCCCCGCCGCAATTCCTTGAGACGATCAAGGAATTCCTCGACACGGGCAGCGGGGGCTAAGCGGTGGCCGAGACACCCAAAGTCGCGCGCTCGCTGCTGTCGGCCCCCCTGCCCGACATCATCCAGCGGCTCGGTATCGCCATCGCGCAGGCACAGTACGCGCTCGACCGCAACTCGGTCTCCATGGCGACCGAGATGGCGGCGACGAAGGTCGAGATCGGCGGCGACGAATACAACCTGCTGAGCCTTGGCTTCGTGCCGTCCTTTTACAGCTTCACCGAAGCCACCGTCGAGGCGAAGCTGAGCTTTTCCATGACCGAAAGCACCGAAACCTCGGTCAATGTCGGGGTGCAGGTGGGCGGCGGCACGCCGTTCTTCATGGCGGCGGCCAGCGTTGACGTGGGCTATGCGCGCAAGTTTTCCGTCAGCGCCGAGGGCATGTCGTCCATCGCGGCGCGGCTGGTCAGCCTGCCGCCGCCCGAGATCTTCACCGACCTTCTGAAACGCAAGTTCGAAACCGACGTGGTGTGACCCGCGCAACCAAGAGCCATCGAGAGGAGAGTTGAACCATGAGCATCGGACAGGAACTTCTCAACGTCCCCATGGGCGACATGATCCGCCAGATGGCCTTCGCCATCGCGGACGGTCAGACCAAGCTGGACGAGAACTCCATGAACACCGCCGAGATGATGGGCGGCCTGACCACGGTCTACGACGAAAAGGGCAATGTCAGCTTCGACGACAGCCGCGTGTTCTTCGGATACGAATACATGACCCTGGCCGAGGCCGTATCCTACGCGATCATGGACGACGCGATGACCGGCACGCTCGACGATGACGAGGCCAATTCGCTCTTCGCGATGGTCAAGAAGATCGCCACCACATTCGGCGTGACAATCGGCGGCACGCGCGGATCGCCCACGATCCCCAACACGGACGTGAGCAAGCCGGACGGCACCACCGTCAAGGCTCCGGACCTGGAAATCCGGATGCCCACCCGCATGTCCATGATGGAGCTGGGCTTCGCGCCGACGTTCTACCAGTTCGTGGACACGATCATCGAGGTGAAGATCGCCATCAAGATCACCCGCGACCGCAGCTACACGCGCACCCGCACGAACAAGGACAGCTCGATCGATAGCGCCTCCAAGCGCAAGCGCAGCTTCTGGGGCACGTCGCGGGCGTCGAGCTATTCACGCAACGTCGCCACGTCCCAGGTCGATGCGACCTATTCCAACCGCTACAGCTATTCCGCGGAGGGCGCGTCGATCCTGCGCACCAAGATCATGCCGGTGCCCGTGCCGACCGCGCTGGAAGACCGGATCCAGTCCTTCATCGAAACCGAGGAAGCCCGCCGCGAAGCAGCACTCGAGGCACGCAGGGCGGCCGACGCGCCGGATGGCGATTGATCCCCTTCGCCCCCCGCTAACCCGTCCCGCGAAAGGAATCCGCGATGTCCGTCAGCACGGAAATGGTCAACACGCCGTTCCCCGAAATGGTGCGCGCCATGGGGATCGGCATCGCCGAGGCGCAGTACGAACTGGACCTCGTGTCGCTCAAGATCGCGCGCATGATGGCGGGCTACATGCCCGACCCGGAACCGCGGCCCGGCGAGGACCCACCGCCCGCGCCATCCGGCCCGCCGGAGCGCACGATGCTGGTCAAGCTGGGGGACGGTCAGGAATACTCGCTGCTGGAACTGGGCTTCGTGCCGACGTTCTACCAGTTCGTGGACACGCTGATCGAGCTGAAGCTGTCGATCTCGGCCACGCGCGAGACGGAGACGAAGCGATCCTCGACGGTGGTCAACGCGTCGGTGTCGGGCAAGGTCGGCTTCTTCTCGGCCTCGGCCAAGATGCGCTGTTCGGTCGTATCGGCGTCCTATTCGGCGAAATACCAGTACTCCGCCGAAGGCTCGTCGCTGATGCGCACCAAGCTGGTGCCGGTGCCCGCGCCCGCGATCCTTGAAGAACGCATTCGCGCGATGATCACCGCGACCACCACCGACGATGACGACGACTAGGACCTGACCGATGCGCCGCCGTTCGTGGAAAGACCTCGACCGACCTGCCGCACCGGCGCCCCCCGGGGCGCCACGGGCCGTGGCGGGCACGGCGCATGCACCGGGACCGGGCGATCTGGCGCAGGCCGCGGCGCTCGCGCCCGACAGCCGCCTGAACAGCTTGCTGGCGGAACGCCGCGCGCTGGAGGATCGGTTGCGCAACCTCACCGGTCTGCCCGGCCAGCAGGGCAGCGGCGATCCGCACCGCGACGCGCGCTTCCACGTGCCGAGCTTCGCGGAACGGCAGGCCCAGATCCGCGCGTGGGAAGCCCAACGTCAGGCCCGCGCCGGACAGGCTGCCCGTGATGCGCAAGGCCGCTGGGGCAGCCGCATCGGTGCTCGGCCGACAAGCGGACAGGGCGCCGATCTGCCAGATCCGGCCCTGCCCGGACCGGCATCGGGGCTTGGGGCGTCGGGTCTCGGCACAGACTTCGCCGACCGCACGGCAGCCTTGCGCGACAGGATCGCAGGCCGGTCGCGCCGCACGCGCGAGAGCCTTCTGGACCGGCCCCGCGCCGCCACCGCGCAGGTCGATGCCATCGGCCGTCCCTTGCGGAACATCGGCGACCAGTTGTCCGACCAGACCCGGCAACTGGACGAGATGGACCGCAAGCTCGCCGCCGAAGGTGTGAGCGAGGCGGAGCGCGACGAGATCCGCCGCGCAGTTAAGGGTGACGAGATCAAGAAGGTATCGGGCATCATCGACCGCGCGAACACTGCCCTATCCGCGCCGAAGAAGGCCGTGGAGCGCATCGACCGGGCCTGGGCCGCGCGCGAACGCCAGATCGCCGGGCCGATGGACCAGGTATCAAGCTACGCCGCGACGCGCGACCGGCGGCTGTCCACGGACACCGGCGGGTCGGGGGACCTGTTCGAACGAATGCAGGCGAACCGGCTGTCGGCCCTGCGCCGCCGGCAGACGGCACAGATGCAGGACCGCCGCGACGAACGGCGACGGGAACGGGCCCGCGAACGGGCCGCCGAACGCCGCGACGCGGACGCATGAGACAGGCAGAGCACGATATGGACACGCCATGAGCGACGACGGGAAATTCATCGCCGACACGCTGGAAAGCGTCATCGTGGGCATGGCCGAAAGCCTGCGCGAGGCACAGGAGGAATTGTCGGAGGCCGCACCGCTCGACGCTTACGGGCGCCCCGTGCCGCAATACCGCATTCCCCATCTCGACTTCGAGATCGGATTCAAGCTGGTGACCGACACCAAGTCCGGCGGCGGGATGCGCGTGATCTTCGGCGAGACCACCGACCGGACCCGCGACGTGACCTCCACGATCTCGGGCCGGTTCGTGGCCGTGCCCCCGGGCGAAGGACTCCCGCTGCCAGTGCTGACGCTGGAGATCAAGGGCACCGGCAACACCCGCGACATCACGGTGACCGCCGCCACCTCGGCCGGGGAACTGCTGTCGGGCGCGCAGGTGGAACTGAACGTGGACAAGGGCGCGAGTACCGCGCTTTCCGCAGCGGCGGGCGTTGCTGCACCCCGGCTCGACGGACAGGTGAGCTTTGGGCGCGCGGTGGTGGAGACGAACGAGACGGGGATCGCCACGACCACGCTGACCTTCGGTTCGACGCTGCAACGCGCCGCCGTCGTCGTGATCACGGCGGAACTGGGCGGCGAGACCGTGCGCGTGCTGACCGGGAAGGATCTGTGACATGGCCGACCTGATCCTGCGTGCCCGGCTTTTCGACGACGGCGACAAGCCCCTGCAAGGCCACGCCGTCACGGTCGAGATGTTCGACCTGTCCTCGGGCAACTGGCGCTCGTTCGTGGAGGCGCGCACCGACGCAAAGGGGGTGATCGATACCCGCTTCGACCTTGCCCGCCTGAGCGTCGGCAAGCTGGGGCCCGCGCTGCGGCTTGTGGAACCGGGGGCGCCAGCCCGCGTCCTGTCGCCCGGCCCGATGCTGAGCGTGACAGGCCGCGCGGGGGACATTCTTGCCGATTTCGGCGAGGTAGAGCGGCTGGGCGATACCGGCTTCGACCGGCTCGACAGCGGCGGCGCGACACGCGACACGGTGGCGGGGCTCGCGCGCAAGGCGGGCGTGCCGCAGACCAACATCCTGCGCAATGTCACGCTCAACCCGCGGCTCGGCAGCGTCATCGGCAGCACGTCGGCGCAGCCCGCCCCGGTGGATGCCGCGCGCGACACCGTGGCCCGCGCAGAGCTGGACCCCGGCATCGCCGCCGAGATCGAGACCATGCGCGCGATCAACATCGACGCCGCCGCGAAGCTGACCGAGAAGGACCGCATCATCGCCACGCGCGAGCATGAACTGGGGCTGAAGACCGCAGCGCTCGACGACGCGCTCGCCCGCGCGACCGTGGCCGAGGACCGGCTCAAGACCGCCGAGACCGCGTCGATCGGCAAGGAAGCCGATATCCAGACCGTGTTCACCAACATCGGCGCCAAGCTGGGCGAGACGCAGACGGTGCTGAAGACCGCGAAAAACCCGTTCCGCATCGGCAATATCCGGGTCGACCTGAAGGGTGCGCTGGCCGAGGACGGCAAGATCGTGCTGGGCGCGGATCGCGGCGACGGGTCCGGGCTGTCGGTGGACATGACGCCGGACAGCGGCACGCGCAGCGATGCGACCGTGACCGTGCCCGACGTGACCGGCCTGACCCTGTCGGCGGCACGGCGCGTTCTGCGGTCGGTCGGGTTGCGCATCGAGACCGCGACACAGACCATGAAGCCCGACGCAGCGGCCCATGGACAGGCCCTGCGACAGACCCCGGCGGCGGGCAGCCGCGACCCCCATGGCAGCACCGTTCTGGTCGTGTTCGCCAATGTCCCCGACGCGTAGGAGCACGCCATGAGCACGCTGAAGAACCTGATCGGCGACATCGTCGCCTCCCCGCTCGGGCAGGTCATCGCGCAGGTCGGCCAGGGCGTGGCCGATGCGCAGATGGCGCTGGACGAAGCGTCGCTGGCAAAGGTGCTGGAGATCTACGGCGAAGGCGACGACGAGGCGCTCGCGCTCTTGCGGTCCATCGGTTATCGCCCGACCTTCTACACGCTGCCCGACACCACCGGGGAGGTGCGCGTGGCGCTGCGTATCGGCAACGGGGCGCAGGGCGCGGGCAACGCGCGGCCGGTCAAGGCTGCACCGGCGACGACGATGGCCACGCTGCGCGCTGTCCCGGCCCGCGCGGGGCTGTCGGCTCTGTCCGCAAAGATGTACGCCGCCCCGGTGGATGCCGCCTATGCCAATGCCTATGGCTACCAGGCGGATATCGCGGCGAAGCTGACCTTCCGGATCGTGCCCGTGCCGCCACCCGACGGGGCCGACGAGTTGCGCATCGTGCCCGATGTAACGGGCCGTGCGCCGAATGCAGCACGCACGGCGCTCGACGCGCTCGGCCTTGGTGCGATCCTGCGCGATGCCGATGGTGTCGCGGTCGAGACACCCGCGGACACCGATGTGGTGCTGGACCAATCGCCTGCCGGGGGGGCGATCCTGCGGCTCGAGGACGACGTGACGCTGCGCATCGGCGCGCCCGACTGACCGTTTCCATCCCGCGCGAAAGATTTCCGGCCCTCCGAACCGACACGCTGCAGCGTGCTTGCGCGATATCGAAAAAGGTGCACGCGCAGGGTGCCAGCGCGCCCATTTGCATGCATAGTCCCGACATGGCCGGTGCGCCTCGGTCCTGCCGCGCGAAAGGAACAGCATGCCCCGTCTTCTTGTCCTCGCCTTCCTCCTCTTGCCTACCTTCGCCGCGGCGCAAGGGACACCGCCCGCGGCTCCGCGCGTGACCGTCGCCGCCGCCGTGATGCAGGACGTGGTCCAAGATGCGAGCTTCATCGGCCGGGTCGAGGCGGTGGACACCGCCGCCATCGTGCCCCGCGTGTCGGGTTTCGTGCGCAAAATCGCCGTGGCCAACGGGGCGGCGGTGCAGGCCGGCGACCTGCTGATCGAGGTGGAGCCGGACCAGTATGCCGCCACGGTCGCCATGCGCCGCGCGGAACTGTCCAGCGCCCAAGCCAATCTCGCGCTGGCCGAGGTCGAGCTTGCCCGGCGCCGCGAACTGGTCGCGCGCGCGGCGGTGGCCCAATCCGAACTCGACGTGGCCGAGGCCAACGCGCAGGCCGCCGAGGCGGCGGTGCAGGCGGCGCAGGCGGCGCTTCGCATGGCAGAACTGGATTTGGGCTATACACGGATCACCGCGCCCTTCGACGGACGGCTTGGGCGCCTGAATGTCAGCCTTGGCGAACTGGTCGGGCCGAACACCGGCGCGCTGGTCACACTGGTCCGCGAGGCGCCCGTATTCGTCCGCTTCTCGCTCGACGAGCGGCAGTTCTACGACACCGTGGCGCAGGTCGCGGAGGATGGCGAGGATATCGGAACCACCGCGGCGCGGCTCGACGTGACGCTGCGCCTGCCCAACGGCGCCGAATTCGCCGAGACGGGCCGGATCGCGTTCGGCGACAACCGAGTCGATCCGGCGACGGGGACGCTGGCGGTGCGGGCGGAGTTCGAGAACGCAGACAGGGTGCTGGTGGACGGGGCCTTCGTGACGGCGCGGCTGGCACAGCGCGAACCGGTTCCCATGCTGACCATCCCGCAGGCCGCGGTGCAACGCGACCAGACCGGACCGTTCGTGCTGGTGGTCGGGTCCGAACAAACCGTCGAACAGCGCCATGTCGAAACCGGGCGGCAGGTCGGCACCTCCGTCGTCGTGACCGAGGGGTTGCGCGAAGGCGAGGCGGTAATCATGGAAGGGCTGCAACGGATCCGCCCCGGCGTACCGGTCGAGGCCGTGTTCGCCGGCAGCGGGAACTGAGCGCATGTTCTCGTCGATCTTCATCTCGAAGCCCAAGATGGCCATGGTCATCTCGCTGGTGCTGGTTCTGCTGGGGGCCATCGGCTACGTTTCGCTGCCCGTGGCGCAATTCCCCGAAATTACGCCGCCCGTGGTGTCGGTCAGCGCAAGCTATCCCGGTGCCAACGCCGAAACGGTCGAGGCGACGGTCGCGGCCCCCATCGAGGCACAGGTCAACGGCGTGGACGGCATGATCTACATGTCCTCCACCAGCGACGACAATGGCGGCTATTCGCTGAGCGTGTCCTTCGCCGTGGGCACGGACCCGGACATCGCGGCGGTCAACGTGCAGAACCGCGTGGCGCAGGCGATGGCCTCGCTGCCGACCGAGGTCACGGATGGCGGCGTGGTCACCCGGAAGGCATCGACCAACATGCTGCTGGTGGCCGTGCTGGACAGCCCCGGCGGCACCCATGACGAGGTGTTCCTGTCCAACTACGCCTCCATCAACCTGCGCGACGCGCTGTCACGCGTGCCGGGCGTGGGCGAGGCGACGGTGCTGACCGATTTCGCCTATGCCATGCGGATCTGGCTGGACCCGCAGCGCATGGCGAGCCTTGGGCTGACGCCGGGCGATATCGTGGCCGCGATCCGCGACCAGAACCTGGAGGTATCGGCCGGGCAGATCGGGTCGCCCCCGGTGCCCGGCGACCAGCAGTTCCAGTACACGATCACGGCGCAGGGCCGCCTGACCAGTGCCGCTGAATTCGGCAACATCGTCGTGCGCAGCGGGACCGAGGGCGGGCTGGTGCGGATCCGCGACGTGGCGCGGGTGGAACTGGGGTCCAGCTTCTACAGCGCGTCGGGGCGGTTCAGCGGCAACCCGGCGACGGTGCTCGCCGTCTACCAGGCGCCGGGCGCCAACGCGCTCTCGGTGGCGGGAGGCGTCAAGGCGGAACTAGACCGCCTGTCCGAAGCCTTTCCCGACGACGTACGCGTATCCGTGCCCTATGACAGCACGCTCTTCGTGGAACAGTCGCTGAATGACGTCATCGAAACGCTTGTCATCGCCTTCGTGCTCGTGATCTCGGTGGTGTTCCTGTTTCTGGGCAGCTGGCGCGCGACGGTCATTCCGGCGGTGGCGATCCCCGTGTCGCTGATCGGCACCTTCGCGGTGCTGATGGTGCTGGGCATGTCACTGAACACCATCTCGCTCTTCGCGCTGGTGCTGGCCATCGGCATCGTGGTGGACGACGCGATCATCGTGGTCGAGAACGTCGAAAGCATCATGGCGCGCGACCGGCTGCCGCCCGCCGAGGCGACGCGCAAGGCCATGGTGCAGATCACCGGCCCGGTGATCGCCACCACGCTCGTGCTGCTGGCGGTGTTCGTGCCGGTGCTGTTCATGCCGGGCATCACCGGGCGCATGTTCTCGCAGTTCGCCATCACGATCTCGGCGGCGGTGGTGATCTCGTCGATCAACGCGCTGACGCTGTCACCCGCGCTCTGCGCGCTTCTGCTGCGACCGCGCAAGGGGGCGCTGACGGGGCCGCTCGCACTGTTCGAACGCGGTATCGACGGGGTGCGCGCCGGTTATGTGGCACTCGTGCGGCGCGTCGCGCGGGTGGCGGTCGTCAGCGTGGTCGCCGTCGCGGGGATCGTCGCGGCGCTCGTCGTGCTGACCGATCGCGTGCCATCCGGTTTCCTGCCGGACGAGGATAACGGCGTGATCTTCGTCGATGTGCAACTGCCCGACGCCGCATCGCTGAGCCGGACCGAAACGGTGTCGCGGCGGCTGGAAGAGCAGATTCTCCAGATCGGGGGCGTGGCCGACACGGTCCTTGTCAACGGGTTCAGCCTGTTGGGCGGTTCCGGGTCCAATGGCGCCATGATCATCGTCACGCTGGACCCTTGGGATGCCCGCACCACCCCGGCGACCCGCGCATCGGGCATCTTGCGACAGGTGTATGGCATCGCGGGGCAGGAAGCGGCCGCGAGCGTGCTGGCCTTCAACCCACCGCCCATCCCCGGCCTCGGCATGGGGGCCGGCGTGGACATGATGGTGCAGCAGACCGGCGGGGGCACGGCGCAGGATCTCGCCGCGGCGGTCGGCAGCCTTGTCTATACCACGAACCAGCAGCCGGAAATCGCGCAGGCCTATTCGACCTTCCGCGCCAACGTGCCGAAATTCTTCGTCGACCTGGACCGCGACAAGGCGCAGACCCTCGATGTCGCCGTGCGCGACGTGTTCGCCGCCCTTCAGGCCTATATGGGGTCGTTCTACGTCAACGATTTCAACCTTTTCGGGCGCGTCTACCGGGTGATGCTGCAAGCCGATGGCGATTTCCGCACCACGGTGGACGATATCGGCGCGCTGCATGTGCGGTCGGGAAGCGGCGCGATGGTCCCGCTTGGCACGCTGGTCGATGTGGAAAACGTGCTCGGGCCCGTACTGTTGAACCGCTACAACATGTTCCGCGCCACGACCGTGACCGCCGTCCCCGGTCCCGGCTTTGCCACTGGCGACGCGATCCGCGTGCTGGAGGAGCAGGTCGAGACCGCCCTGCCCCCGGGCTTCGCCTTCGAATGGACGGGCACGGCGCTGCAACAACTCGAAGCCGGGGGGGCGGTGCAGATCATCCTCGGGCTGGCGGTGCTGTTCGGCTACCTGTTCCTGGTGGCGCAATACGAAAGCTGGACCATGCCGGTGGCGATCTTCATGTCCGTGACCGTGGCGCTGCTGGGGGCGGTCATGGCGGTCTGGATCGTCGGCGGAGATCTCAACCTCTATACCCAGATCGGGATGATCATGCTCATCGGGCTCGGGGCCAAGAATGCGATCCTGATCGTCGAATTCGCCATGGAACGCCGCGCCGAGGGCATGGACCGGGTCGCGGCGGGGCTGGAGGCCGCGAGCCAGCGGTTCCGCGCCGTGATGATGACGGCCCTGTCGTTCCTGCTTGGGGTCGTACCGCTTCTGATCGCATCCGGGGCCGGCGCGGCAAGCCAACGTGCACTCGGCGCGGCGGTGTTCGGGGGCATGCTGGCCGCGACGGTGGTCGGGCTGATCCTCGTCCCGCTCCTCTACATGGTGCTGCAAGGCCTGCGCGAACGGCTCAAGGGCGGGCATGCTCCGGGCACGTGACCCATCCGTCGGCATCCTCTGAAGGCAGGCTGAATGTGGCAGTGGGCACTGTGGCAAGCAGCGCAAGCCATGGCAGGACTAAAATCGTCAGGCCGTGGCAGTCATCGGGTCCACATGCCTTTCTTCCATCCAACCCGCCGGGAGTACGCGTGCCCTGTGTGGAACATCCTGTGCACAATGGGCGCTGGTCCGAATCAACAGGCGGACATCACGACCACACAAAAGATGCAATTTGAAGCCACAATTTTACGAGGTCGACCCAGACCCAAAACACACCACCAAAAGTGGAAATATTCCCGCAAGGGATGTATTATTTCTCCTTTAGGTTGCATTTCAGGAAAAACGCCGTCGATGTGAAACAAAACATTGCGATGTTGCAATGTAAGCATCACGCTATCGTCAGAAAGCCAGACATGACCTTCGGCGCGAACTCCTTGCCTTGTGCACCGGCGCCGGGCGCAAGTCTGTCTTTCGGACAACATCAGTAATTAAAGGGAGCGGTCTCATGAAGAGATTGCGCAGGCCCGTTGTTTTCGCAGCGGTTTCAATCGGCGTGCTTTCTTGCGGCATCGCACAGGCAGCATCCATCACGGCATGGAATACCGGAAACGTGGATGTCGGGGACAACCCGGCTGTCATCGGCGACACGGGCTTCAGCGTCGTCTATGACCGGGCGTTTCCGGCTGCCGGCGCAATGAGTAACGGGCGTATCGCCTTCACTCCGCCCGAGGCCGTCAGCCCGGGCATCAAGGTCCAGCCTGAAAGCTACTCCCGCGGGGTCGACCTGAGCGGTTGCCTCATGACGAGCAACCCGGGCGCCGTCTGTACCAGCCCTTTCCAGAGCGGCAAGCGGATCAAGCAGCAGATGACCGGGCTTGGACCCGTCGATCTCGTGTTCGATATCGCCAATGATGGAACGGAGTCGACCTATCAGGTGTTCCATCGCCTGATAAATCTGACCGGGCAAGACCTTGACGGTTTCAAGATCGAGCTTGGCTTCGGGATCGGGTCCGATTTCACCGCGGCAACCAGCGGCGACAACCTGATGTTTTCGACCGGGTTCGCGGCCATGCCATCCGGCAGCGGCCCCGCATCGACGCAATACCCGTTCGGCCTGTTCGGCGAAGCCGCCGACAACCCGAACTTCACGCTCGACGGGTTTTTCGAACCCGAGCGGACGGGGTTCGTCGACATCTTCGATGATGCCACAAGCCCGACCGTCCTGGCGAGCGACGGCTATTTCGGACCCTATCCCGAATACTTCGGCAACTGGCTTTCGCAAGACGACGTGCCGCTGGGCGCGTTCTGGGACGATGACGGCGACCCGACCACCGATGCCTTGCTGATGGCATGGTTCACGGGTGGCGTTTGGGAAGCCCGCCGCGCCGTGGACGGTGATGAAGCCATCAGCATCGCACCCGAGACATTCGATGACTTCGACGCACTGGTGGCCGATCTCGGGCTCGGTGCGGCGCTATTTCAGGACGACATCGAGGATCTGGCGAACCTGAACGTGAACTTCGCGATCCAGCTTGGGGATCTGGGTGACCGCACGTCGTTCACGCTGCGTGCCACGGTATCGCCTGCGCCGGTCCCGCTGCCGGCCGGCGCACCGCTGCTCATCGGTGCGCTTGCCGGTCTCGCCGCGCTCCGCCGCCGGTGGATGCAAAGCGCCTGAACGCACGACACGAAGACTGTGCAATCCGGCTCTGGCCGGGTTGCACGTTTCAATCCATGTGCCGCTATCACCTATGAACAAGACGGATCGGGACGACCGCCGACGGATCGATGCAAGGGCTGCGCACGGCATGCCATCCCATCACCAAGTCAACCCGCGTGTATATCGCCCACGGTCAGCACCGGGGAGGCATCGATGGCGTCAGCGTCAAGCATCGCCGCGACCCGTTCGAGCGAGGCGACAAGCTGCGCCTGCTCCCAGTCCTCCAGCTTGAGGAAAGCGTTGACATAACGCTGCTGCAAGGCGTCCGGGGCGTTGTCCACGGTCGCGCGGCCTGCCGGGGTAAGCGTGACGTCGGTCTGGCGGCGATCCGTTTCGGACCGGACGCGCACGACCTGACCCTGCGCCTGCAACTTGTCCACCAGCGCCGTGATGGTTCCCTGGCTCAACCGCATCTGCGTGGCCAGTTCCTTGGGCTTGGCACTGGCCCCCGGCTTGCCCGCGATGATCTGCAACACCCGCAACTGTGACGAGGTCATTCCCACCGATGCGGCAAGCTTGCGCGCATAAATCTCCGTCGCGCGCAGGATACGGCGCAACGCGATCAGGCTGGCATCAAGCCGGTCGGGTCCGATCTCGCTCATACCGCAATCATACGCGGTGCATGCCGATGCTTCAACAATCAAAGGGCTCTCAGCCATGCTTTGGATACTGAAGCAACTGTATCTCGCCAGATTCGCGTTCAGCATGCAAAGCCATGGTGAAAACTGCGATTCCCTGTCAACACTACGTTCGAAAATTAAGCGCCTTGAAAACTGAACAGGCTCATGTATTTTGATAGGCGAAGAAATAACCCACGGAGCACCCATGCCCAAGGACAGCCTGGAACAGGACAGCAAGGACGCCGCGTCGCGGTCGATCCGTCTGCGCAAGCCAACGGCCGAAGACGGATCGGACATCTGGCAGCTGGTGCGCGACTGCGCGCCGCTCGATGAAAATTCCATGTATTGCAACCTGATACAGGCGGATCACTTCGCCGACACCTGCGTCGTGGCGGAACGCCACGGGCGCATCGTCGGTTGGGTCTCCGGGCACATGATCCCCGGCGAGGACACGCTCTTCGTCTGGCAGGTCGCCGTCAGCGCAGAAGCGCGCGGCATGGGCCTTGGCCGTCGGATGCTGAGCCATCTCGTGGCGCGGCCCGAATGTCGCGCGGCACGCCAGCTAAAGACGACGATCACCAAGTCGAACGCCGCGTCCTGGGCGCTGTTCCGCGGATTCGCGCGCCAGCTTGGCGGCGATCTCAGCGACGAGCCGCATTTCGAACGCGACCGACACTTCGACGGCGCGGCCGCGACCGAGCACATGGTCACGATCACCCTGCCGCGGGTTCAGACCCGCCTGCGCGTGGTCGCCTGACCCGGTCCACCGCCGCCGATCCCTCCAGAATTTGCCGAAAGGACACCCCATGCCCAAAGACATGGCAACGACCGACATTTCCGTTTTTACCCGCCGCGAGAGCGCCGCGCGTTCCTATTGCCGCGGCATGCCCGCCATGTTCGCGCGCGCGAACGGGTCGGAACTGTTCGACACCGACGGGAACCGCTACATTGACTTTCTCGCCGGTTGTTCATCGCTGAACTACGGGCACAACGACCCGGACATGAAGACCGCCCTGATCGATCACATTACGGGCGACGGTATCGCACACGGGCTCGACCTGCACACCAACGCCAAGGGCGATTTCCTGTCCGCGTTCGAAACGCACATCCTGGCGCCCCGCGGCATGGATTACCGGGTGATGTTCACCGGCCCCACAGGCGCCAATTCGGTCGAGGCGGCGATGAAGATCGCGCGCAAGAAAACGGGGCGCACCAACATCATCGCCTTCACCAACGGCTTTCACGGCGTGACCATGGGGGCGTTGGCGGCGACCGGCAACGGCTACCATCGCGGCGGTGCGGGCATGGACACGTCCGGCATCACCCGCGTGCCCTTCGACGGCTATGTCGACGGAATGGATTCCGCCGACCTGCTCGACAAGATGCTGTCCGACAACTCGGGCGGCATCGATGCCCCGGCGGCGATCCTGTTCGAACCCGTACAGGGCGAAGGCGGCCTGAACGCGGCATCCCCCGAATGGATGCGCAAGATCGCCGACATCGCCAAGCGCCACGGCGCGCTGCTGATCGCGGACGACATCCAGTCGGGCTGCGGGCGCACCGGCACCTTCTTTGCCTTCGAAGAAGCGGGCATCGAGCCCGACGTCATCACGCTGGCGAAATCCATCTCGGGCTTCGGCCTGCCGCTTGCGCTGACCCTGATCCGTCCGGAACACGACATCTTCGGCCCGGCCGAACATAACGGCACGTTCCGCGGCAACACCCATGCCTTCGTGACCGCGCGGGTCGCCATCGAGAAATTCTGGTCGAACGACACGTTCCAGAAGGACATCGCGGTCAAGGCCACCATCGTGACCGAGGCCCTGCAACAGATCGCCGACATGGTGCCGGGTGCGTTCCTGAAAGGGCGCGGCATGATGCAGGGCGTCGATGTCGGCACGGGCGATCTTGCCAGCGCCATCTGCGCGCGCGCCTATGAAAACGGGCTGGTGATCGAGACATCGGGCAATGAAGACCAGGTGGTCAAGGTGCTCGCACCGCTGACGACGCCGCCGGAAATCCTGCGCGAGGGCCTCGGCATCGTCGTGCAGGCCGCGCGGGACGTGCTGGCGGACCACACGAAGATTGCTGCGGAGTAACCCAGATGATTGTACGCGACTTTCACGCCCTCAAGAACACGGACCGCAGCGTATCCAATGCCCGGTGGAACTCGGTGCGCATGCTGCTGGCCGATGACAAAATGGGCTTTTCGTTCCATATCACCACGTTGGAGACCGGGTCGGAGCACACGTTCCACTACAAGAACCATTTCGAGAGCGTCTATTGCATCTCGGGCAAGGGTTCGATCACCGACCTCGCCACCGGCGAGACGCACGAGATCCGCCCCGGGGTGATGTACGCGCTGAACCTGCACGACCACCACACGCTGCGCGCCGAGGAAGAACTGGTGATGGCCTGCTGCTTCAACCCGCCCGTGACCGGCAACGAAGTGCACCGTGAAGACGGGTCCTACGCGGCACCCGGGGAAGACGCGGCCTGACATGACCCTGACCGTGGAAAAGATCGGCGGGACAAGCATGTCCCGACTCGACGAACTGCTCGATACGCTGTTCATCGCCGGCGGCGCCGACAATGTCCGCTACGGGCGGGTGTTCGTGGTGTCTGCCTTCGGCGGCATCACCGACCTTCTGCTCGAGCACAAGAAATCGGGCGAACCCGGTGTCTATGCACGTTTCACCGCGGATGGCGGGCATGAATGGCACGAGGCGCTGACCCGGGCCGAAGAGGCGATGGTCGCCGAACAGGACCGCCTTCTGGCGCATCCGGCAGACCTGCAACAGGCCGGTGACTTCGTGCGCGACCGCATCGATGGCGCGCGCAACTGTCTGGTGGACCTTCAGCGGCTGTGCTCTTACGGGCATTTCCGCATGGAAGAACACCTGCTGAAAGTGCGCGAGCTGCTGTCTGGGCTGGGCGAGGCACATTCGGCGCTGGTCGCGTCGCTGCTGCTGCGCCGGGCCGGGGTGAATGCGCGGCTGGTGGACCTGACCGGCTGGCGCGACCAGCGCGACGTGGATCTAGAAGAGCGGCTTCAGACGGCGATGGAGGGCGTGGACACCGCGACCGAGATGCCCATCGTCACGGGCTATGCCCAGTGCCGCGAAGGTCTGATGCGCGAATTCGACCGGGGCTATTCCGAGGTGACGTTCTCGCGGCTCGCCGCCCAGATCGGCGCGGACGAGGCGATCATCCACAAGGAATTCCACCTGTCCTCCGCCGACCCCAAGCTGGTGGGCGCCGACAAGGTGCGCAAGCTCGGCCGCACGAATTACGATGTGGCGGACCAGCTGGCGAACATGGGGATGGAAGCGATCCACCCGCAGGCCGCGCGCGTGTTGCGCCGGGCGCAAGTGCCGCTTCGCGTGACGAACGCGTTCGACCACGAAGACCCGGGCACCCTGATCGATGACGAACCCGCCGACACCGCGGCCGTGGAGATCGTCACCGGTCTCGACATCATCGCGCTGGAGCTGTTCGAACAGGACATGGTCGGCGTGAAGGGATATGACGCGACGGTGCTGGACGTGCTGACACGCCACAACGTGCGGATCGTGTCCAAGGTGTCGAACGCCAACACGATCACCCATTACGTCGATGCGACACCGAAGGTGATGGCACGCGTGGAAAAGGCGCTGTCGGATATCTACCCGTCGGCCCGCGTCACATGGCGCGAGATGGGGATGGCGTCGGTCATCGGACGCGATCTTGATGGCCTTTCGGTGCTGACGCGGGGTCTTCAGGCCATCGCGGCAGCGGGAATGGAAGCGATCGGCGCCACCCAGGGTCCGCGCAACGTGGATGTGCAGTTCATTCTCGACCGCAAGACGCTGAAGCCGGTAATCGCGGCACTGCACGACGCGTTCATCAGCGGCAAGGCCGCGCCCGCCCTGCGGGTCGCCTGATACGGCGCCGCGCGCCCGCACTGACGGGCGCGCGGACGCATCTCGGAAACATTCCCGCTTCCGGGGCATCGGCCATGCGTGTAATGCGCGGGCATGGTCCAAAACCCCTATGACACCGCCGGTTTCCACGACACCGCCATCGCCGCCGGGCGTCACCGCGCCATCGTCGGCGGACGATGGGACGAAACAGGGCGCGCGCAAATGGCGGCGCTTCTGGCTGCGGGGCTGCAGCCGCACCACCATCTTCTGGATATCGGGGCGGGTGCGCTGCGTCTGGGCTGCAAGGCGGTGCCCTATCTCGATCCCGGCCATTACTGGGCGACCGATGCCTCGTTGCCGCTCCTTCGCATCGGGCGGGAGGTCGAATTGCCCAACCCGACGCGCCTGACGGCGGACCACCTGATCGCCGATGCGGCCTTCGACTTTCCCGGCGTGCCGGACAGCATCACCCACGCCATCGCATTTGCCCTGTTCCCGCATCTGCCCATGGCCCATCTGCGCCGGGCGCTCACCAACCTGCGGCGCTTTCCGCGGCTGGAAATGCTGCTGTTCACCGTTTTCCTGGCCCCCGATGCCGCCAGCGCAGCCCGCCCGTTGCGACAGCCGGACGGCGTCGTGACCCACGACATCCGCCCGCCCTATCACCTGCTGGAAGCCGACCTGCACCATTTCGCGGTGCAGACCGGCTGGCATCTCACGCGCAGCGCCACTGTGCTGCCGCGCGGACAGGTTCTGTTCGCCGCCACGCCGGCCTGAGCGTCAGTCCGCGATGGGGTCCAGCCCGGCCTCGATTCGGTCGCGATGCGGCTCGTACCGCGCGGGCAGTTTCAGTGCCGTGCCCAGTTCCGCCGGGTCCTCGTCGCGGGCGAAGCCGGGATCATGGGTCGCCACCTCGAACAGAACGCCACCCGGCGCGCGGAAATAGATCGCGCGGAAATAGTCCCGGTCGATCACCGGCGTCACCTCGTAGCCCGCATCGACCAGCGCCGTACGCACCGCGACATGGGCCTCGGCATCCTCGACCGCGAAGGCGATGTGGTGGATGGACCCCGCCCCCTGCCGCGCCGGTGCATCTTGGGGCCGGACCTCGATGTCGATCACATCCGCCGCGTTGCCGCCAGGCACACGGTAGCGTGTCAGCGCACCGTCCTGCCCCGCGAGCTCGTAGCCCATGAAGCCCAGCAGGTCCGCCGCGCCCGCCCCGTCGCGCAGGCGCATGCGTGCGCCGTTGAAGCCAAGGATACCCTTGTCCGCGGGCACATCGCCGCCCGTCCACGGCACCCGCCCGCGCGCATCGGCCTCGACCAGCGCAAGCCCCTCGCCGTCCGGTCCCTCGAAATCCAGCCGCGCCGCGCCGAAGGCCATGCCTTCGGTCAGCCCGGCCACGCCCCGCGCTGCAAACCGCTCAGACCAGTAGTCCAGCGCCCCCGGGGGCACGGCGAATTCGGTGATCGTCACCTCGCCGGTGCCACGCCGCCCGCGCGGCATGCCGCCGAAGGGAAAGCTCGTCATCACCGATCCCGGCGTGCCCGTCCCGTCACCGAAATAAAGGTGATACACCTCGGGCGCGTCGAAATTCACGGTCTTCTTGATCCGACGCAATCCCAGCGTGCGGGTGTAGAACCCGTTGTTGTCACTCGCATCACCCGCCATCATCGTGATGTGGTGGATGCCCTTGATACGGCCCGTGATCGCGTCGCCCATGGTCTGGTCTCCGGAATTCTTGTGTGTCCTGTCAGGCGAGATGTCGGCCCGCGCGGGGCCCAGATCAAGCACGACGTCCGACAACCGACCCGGCGCGACGCGTGCCGCCCTGCACATATCCCGGCCCCGGCAAGAAGCCGTCCACGACCCGCCCGCGCGCCGCGAACGGGACGTGGCCTGTCCATTTTCTTTTCATTTCGGTTGCTTACGCGGGTTTCTGTGCCTTGTCCGTAACCCTTACAGCCGCCGGCGCTGCGCCCTGTTGCGACCCTGATCGTTGTCGCTATCGTGCGCGTGTGCACTGCGCCTGTGTCGCAAAACGGAGGAACGAATGGCCAAGGCAATCCACAGCATGATCCGCGTACTCGACGAGGGACGCTCGGTCGATTTCTACCGCCGCGCCTTCGGGCTGGAGGTCGCGGACCGGCTGGATTTTTCCGGCTTCACGCTGGTCTATCTCAGCAATGACGAGACGGGGTTCGAGGTCGAACTGACCGTCAACAAGGACCGTACCGAACCCTATGACCTTGGCGACGGATACGGGCATCTCGCGGTGTCGGTCGCCGATCTCGACACCGAACACGCGCGGTTCGAAGCCGAGGGGTTCAACCCCCGCAAGCTCGTGGAATTCGCGCCGGATGGCAAAAAGATCGCGCGTTTCTTCTTCGTTGCGGACCCGGACGGCTACCAGATCGAGGTGCTGGAACGCTCGGGCCGTTTCGCTTGACACCGGGCGTGGCCTCCGCGCCGGGGGCCGCGTGTGCCGTGCGGCCCGCCTCCGGTCCCGGCAGGCAGGCGAAGTGTGCGGCGGTATCGGCCCCCCGTTCGGCACACAATCCCCGGGCCATGCAAGATACCCGCCGGTGCGCTTTTCCAGCGGGGCCACGCCCCTTGCGTGACTGACCGTTGCGGGACGCCGTACATGGGGTTAAGCCGGCATCATGGCCCCGAAGAAACGCCGCCCGCCCGACGCAGACGGAGGGCTGATCCTGTTCAACAAGCCCTTCGGCGTGCTGTCGCAATTCAGTGGCGGCGAGGGCGACGGCGCGCGCGACACGCTGGCAGCATGGATCGACCGGCCCGGCGTCTATCCCGCCGGGCGGCTGGACAAGGACAGCGAGGGGCTGTTGCTGCTGACAGGCGACGGGGCGGTGCAGGCACGCATCGCGGACCCGAAGTTCAAGCTGCCCAAGGTCTATCTCGTGCAGGTCGAAGGTATGCCCGACGACGACGCACTGGCGGCGCTGCGGAACGGCATCACCCTGAAGGACGGCCCGACCCGGCCTGCCCACGCCGAGGCCATCGCCCCGCCAGACCTGTGGCCCCGCGATCCGCCCGTGCGGTTCCGCAAGTCGGTGCCCGACGCGTGGCTCCGGATCACCCTGCGCGAAGGGCGAAACCGGCAGGTCCGGCGCATGACGGCCGCCGTGGGACTACCGACGCTGCGGCTGGTGCGCTGGTCCATCGGACCGTGGACGCTCGACGGGCTCCCGCCCGGCGCATGGCGCCACGTTGCTGGCGCGGACATGCGCGCGGCCATTGCACCCGGCAACCCCCGCGCCTAACCTCTGGCGGCGACGGAAAAGGGGACGACATGCACGATACGATTGAGCAGCGCGGATTGGTTCTGATCGGCTGCGGCAAGATGGGCTCGGCCATGCTGGCGGGCTGGCTGGATGGCGGGCTGCCCCCGGCATCCGTTTGGGTGCAGGATCCGAACCCGTCGGACTGGCTGCGCGGGATCAAGGGGCTGAACCTGAACACCCCTCTGCCCGCTGCACCCGCGCTGGTGCTCGTCGCGGTAAAGCCGCACATGATGGGCGACACGCTGCCCGCGCTCGCCGCGATGGGTAACGGCCCGACAGTGTTCGTGTCGGTCGCAGCAGGTGTCCCGATCGCACGCTACGAATCCCTGCTGGGTGCGGATACGCCCATCATCCGCGCCATGCCCAACACCCCCGCCGCCGTGGGCCGAGGCGTCACCGCGCTGATCGGCAACGCCCATGCAGGCGGCGCGGCGATGGACATGGCCGACACGCTTCTGCAAGCGGTCGGCCTGACCGTGCGGCTGGAGTCGGAAGAGCAGATGGACGCTGTCACGGCCGTGTCCGGCTCCGGCCCCGCCTACGTCTTTCACATGATCGAGTCGCTGGCGGCGGCGGGCGAACAGGCGGGGCTGGCCCCCGATCTTGCCATGACTCTCGCCAAGGCGACCGTGGCAGGCGCCGGCGCGCTGGCGGAACAGGCGAACGACACCCCAGCAACCCTGCGCGAGAACGTCACCAGCCCGAACGGCGTGACCCAGGCCGCGCTCGTGCCGCTGATGGATCAGGACGCAGGCCTGGCCGCGCTGATGCGCGCCACCGTGGCCGCTGCCGTGAAACGATCCAGGGAACTCGGCGAATGACGGCCACGCCGGAAGCAAGCTTCGACGATTTCCTGAAGCTCGACATCCGTGTCGGCCGGATCGTGGCTGCGGAACCCTTCCCCGAGGCGCGCAAGCCCGCCTACCGGCTCCAGGTCGATTTCGGCGGGGATATCGGGCTGCGAAAATCCTCGGCCCAGATCACGGCGAACTATGAATGCGCCGCGCTGGTGGGGCGGCTGGTGCTGGGGGTGGTGAACTTCCCCCCCCGCCAGATCGGCCCCATGCGGTCCGAGGTGCTGGTCCTCGGCGTGCCCGACGCCGCGGGCGAGGTCGTGCTGATCGCCCCCGATACCGAGGTTCCGCCCGGCGCGCGGCTTTATTGACCGCAGCCCCCGTGCCTGACGAGGATGGCGCGGAAATCGTTGACATTGGTGCCCGTCGGCCCCGGCACGAACAGGTCGCCCACGGCATCGAATGCGCCCCAGGCGTCGTGCCGCGCCAGTGCCGTGCCCGGGTCCACGCCCGCCGCGCGCATCCTTTCGGCGCTGGCGCCGTCGGCAAAGGCGCCTGCGTTGTCCTCGGACCCGTCGATCCCGTCCGTGTCGGCTGCAAGTGCCGCGATCCCGTCCAGCCCTGCCACGGCGCGCGCGAAGGACAGCAGGAACGCGGTATTGCGCCCACCGCGGCCGCCCTGCCCGCGGATCGTCACGGTCGTCTCACCACCCGACAGCAGCAGAACCGGTGCGGCCAGCGGGCGCCCCCGCGCGGCGATCTCGCGCGCGAGTGCCGCGTGGACGAGCCCCACATCCTTCGCCTCGCCCTCGATGGCATCGGACAGGATCGCCGCCGGGATGCCGCGCTGTTCCGCCTCCGCCGCCGCGGCCTCCAGCGAGATGCGCGCGGAGGCGATGATCCGGACCTCCGCCCGCGCGAAGGCTGAATCGCCGGGATCGGGCGCGCGGGCCGCATCGCGGGCCAGATGGGCGGCGATCCGTTCCGGCAACTCGATCCCGTAGGCGTCCACGAGCGCGCGTGCCTCTTCCAGCGTCACGCGCGACGGCACTGTGGGACCCGAGGCGACCTCCGCCGGGTCGTCGCCCGGCACATCCGACACCACGAGCGACACGACACGCGCCGGGGCCGCAGCGGCGGCCAGCCGCCCGCCCTTGATCCGGCTTGCATGCTTGCGAATGGCGTTCATCACGCCGATGGGCGCGCCCGAACGCAGGAGCGCGTCGTTCAGCGCCTGTTCATCGGCCAGCGTCAGGCCGTCCGGCGGGGCGGGCAACAGGGCGGAACCGCCGCCACATACGAGCGCCACCACCAGGTCATCCGGACCCAGCCCCGACACGGCATCCAGCAGCGCGGCCCCGGCGGCCAGTCCCGCCTCGTCGGGCACGGGATGCGCGGCCTCCAGCACGCGGATACGTTCGCAGGGCACGGCATAGCCATAGCGCGTCACCACGACGCCCGTCAGCGGTCCGTCCCAGAGCCGCTCGAACGCGGCGGCCAGTTGCGCCGCACCCTTGCCCGCACCGATCACCACGGTCCGTCCCTTGGGACGGTCGGGCAGATTGGCGCGCAGCGCGGCTTCCGGGTCGGCCGCGGCCACGGCGGTCTCGAACAACTCGGTCAGCAACCTGCGGTCTTCGGGCGTCATCACCGTGCCGCCCCGGCGGCGATCGATGCTTGGATCATGTGAACTTCCTCCTGCGCGCGGACACTTGCGCGCAGGAGGAGCGGTGTCAACGGCGGCCGAGACCGATCCTTGGCACGTGCCTCAGCCCAGGTGATGGGTTTCCGGCACGCCGTAGACCGGCGTCTCGATCCCTTCCATCCGCGCCTTCAGTTGCAGCGACAGGAACTGGGAGTAGTGGCGCGACTGGTGCAGGTTGCCCCCGTGGAACCACAGCCCCGGCTGCTGCGTCGGCTTCCACATGTTGCGCTGCTCGCCGACCCATGGCCCGGGGTCCTTTGGCGTGTCAGACCCGAGGCCCCAGCACTTGCCCACCTTGTCGGCCACGTCCTGCCCGATCAGGTCCGCCGCCCAGCCGTTCATGGACCCGTAGCCGGTGGCATAGACGATCAGGTCGGCCTCCAGCTTCGTGCCGTCTTCCAGCACGACGCCATCGGGCACGATTTCCTTCACGTTGCCATGGGCGAGCCTGATCTTGCCGTCGATGATCAACTGGCTGGCGCCGACATCGATGTAATAGCCCGAACCGCGGCGCAGGTATTTCAGGAACAGCCCGCTGTCATCCGCGCCCCAGTCCAGCCAGAAGCCCGCCTTTTCAAGCCCTTCATAGAAATCCTTGTCGCGTTCGCGCATCTGATCGTAGAGCGGCTTCTGGAAATCGGCGAGGATCGCGTAAGGCACCGACGCAAAGATCAGGTCGGCCTTTTCGGTGGTCATGCCGGACCGGACGGCCTCCTCGGAATAGAGCGCGCCGAGCCCGATCTCCATCAGCGTGTCGGACCGCACGATATGGGTGGAGGACCGCTGCACCATGGTCACGTCCACGTCGTTTTCCCAAAGCGCGGCGCAGATGTCATGGGCGGAGTTGTTGGAGCCGATCACCACCGCCTTCTTGCCGCGATAGGCGTCCGGTCCGGGATGCTTGCTGGAATGGTGCTGGTCGCCCTTGAAGCTGTCCATGCCGGGGAAATTCGGCACGTTGGCCTTGCCCGACATGCCCGTGGCGAGCACGAGTTGCTTCGGCTTCAGCGTCACCTCTTCGCCATCGCGGTCCACGACGACGGTCCACTCGCCTGATTTCTCGTCATATTTCGCGGACTTGCAACTGGTGCGGGTCCAGTAGTTCAGCTCCATCACCTTGGTGTACATTTCCAGCCAGTCGCCGATCTTGTCCTTGGGGGCGAAGACGGGCCAGTTTTCCGGAAACTTGATGTAGGGCAGATGGTCGTACCAGACCGGGTCATGCAGGCAGAGCGACTTGTAGCGGTTGCGCCAGCTGTCGCCGGGGCGGTCGTTCTTCTCCACGATGATGGTCGGCACGCCCAGTTGCCGCAGCCGCGCACCAAGGGCGATACCACCCTGCCCGCCGCCGACGATCAGCACGTAGGGCTGCGTCCTGTAGCCGAGATCGCGCGCCTCCGCCTCGCGTTCTTCCTTCCATGTCAACTGGTTGGGTGTCGCGCCGTGCTTCGCGCCCAGCGGCCTGTCGAAGCCTTTCGGCTCTTCATGCCCCTTGAGTTCCACCATCGTGGTCAGCAGCGTCCAGATGAGGCCGTTGCGGAGGCGGACGAGGCCGTAGCCGCGGGACTGGTGGGTTTCGAAGGTGATCCAGGCGGTGGTGATGCCGTCGTCCGTCGTCGCGGGTTCGCCTGCGGCGATGGCCCAGCCGGTCGGGCGGACATGCGCGAGCTGGCTTTCCAGCATGTCCGCGACCTGGTCCCGGCCTTCGCTCGTGTGCAGGTTCCAGGTGAACGCCACGAGGTCGCGCCAGTAGCAATCCGTTGCGAAACAAGCGGTTGCAGCCTGAATGTCACCTTGTTCCAGCGCCGTGCCGAACGTGTCGAGAACCTGGGTGACCTCGGTCTCCGCGGTGGTGTCGAGCATGGTTTCCTCCCTTTATGCTTGTGCTCCTCCGTGCGCAGGCTGGACCGGGATGGGACCTTTGTCTCTAGGGCTTTGGTCGCAGGCGGTGCGATGATACCCGCTTCGGCGGCGTATGAATCGCGTATGACTCCCGTATGACTTTCGTATGACTCCGCGACATATCAGCGGCTTAACCCGCGGGCGACACGAGGTTGATCGGCGCGCCCGCATGAAACGCCGCCAGCACGTCGCCAAGCTGGTCGGCGAGGGTCTGCTGGGCCTCGTCCGACGCCCAGGCGATGTGGGGTGTGACGAGCACGCGGGGATGATCCGCCAGCCGCATCAGGATGTCGTCGGCGGCGGGGGGTTCACGGTCGGCCACGTCGATGCCCGCGCCCGACACCTGCCCCGCATCGAGCGCCGCTTCCAGCGCGGGCAGGTCGACCAGGGCGCCGCGCGCGGTGTTCAGAATGATGGGTGCACGGTCCATCCGTGCGAAGGCATCGGCGCCCAGCAGCCCGCGCGTGGCGTCGGTCAGCGGGCAGTGCAGCGAGATCACGTCGGCCCGCGCGCAGAATTCGTCGAACGCGACGCGCCCGTCGCCCGACGGCTGGCCCGGTCGGGCGGCGAAGATCACCTCCATCCCGAAGGCGCGGGCGAGATCCGCGACACGCCCGCCGATGCCGCCGCGCCCGACGATGCCCATGGTCGTCCCGGCCAGATCCCGGATCGGGTGGTCGAAGAAGCAGAACTGCCCGGCGCGCTGCCACGCCCCGTCGCGGGTGTCGGTGACATACGGCACAAGGCTGCGGCGCAGCGCAAGCAGCAGGGTGAAGACATGTTCGGGCACCGTGTTGACCGAGTAGCCGCGGATATTGGCGACGGCCACGCCGCGCGCGGCACAGGCGGCCACGTCCACGCAGTCATAGCCGGTGGCGGCGACGGCGATCAGGCGCAGGTGCGGGGCCGCGTCAAGCTCTGCCTGTCCGATGCGGACCTTGTTGGTGATGGCGATTGTGGCGTCGGCCAGCCGTTCGGCCGTCTGGTCGGGCGCGGTGCGGGCGTGGTTTTCCCACGTGTGATCGAAGGCCGGGACCGGCAGGGCGATCTGCGGCGCAACGGTGTCGCGGTCGAGGAAGACGATATGGGTCATGGCGCGGTCCTTTCGCGGGGCGTGTCACGGCGCAGGGTGCGACGGTCTGCGCGGGTGGTAGCGCGAAAGGATGGGGGGGTGCAAAGGGGGGTGTGGTGGCTGTCCGGGGGGCTGCTTCGGGCCCGTGTGCAGGCAAAGCGCGTTTTCAACATTGACCCACATCATGGCGTGCTAAGAACACGGGGATTACCCACGGCGGATTCACCGCCAGAAATAGAGATACCCAATGAAAATAACACGTCGCAGGTTCACCCTGACCACCACCACCGCAATGGCACTCGTGGCTGCCGGGACATTCGGGCTGCCAGTGCGCGCCCAGATTGCCGTTTCCGCCGCCGATGCCCGTGCGATTGCGAAGGAGGCTTATATCTATGGGTTCCCGATGGTGGATTACTACCGCATCATGTGGGCGTACTTCGTCGATGAGACTGACAGGCAATACAAGGGGCCACCGAACGGGCTTTACAGCGAGGCCAATGTCTACACACCCGCCGACACGGCCGTGCAGACCCCGAATTCGGACACGCCGTATTCCTTTACATGGCTCGATCTGCGGGCCGAACCGATTGTCCTGACCCTGCCGAAGATCGAAGCGGATCGCTATTTCTCGGTCCAGCTGGTCGACGCCTACACGCACAACTTCGATTATCTTGGCACCCGCGCCACCGGAAATGACGGTGGCAGCTTCCTGATCGCCGGTCCGGGGTGGACCGGCGAGACGCCAGACGGCGTCACCAAGGTCATTCGATCCGAGACGGACTTCGTGCTGGCGATCTACCGCACGCAGCTGTTCGGCACGGACGACATCGACAATGTGCGCGCGATCCAGGCGGGTTACGCACTCGCGCCGCTTTCCGGATTTGCGGGGACGCCTGCCCCGGCTGCCGCGACGCCCGTGAACTTCCCCACACCCTTGTCGGCCGCCGATGAACGGACCTCGCTTGAACTGTTCAATCTGCTGTCCTTCATCCTGCAATACGTCGCGGTTCTTCCCGATGAAAAGGACCTGCGGGACCGGTTTGCCCAGATCGGCATCGTGCCGGGCGAGACGATCGACTTCGCCGCCTTGCCGGGCGAGATGGCCGAGGCGTTGAAGGCTGGAATGGCCGACGGTCAGGCCGAGATCGACGCGCGCCGGGCGGTCACGGCCAATTCGGGAAACCTGTTCGGGACCCGTGCTTTCCTCAACGGTGATTACGTGAACCGTGCCGTGGGCGCCCAGATGGGTATTCTCGGGAATTCAAAGGAAGAGGCGTTCTATGGCCTTTTCGCGGTGTCCGAGGACGGCCAGCCCCTGTCGGGTGACAAGAGCTATGTGATCCGGTTCGAAAAGGGCCAGCTTCCGCCCGCGAAAGCGTTCTGGTCGCTCACCATGTACGATCTTCCGGATCAGTTTCTGGTGGCCAACCCGATCGATCGGTATCTGATCAACTCCCCCATGCTGCCGGATCTTGTGACAGGGGATGACGGCAGCACGTCGATCTATCTGTCGGCAACGCAACCCGAGGGAGACATGGCCAGGAATTGGCTGCCCACACCGGAGGGGCCGTTCATGGTGGTGCTGCGCGTCTACTATCCCGAGGCGTCCGTGCTGGATGGCACATGGCAGCAGCCTGAGGTGCAAGTCGCGGGCTGACACGCATGCGCGGCTCGATCAGTCGTGCTGGGAGAGGCGGCCAAACAGATCGTCGGTCTTGCAGGTCCGGGCTTTGGTCGCCCGGGCTTTTCTCGTGCAATGACAGCCCGGGATCTGGCGCGTCGATGCCCCGACAGCTTGCGAAACGCGCGGTGCGGCTGTTTGCGACGCCGACCGCCGCGTTCCGCAACAGGCCTGCCGTTGATCTTTAGTTCAGGCTGAACAAACTTCTGGCTGGCCGCTCTGACGATTGCCGCGACAGTTTTCAGCCATCAGGGCGTCCATGAATGTGGCGATCGCGGCCAGCAGGAGGGCCAAAAGAGCCCTCAGGTGGGCGAGGATCTTGCGGATGTTGTGGCCGCAGCCGCACAGG
>NZ_QDFI01000100.1 GCF_003254465.1 Meridianimarinicoccus zhengii
CTTCAACCCGTGGTCGGCAGCAAGTTCCGCCGTCAGTTCATCGATCGTGAGGTCGGGGCGGCCGCGATCCGGCGCCGCACCCAGTCTTTGACATCGGTCAGCTTGCCGCGTCCCGGATTGCCCTGCGGCTTTGGCGCAAGCGCGCCAGTCTCGCGCTTGAGCCGCACCATGTCATTGACGAACTTGATGGAAACACACAGGCGCAGGGGCCGGATCGGTTGCCGCGCCAGCGCGTTGGCTTGCGCGTGCAGATAGACGATCTGCGGGCTGGTGAACGTGCCGGGCAAGGCGGTGCCGGGCAGGTCCGGGGCGACACGCACGGTGAATTCCGACTCGCTTTGCGTGACCACGAACCGCATCGGCCCAAACAGGCTCTTGAACTGTGCCATGCGCGCGATGCCGGTTTCGAAATCCGGCGCGGTCGACAGCGCAAAGAGAACCGGGATCGCGGGGCCGCCCGCCATGCGCAGCCCCAGTAGCCGCGCCACATCCGGCTGTCCTGACAGGTCCATCATCGCGGTCCAGAGGCGCAGGTATTCGTCGGCTGAGACCAGAAAGGCACGGTCGTTTCGCTCGGTCGCCACGATGCCCGCATGGGCGAGAACGTCAGCCCAGTCCACGCCAAGCATCCCGCAGACCGGGCCGGACAGCACGGCCGATGTATAGATCGCGGACCTGTCCTGAGCGTGCATGCCGGGGGCCTTTCGCGGGGGAACATCCCACCATGCACTGGACAAGCTTCCTGCACGCCACGCAACGGGCCTGAGATGATGTGCAAGCCATTGGAACGGTCTGCAAGGCCCTGACGGTGGCAGACGGCGCCGCGCCGCGCCTACCGTGACGATGAAACCTGCGACACCTGCGATTTGGGGAGATTAGCTTGGACCTGACATCGAAGATCGTACTCGTCACCGGCGGCGGTTCCGGCATCGGGTTCGAACTGACCCGGCAACTCGTGGCGCTTGGCAACACGGTCGTCATCTGCGGGCGCGACGAGGGCAGGCTTGCCGATGCCGCGCGCCGGACCGGGGCGCAGGCGATGGTCGCCGATGTGACCAGTGCCAACGATCAGGATCGCATGCTTGCAAGTGTTCAAGCGCAGCACGGACGGCTGGATCTGCTGGTCAACAATGCGGGCATTTTTCTCGCTTACGACTTCAGGACCGATCCCGACACGCTGCACAAGATTGAGCGCGAAATCGCCATCAACGCGACGGCGCCGCTGACCCTGACGCGGCGCGCCCTGCCGCTTCTGGAGAAAAGCGCGCAGCCGGCGGTCCTGTTCATCGGGTCAGGCATCGCCTTCGTCGCGTCGCCCGGAACGCCGGTCTATTCCGGGACCAAGGCCCTGATCCATCACTGCGCGCAGACATTGCGCCACCAGTTGCAGCCCCATGGCATCACCGTTTTCGAAGCAATGCCGCCCGTCGTCGATACCGACATGGCCAAGGCGCTGAAGTCCGGCAACTTCAAGAAGATGAAACCCGCCGACCTGGTGCGCGAAATCCTGGGCGGATTGCTCCGAAACCAGACCGAGATGCTGCTGGGACAATCGCGCCAGATCAAGTGGATGAGCCGGATCGCGCCTGCCTTCCTGTTTCGCCAGTTCGCAAAGACCGAGTTTCATTGACCTCCAAAGACAGGGCGACCGTCATGCCATCCAATACCTACCGCGCCCGTGTCAACGCGCTGGCGGTCATCACCTCGGCCGCCTTCTTCGGCGCCAATCTCTTCATCGGGCTGTCGATGGGGGTATACTGGCTCAGTCTCCCTCCTGGTGATTTTGTCACGCAATTCTTTCCCCAGTTCAGTAATTTCCTGTTCACCATCATGCCGCTGTTCCTGCTGATGCCGGTGGGCCTGATCCTGTCGGCCCGGCTCGATTGGGATCATGCCCCGGCACAGCGGAACTGGGTGATCGCGTTGTGGCTGTATCTGGCCGTTTCGCTGATCACGATCTTCTATCACATGCCGCTCAACGTGCGCCTTGCGGCGGCAATCGAGTCACCTGTTGGGGATGCGCTGGATTTCTACAAGAGCATCGCCCTTGTCGCTCAGGTGACAGAGGAGAATTCAGCCACGATCCGCGGGCTTTGGCTTCTGGGCCATATCCCCCGCGTCCTGATCACCCTTGCCACCCCAGTATTTGTGCTGCGCGCGATGCGCGCGCAATCAGCGTAGGTCTGTCCCCTGCAACAAGGAAGGAAGCTCCATGCCCAACACCCAGATATTCCGCCATCTCATGAAGCGCGCCGCGCTTGCCCTGACGCTCGCCACAGGGCTCGGCGCCGAAGCGCAAGCACAGGACCCGCAAGTGCCAGATACGGGCATCCGCGTTCCCGCCGATCAGGTCGCCTTCGCGCCGTTTCCTGCCCCCGGCGTTCGTAGCGTCGCACTTTATGGCGGGGTCGGGACCGGGCAGCCGACGGCCATGACGTCACTGCTCGACCCGGTGCGCTACGAGGTGCTGCCGCATACCCATGAACACGGATACTGGGCGATGGTCGTGAAGGGCCGGATGCAGCATTGGGAGCTTTCCGAACCGGATCGCGGGCCCGACCTTTTGCCCGGCTCCTACTGGTTCCAGCCCGGTGGCGTGCCCCATGCCGAGGATTGTCTGGGGCCAGAGGTCTGTCAGGTCTTCGTCGTTTTCGACGCGGCGGCGGATTTTACGCCAGTCCAGTAGGCCAAAGCCAATCCCATAGGGGTCCTCATGAAACCAAATATCCGATGGACCATCGCCTTGTTGATGGGCGCTACGATCTTTCGCGCACAGACAATCCTGTTTCTGCCGGAGCTGCAGATGTTCGGCGGCATCGCGCCGGATGGCTGGTTCGGTCCGTGGCTGAGCGACACGATCATCGGCTTTGCCGTGCTGGTCATGCTCTACCTGTTCTGGACCCGGCGCAGCATGGCGGTCTGGGGCGCGCTCGTGGCCTACAACGCCGTGGGGGCGTTCGACTATTCGCAGGGACTGATAACGCAAATGATCAGCCCCATGCCGGTCGAAATGGCCTCGGCCGCGACGGTCTATGTGGGGATCGGCCTGTTCATGGCCGCCCAGATCGTGGCACTCGGACTACTGTTCCGACGCGATGTGATCGCCGAATTCAAGGGATGGTGCTGATGCGTGCGGTTCTGCTCTCATCAAAAACGCGCGCCGCAATGACGTCGACATCACGCCTTCTCTCCGGCCTGCCCTTTCGAACGGGTCGGCGCCTGACGAAAGGCGACCGGTGCCTGGCCTGTCCACCGCCGAAAGCTGCGCGAGAAGCTGTTGGCATCGCGGTAGGCCAATACACTTGCGATCTCGTCGGCGCGCAGGGTGGTCTTTGTGAGATACCGGATCGCCATGTCGCGCCGCGTGGCGTCCAGCACCGCCTGATAAGACGTCCTTTCCTCGCGCAATCGCCGTTGCAGCGTGCTGCGGCTGATCCCAAGGGAAAGAGCGACATCTTCGGCCCCCGTGCGCCCGGACGGCATCAGATCGACCAGGGCCCCCCGCACCCGCTCGGCGACAGGCCAGCGGTCGTTCTGGGCCGCCAGTTGCAGCTTCAAGTCAGACTCGATATCGGCCCAGAGGGCAGGGTTTTCGGAAATGAACCGCCGTTTGGCATCTTCGGGCGAAAACGCCACGTAGGCGGCATGCGAACGCTCCGGCATCACGCCGAGATGACCGGCGATCATGCGCCGATCCTCTTCCGATCCATCGAAACCCGCTGCAACCGGGCAGATCAGATGGGCCGCCGCCCCGCGAATGTTCTCCACCGCGACCACAAGTTGCAGGGCATCAAGGCTGGGTGGCATCGGGACGCTGGCATCGACGGTGTCGAATTCCAACCGCAACAGCCCGTCATCCCGGAACACCCGCATGAGCGTCGGGCCCAAGAGCGACTTGAACTGCGCCAGACGCATCAGGCCGGTTTCCATGTCGGGCGCGCAGGACAGTGTGAAAAAGACCGGGATCACCGGTCCGCGCGAGATCGCGACACCAAGGTGGGGTACATAATCCGGGCGCGGCGACAGCACGGCCATCGTGTTCCAACAATCGAAATACTGCGACGCCGTCACGCGCGCCTCGGTTCGGCCATGCGCAAGCGCGTCCAGGCCTGCCGTTTCAAGCATCACTTGCGGATCGACCCCAAGGATGCGGCACGCCACGTCGGTCGCCATGAAAAGGGAATAGGTCTGTGCGTTGTCCATCTGCCCTGCATCACAAGTGCTTGGCTCGTATGCCACGGGCATTTGGGCATGACCATATCCTGACGATCGCCTGACCGGATTTGCATGCGCATGATCGCATTTGCATATCGCCGACCCATAACGCTGCGCCTAAATTAACCGGAGATGGGCTGGTTGCCGTCCATGCAATGTCTGGAAAAAAGCCATGGAATTTTCCGTAAACGGCAAAAGTCACTCTGGGCGCTTGCCATATGACGTGTCTCCGCGCCGGGCGCGGCGGGACGGCCTGAACATCGCCAGCTTCACGGAGCCTGTCGCGCGCCATCCGTTCCTTCGCGGGCGCGTTGCCCTTTGTCTGTCGGGGTTCGCCCCGCTACCGGCGCAGCAGGCGCCATGACCGCCACGATCGTCATTCCCGCCGCCGGTGCCGCGCGGCGGATGGGTGGAGAAGACAAGCTCCTGCGCCATGTCGATGGCGTTCCGCTGATCCGGCGGGCTGCGCTTCATGCCCTGGCGAGCGGGCAGCGCGTGCTGGTGACACTTCGGCCCAACGATGGCGCGCGGCGTGCCGCCTTGGCCGGGCTTGCGCTGCGTGTGCTGCCGGTCGGGGATCACGCCACGGGCATGTCGGCGTCCCTGCGCTGTGCCGCGGCCGACACCGGACCGGCATCGCCGCTGATGATCCTGCCAGCGGACATGCCCGAAATCGGCGCCGGCGATCTGGAGCGGCTTTGGACCGCACACGCAGCGAATCCCGAGCGCATCATCCAGGGCATGGCCGGGTCTATTCCGGGTCATCCGGTCATTCTGCCGCCTGACATCGTGCCCGAAATGGGTTTGCTTTCGGGCGATACAGGCGCGCGGGCCATCCTTACCAAGCACCACCGGCGAATCCTGCCGGTGCCGCTGTTCGAGCGCCGCGCGATACTCGATCTCGATACGCCGCAGGACTGGGAGGATTGGTCGGTGTCGCGGCCAGCCACCGACCTGTCGGAAGACGGCCCACGCGATCCATTCGCCGCCGCACTGGACGATCCAGAGGACTGTGTCCTCGCTGTTATTACGGCTGTGCATGGAACGGGTTGGCGGCGTGCGGGCGCGATGATGTGCCTGTGGCGCGACGGCCGGATTGACGGTCAGTTGACCGGGGGCTGTATCGAAGCCGACCTTGCTTTGCACGTGCGCCAGGTTCTCGACGGCGGCAGACCGGTGACCCTGCGCTATGGGATCGGGTCGCCTTTCTTCGATATCCGCCTTCCTTGCGGTGGCGGTCTCGACATAACGCTGTTCCCGGTCGGTGACACGCGGTCCCTCCGAGATATGGCGTGTCTCGACCGGGGGCGTGTTCGCACAGCGCTTCGCTTTCAGCCCGACGGTGCCATCGGACTCGACCCGACTGGGCGGACCGGATGGCGGGGGTTCGATTTCGTCGCGGCCCGCGTGCCCGAGATCCAGTTTCTTGTCTTTGGTCAGGGTGAGGATGCAAGCCTGTTTGCGCGCCTGGCAAAATCGGCGGGGTATAATGTCGTGCGCGCGGACGAGGCCGGGCCAGGCGCGGCCGTCGGTGGTGCCGTCGATCCGGACAGCCCGGATGGTGGCGACATCCTGCTGCTCGCCGATGCGCGGACCGCCGTGCTGACCTTCCATCATGACCATGAAAAGGACGTCGGGATCATCGCGGCGGCCCTGCGCGGTCCGGCCTGCTACGTCGGCGCGCTCGGCAGTCGCCGCGTCGCAGCCCGGAGGCTGCGGCTGCTGCAGGAGGCGGGCATCGACCCTGACCGTCTGGCGCGGCTTCACGCGCCCGTCGGCCTGATCCCGTCGACCCGTGATGCACGCGGGCTGGCACTGTCGATCCTGGCGGAGATCGTCGCGCTGGACCTCGCCCTCCGCACCCGGAGCGCGGTCCGCGCGGATGGGTGCAACGATATTGAAACGATCGGCACGCGATCCGGACGATCCGCAAGTTTCCCTCCGACCGAGAGCGATCACATCCTGACACGTGGATCCGGGAGACGGCCATGAACCTGACGATCAACGGAACCGCCTATAGCGTCGACCTGCCGGACGACATGCCCCTGCTGTGGGCGCTGCGGGACGGTCTGAATATCACCAGCGTCAAATACGGCTGCGGGATCGCGCAGTGCGGTGCCTGTACCGTCCATATCGGGGGGCAGGCCGTGCGGTCGTGCCAGGTGGCGCTGGCCGATGTCTGGGGCGAGATCACGACGATCGAGGGGCTGGGCACACCGGACGCGCTGCACGCCATTCAGGAAGCCTGGATCGCACATCAGGTGGCACAGTGCGGCTACTGCCAGTCTGGCCAGATCATGCAGGCCGCCGACCTACTGGCCCAAAACCCGGCACCGACCGACGCCGATATCGACGCCGCGATGTCCGGCAACCTGTGTCGTTGCGGCACCTATCCGCGGATCCGTGCCGCCGTCCACGCCGCGGCCTCCGCGATGCGGGAGGCGTGAGGGATGGGCCGCGCCAGAACGATCGCCCGCCGCAGCTTCCTGATCGGGTCCGCCGCCATTGTGAGCGGTGTCGCCTTCGGGGCCTGGTTCGTCACCCGTGCCACGCCCAACCCCTTGCTGGGTGAACTCGGGGAAGGCGAGGCCGCGCTGACGCCCTTCGTCAAGATCACGCCAGAGGGCATCACCCTGATCGTGCCGCGTGCCGATGTGGGACAAGGCATCGCCTCGACCCAGGCCATGTTGATTGCCGAGGAGCTTGATATCGACCCAAGCACCGCAACGCTCGACCCCGGCCAGCCGCACCCGGCATATTTCAACGGGAGCGTCGCGGCGGAAGGTCTGCCGTTCCCGGCATGGGAGCACGGGTTCGTGGCCCGGACGGTGCGCGACCTGATGGTCAATGTCGCACGGCTGTCGGGCTCGCAGTTCACGGGCGGATCGTCCTCCGTCGCGGACCTTCACGAGACCTTGCGCCTGGCTGGAGCCACCGCCCGCGAAACCCTGAAGGCGGCAGCGGCGGCGCGCACGGGTGTGCCCATGGCCGAGCTGCGGACCGAGGACGGGCATGTCATTCTGCCCGACGGGACGCACATCGCCTATACCGCGCTTGCGGCCGAGGCGGCCGCCATCGACCCGGTCACGGATGTGACACTCCGGCCTGCTTCCAACTGGCGGCGGCTGGGCAAGGCGTATCAGCGACTCGACATCGTGGCCAAATCGACCGGCACGCAGGATTATGGCATCGACGTGGTGCTGCCCGGCATGCTCCACGCGACCGTGCGCGCCAACCCGGGGCGCGGTGGCGGCATGGCGGGCTACATCCCCAATGCCGCCCTTGCGATGCCCGGTGTGCGGTCGGTCGTTGAAGTGAACGAGGGGCTGGCGGTCGTTGCCGAGAACACCTGGTTCGCGTTTCAGGCCGCGCAGGCGCTGGAGGTCGACTGGCTGCCCCCCGACTATCCCGCCAGCAGTGCCGAGATGTGGCAGGCGCTGTCGGATGCCCACACCGACGAATTCCGCAATAGCCGTCTGCGCGACGATGGCGATGTCGAGGCCGCGCTGGACGGCGCCACCGCGATCGCGGCGGAATACCGCGCGCCCTTTCTCGCGCACGCGGCCCTCGAGCCGCTCAGCGCCACGGTGCTGGTCGAGTCGGAAAGGGTGACGATATGGACGGCGACGCAGGTCCCCCACGTCGTGCGCGACGCCGCGGTTGCGGTGACAGGCCTCGATGCGTCGCAGGTCACCCTGCATGCCTTGCCCGCTGGCGGCAGCTTCGGCCGCAGGCTCGATCACGACTACGTGGTGCAGGCGATCCAGATCGCCGCCTCGATGCCCGGCACCCCGATCAAGACGACCTGGAGCCGCGAAGAGGATATGACCCATGATTTCCCCCGGCCGCTGCACATGGCGCTTGGCCGGGGCACAGTCGCGGACGGCCGCGTGGTGACCTATGATCTCGACACGATCAGCCCCTCGCTCGTGCAATCGTGGTTCGGTCGCGTCTTCATCGTGCCGCCGGGGCCGGACACGATGCTGGTCTGGGGCGCCTTCGACCAGCCCTATGCGATCCCGAACTACCGCATCACGGGCTATGCCGCACCGCCCATGATGCCGGTCGGGTCGTGGCGGTCCCCCGGGGCCTGTTCCAACAGCTTCTTCCACGAAAGCTTCCTGTCCGAACTGATCCACGCCGCCGGCGCCGATCCGCTGGAGGAACGGCTGCGCCTGATCGCCGACGCCGATAGCCGCCGCGTTCTGGAGGCCGTCGGCGAGATGGCGAACTGGGCGGGTGCCGATATCGGGCCGGGGCGCGGGCGCGGCATCGCCTTCGCCCACACCCACGGCGTGCCTGTGGCCGAGGTCATCGACGTGACCATGACCGACCGCGGGTTGCGCATTGACGCGGTCTGGATCGCCGCCGATTGCGGCACCGTCTTCGACCCGATCAACGCCGAGGCACAACTGACCGGAGCGGCCATATTCGGCCTTGGACACGCGATGAACTGCGAGCTGACCTACGAGAACCACGCCGTGCAGCAGACCAATTTCGATGCGTTCGAAGGCGTGCGCCTCCACCAGACGCCGCGGTTCCACACGCGGTTGCTCGGCCTTGCGGGCCGTGTCCGCGGCCTGGGAGAACCGGCAACGGCCCCCGCGGCGCCCGCCCTCGCCGATGCGATCTTCGCCGCAACGGGCCAGCGCCCGCGTGAAATGCCGTTCAACAAAGCGGTGGATTTCGCGTGACCCATCTCTTGCGCCTGTTCCCGACCGTCGCGGCAAGTCTCGCGCCCGGAACGCCTGCGCCTGGGCAAGGTCGCACCACCGAACCGCCCCGCGCCGGACGCTGGCGATGCCACGGCAAAGACCAGTAAGCCAGTTTCCCGACATCTCCCCGAAAGGAACGACCCATGGCAGAAACTGCGTACCCTATCGGCCGGACAGCGCTTCTTTGCGTCGATCCCTATAACGATTTCCTTGCCGAGGACGGCAAGATGTGGCCCGCCCTCAGCGAGGTTTCCCGTGCGGTCGATCTCCATGCGAACCTCGCCAAGGTCCGTGCGGCCGCGCGCGAGGCCGGGCATCCGATTTTCATCCTGCCCCATCACCGCCACCGTGCCGGCGACTTCGAGGGGTGGGCCCACTTGACGCCGTTCCAGGCCGCAGCCCATGAACACCAGATGTTCGCCGAAGGCAGCAAGGGCGGAACCTTCTACGAAGGCTTCGGCCCCGACCATGGCGATATCGTCGTCAAGGAACACTGGGGCGCATCGAGCTTCGCCAACACCGATCTGGATGTGCAGTTGCGCCAACGCGGCATCTCCCATGTCATCTTTATCGGGGCGATTGCCAATACCTGCACCGAAGCCTCCGCAAGGTATGCTTCAGAACTCGGCTATCATGTGACGCTCGTTCGCGACGCAACGGCGGCCTTTTTCCCGGAAGCGCTGCACGCGGCGCACGACATCAACGGCCCAACCTATGCCCACGCCATCCGTACCGCGGCGGAGGTTGTCACAGCACTGGCCGGTGAGAGCGCCACATGACCTCGGGTCGTCCCCTAACTGTCTGCCCAAACCTCGAAGGAATGATCCATGACTGACACGCAATACCCCAAGGGCCGGACGGCGCTTCTTTGCGTCGATCCCTACAACGACTTTCTTGCGGAGGGCGGCAAGATGTGGCCAGCCCTGAGCGAGGTCGCCACATCGGTTGGCCTTCATGCCAACTTGTCCAAGATCCGTGCGACGGCCCGCGAGGCCGGTATGCCGATCTTCATCCTGCCGCATCACCGGCACCAAGCCACGGACTTCGAAGGATGGGCGCACCTGACACCGTCACAGGCCGCGGCGCATGAATACCAGTTGTTCGCCGAAGGCAGTTGGGGCGGTGAATGGTACAATGGGTTTGGCCCGGAAACCGGCGATATCGTCATCAAGGAACATTGGGGCGCGTCCAGCTTCGCCAACACCGACCTCGACGTGCAGCTGCGACAGCACGGGATCACGCACGTCATCTTTGTCGGGCTGATCGCCAATACCTGCATCGAGACGTCGGCCCGCGTTGCAGCCGAGCTTGGCTACCATGTGACGCTGGTCCGTGATGCCACGGCGGCGATGTCGGCCGAAGCGATGCACGCCGCCCACGACATCAACGGTCCGACCTACGCCCACGCCATTCTGACCACGGCCGAGGTGGTGGAGAAACTGGTCGCTCAAACGGTCGCATGAACCCCGCGTGGACCAGTCAGCCATGGTCGACGACGCGATCGTTACACCGGTCTCTTCAACCTTCGCTGAAAATCAGGAGTTACCCATGAGCGAAACCACTTCCAACGCATTCGAAAGGATCCGAAACCAGCACGAGCAAGTCGGACTGGACGAATGGCAGCGCATCTTTGGTCAACGTGATTGGGACAAACTGCCGGATCTCCTGGTGGACAACGTGACCTACCACAGTCCGGCTGACGTAATGCCCCTGCAGGGCAAGGATGCCGTCGTCGGCAGCTTGCGTCAGTCATTCGATATTTTCGAGAGTTTCGAGTATGCGCGTTGGTTCAGCGGCGACGAAGGCCATGTGCTGGAGTTCCGCGGCAGCGTCGGCGATGCAACTTTCACGGGCATAGACATCATCCGCTTCGATGCCGACGGCAAGATAACCGATCTTGTGGTCATGATCCGACCGGTGGCAGCCGTCATGAAGCTCCGCGAAAAATCCGCCCAATGATCCTCGGTCACGCGGCCACGACCCTGGTCGCGAAACGCGCTGCACCGGACATGCCCTGGTGGCTTCTTCTGGTCAGCGCCTTTCTGATCGATATCGCGATGTTCAGCTTCGTGGCACTCGGCATCGAGACCATGGAACCGACAGGTGCGGAGGGCCCGTCTCTGGCCACCAACATGACGGAGATTACCATCAGCCATGACCTTGTTCCCCAGATCGGTTGGACGTTGCTGGCCGGTGGGATCGCCTTCGGTGTGACACGTCGTCGGGCGTTCGCGCTGAGCGCCATGGCCTTGTCGTTGGGCCACTGGCTGGGTGACCTGGTTGCGGGCTACGGGCATCATGTGTTCGGGCCGGATAGCCATCCCATCGGAACGGACTGGTATCATGTGAACCTGCCCGCAGCGCTGACGTTCGAGGCCACGCTTGGTGTCCTTTGCGTCCTTGTCTTCACACGCGGGCAATCCTTCTCGCCGGGCGCACGGCTGGGGCTCTACGGTCTGTTCGGTGTCTTGCCCTTCGCTTTCCTCGTCATCTGACACCGGCCGAGCGCGGCAAGCAAAGCCTTGCGCCTTCGTCCCAAGGGTGGCCAGATCACCCAGGATTCACTCCGGAGGCCACATGGCCGAAGCACGCGCGGTCTTTCTGCAGGGCAACCTCTTTCGCCATATCACGGTGATGGCGCTGACCTCGTCCGTGGGGCTGATGGCGGTCTTCGCGGTCGACTTCATCGACATGGTCTTCATTGCGATGCTGGGCAACGCGGAACTGGCCGCGGCCGTGGGATATGCGGGCGCGATCCTGTTCTTTACCACCTCCTTCGGCATCGGAATGGCCATCGCGGCGGGCGCACTGGTGGCCCGGGCGCTGGGACAGGGAGACGCGGATCTGGCCCGCGCGCAGGCCGCGGCGGCGCTGGTCTGGGGCGTGATCTTCGGCGCGATCTTCGCGGCGGCGGTCTGGCTGAACCTCACGGCGCTGGCATCCCTCATGGGGGCCACGGGCGAGACGTTGGACCTTGCCGTGCACTACCTCCGGATCATTGTGCCCAGCCTGCCGTTCCTGATCGTCGGCATGGTGGGCGGCGCGATCCTGCGCGCGCACGGCGATGCGCGCCGCGCGATGATGGCGACGATCTGGGGCGCGCTGGTCAACGCGGTGCTGGACCCGATCCTGATCTTCGGCCTGGGGCTCGACCTGACGGGCGCGGCGCTGGCCAGCGTCGCGGCCCGGCTGGTGATCGCGGGCACCGCGCTGATCCCGATCTTTCGCCACCACGGCGGGCTGGTGCGGCCCGGTATCCCCGAGCTGTCGGTGGCCCTGCGGCCCATCGTGACCATCGCGGCCCCGGCGATCCTGACCCAGCTGGCCACGCCGCTGGGCCAAGCTGTCGTCACCCGCGCCATGGCCAGCTACGGCGAGGCGGCCGTGGCGGGCATGGCCATCGTGGGCCGGATGACCCCATTGGCCTTTGGCGTGATCTTCGCACTTTCGGGGGCCATCGGCCCGGTGATCGGCCAGAATTTCGGCGCGGGGCGGATGGACCGGGTCCGGCAGGCTTACCGCGACGGACTGCTGTTCTGCGCGGTCTTCACCGTGGCGATGACCGCGATCCTCTTTGCCTTGCGCGGCCCGATCATCGCGCTGTTCGGGGCCGAGGGGGTGACGCAAGACCTGATCGTCCTGTTCTGCGGCCCGCTTGCGCTGGCGTTCTTCTTCAACGGCGTGATCTTCGTGTCCAACGCCGCCTTCAACAACTTGGGCTATCCGTTCCGCTCCACCTAGATCAACTGGGGGCGGCACACGATGGGGACGGTGCCGCTGGTACTGGCGGGTGGCGCGATGTTCGGGGCGGCGGGGGTGCTGATCGGCCAGGCGGTGGGCGGCGTGATCTTCGCGGGCGTCGCTGCCCTGATGGTGCGGCGGATGATGGACGGCAAGACCGAGGCGACCGTGCCAGAAGAGCCTTTCGACCGGCAGGCGCGGCTCATGAGCCTGATGCACAGGCGCCGGTGACTGAGCGCGTGGTCTCTTCAATTGGGTGACCGGTTTCGATCATCGGAAAAAGCTAAGCCAGCACTTCCGCCGCTCGCATATGGAAAGTGCTGCGCGATGCACGAATGACCTGTGTGGATGGCTCCCGCATAGCAAGTCGTAAATGATCTTGTGTACCTTTTCAGAAGCGGTCTTGTGTCCGGCCTGTTTGCGCGGTTCTCACCGCTGGCCCTGATGGGATCCGCAGATCAGGTTCCTATCTGGTTTGCGGGCAATTGCGCTCGGGTCATTCGGCGGAGCGTCCTGATCGTTGCGGCTGAAGGGTACACCATCACATCTTCGGTCTGCTATCTCGCTGTTTCTGTACGTCTCAGACTGTGTGGGGTCGGTACGGTTCGTTCCTGGTCAGCACCGCCCACATGGTCCGCGCCGTCTTGTTCGCCATGGCGACGGTCGCGAGCCTGGCTGATTTACTTTGCAACAGCTTCGTCAGCCAGGGATCGGCACGCTCCGGATGATTGGAGACCTGCCGCACATGCGATGTCATGCCGACGACGATAAGCTGGCGCAGATACCGATCGCCCATCTTGGTGATCTTTCCCAACCGCTCCTTACCACCGCTGGAGTGGTTGCGTGGTGTCAGACCAAGGGTAGCGTCCGAGCACGTGGTGTAATTTCGGCACCGTCGACGGTGTGATCCCTGGTGGCCA
>NZ_QDFI01000101.1 GCF_003254465.1 Meridianimarinicoccus zhengii
CCGCGACCGGCAGCACGCCGGCACCGGGCAGCCCGGCCGCCGCGAGCACGATCACCCCGCAGCCAAGCCCCGCCAGTGCCGCGGCACAGCCCCGCCACACCGCCAGAAGCCGCGCCAGCCGGTACCCCCCCAGCATGGCCGTCACCGGCACGGCCCAGCCCGCGACCAGCAGCGCCCGCCACAGCCCCGCCGCGCCGTCGAACCCCGGCATCGCGGCGTATTGCGCGAACCACAGCGCAAGGACGAGCACCGCCCCTTCCGCCACCGCCGCCGCCAGCGCGACCTGCACCGGCGCCAGCGATGGCCGCCGCAGCCGCCATGCCACGCGCCGCGCGGCATCGTTCAAACCATGATCCATCGCACGCCTCTACCCCTCAACGACATGCAGGCTAGACGGGCAGGCGTTAACACCCGGTTGCACCGGACAGGGCAGACCCTCGATCCCGAAAAAATCCCAGGCCCTTACAGACCGTCGAACAGACCCGGCTGCAAGCCTTCCCAGAATGTCTGGATCGCGCGGGCGTTCAACGCCGACGCCCAGCCGAATCGCTGGAAATCCTCGCGCTCCAGCGGATCCTTCAGCCCCGACAGGAACAGCCGCCGATCGGCATCGCGCTGGGTGGGGGTGCGTGCCGCCGCCGCCGCGCGGACCCGCTCCATCCGTGCGGCGCGGCCCTGCCGTTCGCGGGCCAGCTGCACCGCGCGGGCATCCTCGGCGGGATCGGCGGGGCGCACGGGCACCGGCGCGGACAAGGGTGGCGGGACGGGGGCATCCGCAGCAGCGCCCTCCGCGCCGTACCCGTCCCGGATCGCCGCCGTCAGATAGCGCACGGGGCTTTTCACATGGGCCTGCCGCCCCACGTAATCGAGTTTCGCGCCGACAAAATCCTCGCCATGCTCGGCGATCCACTGGCGCGCCAGCCGGTCGCTGACCCCAAGACCCCGCAGCCGGTCATAGACCGCGCCCTGCCGCACGGCCCCGCCATCGTCCATGTCGATCATCGCCAGTTGCGGGTTGGGCTTGATGCGGAACCGGATGTCGGTCACCGCCCGGCCCTGCTTGCGCGTCTCGGGCGTGACGATGATGTTGCTGGTGCGGTTCACCTCGGCCACGGCGGGCTTGATGATCTTGGCGTTCAGATGCTTGTAGGTCTCGTAGTAATCCGACCCGTCCACGCCCATCAGGCGGCGGAACAGGGCCACGTCCCACCAGCCGGTGCTGCCTGTGCGCACGAAACGATAGCAGTTTTCATAAAGCGCGAGCGCATGGCCGCTGGCGAAGCGCCGCTGGATGTTCAGGTTGATCAGCGCAAAGACCTTGGGGTCGTGCAGCTTCGCCGCCAGCGCCGGGGAATAGGCGTAATCGCACACGCCGCCCTTGAGCCGGGCATAGGACAGAAGCGCCGACACGCCCCATTCCTGTTCGCCGTCCTCGCCCAGCATGTCCCATTCCGCGACCGTCTCCGCCAGCCCGCGCAAGCTGGCCTTCAGCGTCTCCATGTCGTTGGAATTGTAGCCGATCATCAGGCACAGGGTGCGCGCGTCGATCCGGTGCGTGGGCCGCGTGACCAGATCGTCATAGGCGTTGAGCAGCAGCACGTTGCTCAGCTTGCGCTGCAACAGGGACAGCTTGCCCGACACGTGGATGGCGGCGACGTTCTTCTTGACCGATCCGCGCCGCAACGGGCCGGTCAGCCGGTCCTTCGGGATGTCCTCCACCGGCGCGGCGCTGGCCGGGCCGCGGTCCGCCTTCGCCGTTTGGTCGGCCTGCGCCGCCGCTCTCGCCGCCTTGCTCATGGGGCCGGTTCGCTCTGCTGCCTCGGATCATGTGGTCTGCCGCCACGATTGCCCGGAAGACTGACAGATCAGGCACCCATCCGCAAGCGCCGCGCAGGTGCCATGGCCACGCCGGCCGCCCCGCCGCCGCTGCCGTCCCGCGCAGACCGTCCCGCGATCCCGCAAACGGGCACCTTTGGGGCGCGGCGGCGCCTGCGGGGACATCGTCGGGCCGAAAGCGTCGCCGGAAGCACGGTCTGCGCCCGGCCCGAAGCCGGTATCCCGAGAATCGGACCCCGTTCTCCCGCAGGCAGGCACCCGTGTTCCCGCAAACCGGCACCTCTCGCCCCGCATACGGGCACCCAGGTGCGGCCACATCATTGAAAGGAATGGATATTTCCGGGCCAAAGTCCTTAAAGACTCGAAAGGATTTAAACCGGGGACGTCGCCTTTGAGAGTCTCTTTCTATGGGTTTCGCGGCGAAACCTGCGCGTGGGATGGACGAATATTCGCTGTGAAAACGGGATACCGCCGAAACGCGCGATGTGTGATACTTGGCGCAAATCGCGCGAAACGGCGCACATCAGGCAAGACGCAGTCGCAGCAGGATCCATGACCCGGAAAACCGATACCCCGCCCCCGCCGTATTTCAACCTCGATCCCAAGGCCGCCGCCGGACGCTTGCCGCACCCTAGCGATACCGCCCGATTCGCGAAAGCGGCGGCCTTCGCGGCGCGGGGGCGGGAGGATCTGGCCAAGCGCGGCTATGCTCCGGACGGGCGGAAACGCCTGCGGAAATTCTCCACGTGGGAGATCTGCCGCTACCTCATCCCGGTGGCCCCGGCCCATCTGCGGCGGGTGCTGAAACAGAACCCCGACCTGCCCCAGGGCGAAGGGGCAAGCGGGTCCAAGTGGTTCACGCTGGAAGAGGTCATTTCGCTGCGCAACCACTTCGCCGAAGGCGGCGCCGCGTCCAAGGAATACAAGCCCTACCGTCCCAAGGGGCTGCCGGCCAAGGTCGTGGCCGTGGCCAATTTCAAGGGCGGAGTCGGCAAGACCTCCACCGCGGCCCATCTGGCGATGTCGGCGGCGCTGGACGGCTACCGGGTGCTGGTGGTGGACCTTGATAGCCAGGGGTCCATGACCTCGATCATGGGGGGCACGGTGCCCGACGAGTGGAAGACCGTCTTCCCCTTGATCGCCAAGGATTATGCCCGCCAGCTAACCGAAGAAAACGCCGTGCGGGAGGCGCAGGGGGAGCCGACCCTGCCGCTCGACGAGACCCTGACCGAGGCGCTCGGGACCACTGCCGCCGACATCGTCCAGCCGACCCATTGGCCGAATATCGACCTGATCGGGGCGCAGCTGAACCTCTATTGGGCGGAGTTCCAGATCCCCGTCTGGCGGATGAACCTGCGCCGCTGGGCCCTGTGGGAGGCACTGGCGAACTTCATGGCCGACGAGGACCTGCTGAACCGCTATGACGTGGTGATCCTCGATACGCCCCCTGCCCTTGGCTATCTGACGATCAACGCGCTGGCGGCGGCCGATATCCTGCTGGTGCCGCTGGGGGCGAGCTTCCTCGAATTCGACTCGACGGGGCGATTCTTCGACATGCTCTATTCGACCTTCGCCTCCATCGAGGAAGGCGAGAACGCGGCGCGGCGGGCGGCGGGGATCGACGAGGTGAAGTTCGAATGGGACGTGGTCCGCACGATCATCACCCGGTTCGACGCCAACCAGCAGACGGACCTGGCCAACGTGATCCAGGCCTATTTCGGCGATTTCATGAACGCCCACCGACAGGAATTCACGGCCCTTGTCGGGCAGGCCGGCGAGCAGGTGAACGGCATCTACGAGGCCGATTACCGGGAGTTCAACCGCGAGACCTATGTCCGGGGCCGGGAGGCGTTCGACCGCACCTATGCCGAGCTGAAGGAAATCCTGATCGGGTCGTGGTGGCGGGACGAGCAACTCGCCAAGGCCAGCCGCGACGCGGCGGAATGAGGGGGGTCTGAGCCATGGCACGACGCACCAAGCTGACCGCCCCGTCGGCGGAGGAGTTGCAATCGCTGGAGGCCGGTTTCGCCGCGAAACCCCAGGCTAGCGGGGCGGCCCGGATGCCCCCCATCGCGCAGGTCGCCGCCGAAGCCGCGGCCCTGACCCCCACCGCGACGGCGGAGATGCGGGCCGAGGCCGCCCGCGACAAGCGGGATGCCGAGCGGCTGCGGCAGGCGGAGGCGGAAGGGCTGATCCTGCTGGAGGTCCCCACCGCCGAGATCGTCGCGGACGAGCTGACCCGAGACCGGATGATCATGGACCCGGAAGCGATGGAGGAGCTGAAACACTCCATTTCCGTCAGTGGCTTGCGGCTGCCGGTGGAGATCTTCGAGATCGCCGATCCCGGCGAGGGGCCGAAATTCGGGCTTCTGTCGGGGTTCCGCCGGCTGGCCGCCCTGCGCGCGCTGGAGGCCGAGACGGGGCAACGGGAATACCGCACCATCCGGGCGATTCTGCGCCATCCGGGCAGCGTCGCGGGCGCCTATCTGTCGATGGTCGAGGAAAACGAGATCCGCGCCAGCCTGACGCCCTATGAACGCGGACGGGTCGCCGTGCTGGCGGTGCAGCAGGGTGCCTATGACGCGGTGGAGCAGGCGGTGAACGGGCTGTTCCACGCCGCCTCCAAGGGCAAGCGATCGAAGATCCGGTCCTTCGCGCTGGTGCACGAGGAACTGGGCGACATGCTCGCCTTTCCCGAACACCTGTCGGAACGCGCGGGACTGCGTCTGGCGGGGGCATTGCGCGCGGGGCTGGCGAGCCGCCTGCGCGAGGCGCTGGCCACCGGCCACGGCACCGACCCCGACAGCGAATGGCAGATCATGGAACCCATCGTCGAGATCGCGGAGGCCGAGATCCGTCCGCCCGCGCGCGGCGGGCGCCCGCGCAGCCGCCGCGCCGCGCCCACACCCGACAGCTCCGGCGTCTATCGGCTGGATAACGGCGTGACGATCCGGCGCGAGAGCGACAGCAAGGGATACTACATCCGGCTGGAAGGGCGGCAGGTCGATGCGGACATGGTCGAGACGGTGATGTTCGAGATCAAGCGCCTGCTGGAACCGCGCTGAACGGCGTCCTGCAAACGGGTACCTTTGACCGGGGCGGTGTCCTGTAGACGGGTGCCTTTGGAGTCGTTGGGGGCCTGTTTACGGGGCCTGCGGGCGCGTGGGCAGGGTTGAACGGGCGCCGTGCCGGGCGGTGCGAACGGGCCCCGCAAACGGGTACCTGTCGGGATCGGGGTAGTCCCGTAAACGGGTGCCCTTGGCGCGGCACGGTCTTGTGGCCGGGCGCCATTGCGCGCACCCGCGGCTTTGGCTATCAGGGCCGCGCGGGTGATTAGCTCAGTTGGTAGAGCGCTTCGTTTACACCGAAGATGTCGGGGGTTCGAGTCCCTCATCACCCACCAGTCTCCCCCGGTCCGTGCGCGTCAGCCCAGTTCCAGCGTCGCCACCGTGGCAATGGCATTGCCCGCTTTCGGGGGCGTGCCGCGATACATCCGGGCCGTGGTGAAGCTGCACGTCATCCCCGCGTCGTGGCAGAAGGCGGTGAGGTCGGTCTCGCTGTCGGGCACGTCGATCACCATCGGGCCGGCGGTGGCGGCGGCGGCGCGCAGAAGGCGCAGCGCGTCGTCCCGCGATGTCGCCAGAAGCGGGCCGATCTTGGTGCCGATCCGGCAGGTGCGGCGCGTCACGAAGCCCCGGATGCCGGGGCCGAGCACGAGGGTCCGCCGCGTCGCGGTGTCGGTGAGCCATGCGGACAGGAACGCATCGCGCCCATAGCCCTGCGCCGCGCGGTCCATGGCCATGAGCGCGGGCAGGTCGCCGGGCAGGACAGGGCGGATCGCGGGGTCCATGGCGGGGTCGAGCGTGCCTTCGAACCGGGTGGTTTCGCCGGTGCGGACGAAGCCGGATTTCGCGTAGTTCGGTTGCTGGGCGGGCACGCCGTCGAGCCCGACGGTGCGGCCCCCCGCATGGGCGAGCGCATGGTCCCACAGCCGCCTGCCGATCCCCTGCCCCCGCCAGTTCGGATCCACGATGTAGAGCCCGAGAAAGGCCATGGCGGGGTCGTGGTTGACCACGGATATGGCGGCGACTGGGCCGCCGCCCGCATCGGCCACGAAGAACCCGTCGGGGTCGGCGGCGAAGAAGGCCGGGGCATCGTCGTCGCCGGGGTTCCAGCCCTCGGCCGCGGCCCAGTCGAGGATGGCGGGCAGTTCATCCGCGCGCATCGGGCGCAGGCTGGGGGGCGTTTCGGGCATCGGCGATCCGTGCTGCTGGCGGTGCCATGGTGGCGCGGTCCGGGCCGGGGCGCAAGATTCGGGGTCGGGGAGCGGGCAGTTGCGCAAAGGCTTCGGTCTGCGCATTATTCTTGCGCGATACAGGAAATTATGCCTGTTATATGTGCAATTGGTGCCTGCATGGGCTGCCGGACCGGGCGAATGCTGCAAATTGCTTCAATCCCGGTGGGCTGGGCGGACAGCAAGAGACTATCGCAACAGGAGCGCCCATGCAGCAGACCATGCCCAAGCCCGCGGATCTGGAACTGGTGTCGCTGACCAAGCGCTATGGCACGACCGTGGCGGTGGACGCGATCAACCATCACTTCCGTGCCGGGGTCTATGCCTGCCTGCTGGGGCCGTCGGGCTGCGGGAAATCCTCCACCCTGCGGATGATCGCGGGGCATGAGGCGGTCAGCGGCGGGTCCATCGTGCTGGGCGGGTCGGACGTGTCGCATCTGCCGCCCGCGCGGCGGGGCACGGCGATGATGTTCCAGAGCTATGCGCTGTTCCCGCATCTGAGCGTGGCCGAGAACGTGGCCTTCAGCCTGAAGATGAAGGGCGTGGACGGGCCTGCGCGGCGCAAGCGGGCGGCGGAGATGCTGGACCTGGTGGACATGACGGCGCAGGCGGACCGGCTGCCCGCGCAATTGTCGGGCGGGCAGCAGCAGCGGGTGGCGCTGGCGCGCGCGCTGATCACGCAGCCGCAGGTGTTGCTGCTGGACGAACCGCTGTCGGCGCTGGATCCGTTCCTGCGCATCCGGATGCGGTCCGAGTTGAAGAAATTGCAGCGGGAGCTGGGGATCACCTTCATCCACGTCACCCACGGGCAGGACGAGGCGCTGGCGCTGGCGGACGAGATCGTGGTGATGAACAACGCCGTGATCGAACAGGCGGGCCCCGCGCGGGACGTGTTCGATGCGCCGCGCACCGATTTCGTGGCGCGCTTCATCGGCAGCCACAACGTGATCGCGCTGGCGCAGGGGCGCGTGGCGGTGCGCAGCGACCGGATCGGGCTGACCGACCCGGCCAATGCGCGGCTGCGCGGGCGCGTGAGCACGATCGAGTACCAGGGCACATCGGTAACGCTGAACATCCATGCCGATGGCGATCAGGAGATCGCCGCGGTGATGCCCGACGACCGGTTCTTCGCCGATCCCCTGAGCGAAGGCGCGGCCGTCGGGCTGACCTGGGACGACGCGGCGATGCACCGGCTGGGGGCGTGAGCGCCGCGAACAGGGCCAAAAGGCTTATCCAGAAGAAGGAGACAGGGAATGAGTGTTGAGACGACGAAGACGGGCGTGAACCGCCGCACGCTGCTGAAGGGGGCCGCGGCCACCGCCGCCGCGACGGCGTTTCCGGCGCCGATGATCTGGGCGCAGAACATCAAGGATATCACGCTGCGCCAGTTCGGCACGGGTGTGTCGAACCTCAACGACGTGGCGCTGAAGGTGAAGGAAGACCTGGGCTTCACGCTGGAGATGACGGCGCTCGACAGCGACGCCGTGACCCAGCGCGCGGCGACGCAGCCCGACAGTTTCGACATCGCCGATATCGAGTACTGGATCTGCAAGAAGGTCTGGCCGACGGGCAACCTGCAGGCGATGGATACCAGCCGGATCGCCAATTACGACAAGATCGTGGGCATCTTCCGTGACGGCAAGCTGACCCCCGAAAGCGAGATCGCGCAGGGCACCGCGCCGCATACGGTGGGCTTTGTCGAAGGACCGGGCGGGACCGATTTCGTGGACAACGAGTCCGGCTGGATGACGCTGATCCCCACGATCTACAACGCCGACACGCTGGGCATCCGGCCCGACCTGATCGGGCGCCCCATCGAGAGCTGGACCGAATTGCTGAACCCTGAATTCCGGGGCAAGGCGTCGATCCTCGACATCTCCTCCATCGGGATCATGGACATGGCCATGGTCTGCGAGGCGATGGGCGAGATCCAGTACGGCGACAAGGGCAACATGACCCGCGACGAGATCGACGCGACCTTCGCCATCTTCACCGAGGCCAAGCAGGCGGGCCAGTTCCGCGCATTCTGGAAGACCTTCGACGAGAGCGTGAACCTGATGGCGTCGGGCGAGGTGGTGATCCAGTCCATGTGGTCGCCCGCGATCACGGCGGTGAAGTCGCGCGGCATCCCGTGTGTCTACCAGCCGCTGAAGGAAGGCTATCGCAGCTGGGGCGGCGGGATCGGCCTGTCCAAGTCGCTGTCGGGCATGGAGCTGGACGCGGCCTATGACTACATCAACTGGTACCTCAGCGGCTGGGTCGGCGGCTACCTGATGCGGCAGGGATACTATTCGGCGGTGCCCGAGACGTCGAAGGAATTCATGACCGAGAACGAGTGGGGTTACTGGTTCGAAGGCAAGCCCGCCACCGCCGAGATCACCAGCCCGACCGGCGACGTGATGGACCAGGCCGGCGCGGTGCGCGACGGCGGGTCGTTCTACGACCGGATGGGCGCCGTGGCCTGCTGGAACGCGGTCATGGACGAGAACCAGTACATGGTCCGCAAGTGGAACGAGTTCATCGCGGCGTGACGTGACGAAGGCCCCGGCCGATCCTGCCCATGGGCGGGCCGGCCGGGTGCCCCCGTTTCCGGGTGATCCCGGCAGAGGATGACATGGCGGTTCTAGACACACCGGCCGCGCGGGACGCGGCGAAGCAGGCGCCGCGGGGACTGGCGCTGTCGCGCCACGTGGTGGGCTGGCTGCTGGCATCGCCGCTGGCGCTGGTGCTGGCGCTGTTCCTGATCCTGCCGATCATCATGATCGTGATCGTCAGCTTCTGGGGCGCCACGGAGTTTTCGATCTACCCCGCCTTCCAGTTCGACAATTACGAGTTCCTGTTCGGCTCGCCCGTCACCTATTCGGTGTTCCTGAACACGTTCAAATACGCCGCGATCACATGGGTCTTCACGCTGGTGATCGGGTTCACGGTCGCCTATTTCCTCGCGTTCCACGTGCACAGCCTGACTTGGCAGGTGGCGTTGTTCCTGCTGTGCACGATCCCGTTCTGGACCTCCAACATCATCCGGATGATTTCGTGGATTCCGTTTCTGGGCCGCAACGGGATCGCCAATTCCACGCTGATATCCTGGGGCGTGATCGACGAACCGCTGGACTGGCTGCTGTTTTCCGATTTCTCGGTGATCCTGACCTTCGTGCATCTTTATACGCTGTTCATGGTGGTGCCGATCTTCAACACGATGATGCGGATCGACAAGTCACTGATCGAGGCGGCATATGACAACGGCGCGTCCGGGTTCCAGACGCTGGTGCATGTCATCATCCCGCTGACCAAGCCCGGCATCATGATCGGGTCGATCTTCGTCGTGACGCTGGTGATGGGCGATTTCATCACCGTGCGCTTCATGTCGGGCAGCCAGTCGGCGAATGTGGGGCGGCTGATTTCCAACGACATCGCGCTGTTGCAATACCCGTCTGCGGCGGCGACGGCGGTGGTGCTGCTGGCCACGGTGCTGATCGTGATCGGCATCCTGCTGCGCTTCGTCGATATCCGGAAGGAGCTTTAGGATGGATGGCAGGCGCCCCCGATCCTTTTATGTGCTCGCGGCGTTCTTCACGCTGTTCCTGATCTTTCTCTATGGCCCGACGATCACCATCGCGATCCTGAGCTTTCAGGGGCCGCAGGGCGGGCTGACATTCCCCATGCGCGGCACGTCCTTGCACTGGTTCCGCGAGTTGTTCGAACAGCAGCAGGTCGGCGACATCTGGGGCAGTTTTTCGCGCTCGCTCGTACTGGGGCTGATGGTGATGGTGACGACCATCGTGGTGTCGGTCATGGGCGGGCTCGCGTTCCGCAAGCGGTTCGTCGGGTCAGGGCTTTTGTTCTATCTCATCATCACGTCGCTGGTGATCCCGTCGATCCTGATCTCGCTCGGGGTCGGGCTGATCTTCAACCAGTTGGGGCTGCGGATTCACTGGGCGAGTTCGGGCTTCGGGTCGCAACTGACATGGACCCTGCCCTTCGGGCTTTTGATCATGTTCGCGGTGTTCAACCGGTTTGACCGGAGTTACGAGGAAGCCGCGCGCGACCAGGGGGCGAGTGCGTGGCAGACGATCCGGCACGTGGTGCTGCCGATCATCGCGCCGTCGCTGATCGGGGTGGCGCTGTTCGGCTTCACGCTGAGCTATGACGAGTTCGCGCGGACGCTGCTGACGGCGGGGAGCTACAACACTCTGCCTTTGGAGATCTACGGGATGACGACGAACGTGACGACGCCGGTGATCTTCGCGCTGGGGACGCTGACGACGATATTCTCGTTCATCGTGATCGGGGTGTCCCTGCTGACGGTCTGGGCCATGGGGCGCCGGCGGGCGCGGCAGGGGTCGGATGCGGGCAAGGGGATGGTGTGAGGGGGATGCGCGCGTCTTGAGAATCGTCATCATCAACCCCAACAGCACCGAAAGCATGACCGCGGCCATGGCGGCGGGCGCGCAGGCGGCGGCCCCCGGCTTGCGGGTCGAGGGCTGGACATCCCATGGCGGGCCGCCCGCGATCCAGGGGGCGGCGGATGGCGATGCGGCGGTGCCGCACCTGCTGCCGCTGGTGCAGAAGGCCAGCGATGGCGGGGCGGACGGCATCATCATCGGGTGTTTCGACGATACCGGGCTGGAGGAGGCGCGGGCGCTGGCCGCCTGCCCCGTGATCGGGATCGGGCAGGCGGCGTATCACATGGCGGCGTTGCAGGCGGGGCGGTTTTCGGTGGTCACGACCCTGGCCGTGTCGATCCCGGTGCTGGAAGAGAACATCGCGCGGACGGGGTTTTCGCCATGGCTGGGCCGGGTGCGCGCGAGCGGCGTGCCGGTGCTGGCGCTGGAGGCGGACCCGGCGGCTGCGGACGTGGCCATCCTGGCCGAGGCGCGCACGGCGCTGGCCGAGGACCGGGTGGGCGCCATCGTGCTGGGATGCGCGGGGATGGTCGGCCTGCCGGAACGGATCACCGCCGCCACCGGCGCGCCCGCCATCGACGGGGTGACGGCGGCGGCGCGGCTGATGGCGGCGATGCTGGGCTGAGCCGGAGGCGCTGGGTCAGCCCAGCTTGGCTTGAATTTGCGGGCGCGGTTACCCGCGCCCGACGAAGGGCATCTTTGTCGCCATGATCGTCATGAACTGCACGTTGGTGTCGAGCGGCAGGTCGGCCATGTGCAGTACGGCGTCGGCGACGCGCTCCACGTCCATCACCGGTTCGGGACGCACCGACCCGTCGGCCTGGGGCACGCCCTTGGCGATGGGGGCGGCAAGTTCCGTCAGCGCGTTGCCGATGTCGATCTGCCCGCAGGCGATGTCGAACGGGCGGCCATCCAGCGACAGGGTGCGCGTGAGGCCCGTGACCGCGTGCTTGGTGGTGGTGTAGGCGACCGATCCGGGCCGCGGCGCGTGGGCCGAGATCGAGCCGTTGTTGATGATGCGTCCGCCCTGCGGATCCTGCCGCCGCATCAGCCCGAAGGCCGCGCGGGCGCACAGGAACATGCCGGTGACGTTGACATCGACGACGCGGCGGAATTCGGCCACGTCCATCTCGTCGATCAGTTGCGCGCCAAGGCCCGTGCCCGCGTTGTTGAACAGCGCATCCAGCCGCCCCCATTCCGTGGCGACCTTGACGAAGGCGTCGGTGACGGCGTCGGCGTCGGTCACGTCGCAGGGCAGGATCATGCAGTCGGGGGCGGTTCCGGCGGTGTCCTCCAGCGCGTCGCGGCGGCGGCCCACGAGCGCCACGCGCCAGCCCGCCCGCAGGAAGCGTTCGGCGGTGGCGCGGCCGATGCCGCTGCCGGCGCCGGTGATCAGGATGGTGCGGGGGGCGGTCATGGATGTCCTTCCGGTCTGCGTGATGGTTCACCCTTGCTAACGCACGGCGCGGCCATGTCCACCCGTCAGTCGCGGCGCGTGTCCCGGCTCAGGGCAGGTAGACGGCGCGGAAGAGCGCCGTGACCGCGTCATGCTCGTCGGTCAGGATCAGGGTCTGTCCCGCGACCTGCCAGTTGCGGGATTGTTGCAAAGCGTCGGCGAAGCCGCGTTCCAGCGCGTCGAGCGGCGGCGGGCAGGCCATCATGGTCATCGCCATCTGCCCGAAGGCGACGCTGGTCGCCCCGGTGTCCACCCCGCCCATCATGCGGTTGCAGCCCGCCGTGGCGGCGACGCGGACCCCCTCCCCCGGCGCGGGGGGCAGGAGCACCATGTGCGGTTCGGTCGCGTCGGGCACGGGGGCGACGGGCGCATCGCCCAGCCGGTCGAGCCGCCAGTAGGTGTTCACCAGCCCCGCCTGCGCGCGGTTTCGGTCGCAATCCTCACCGGGCCAGAGCCCGAGCAGGCGGTCCACCCGCAGGGTCGGGCGGTCGGGGCCTTCCATGGCGGGACGGCTGGCGATGTCGCCCTGCACGGTCACCAGCACCGGGGCTGCGGGGTCCGCGCCAGCATCCAGGTAGGCGCGTTCGAGCGCGAGGTATCCACCCTCCATCGCCACGGGAACGCGCAGGCCGGTGCGGCAGTCCTCGAACAGCGCGGCATCGGCGAAATAGACGAAGGCGCCGGTCATGGCCCCCGCCACGGGCAGCGGGTTGGCGCCGGCATCGGCGGTCAGGTCATAGGGGAGGTCCGACAGGATCGGGCTGCCGTCCTGCGCCAGAAGCCGGAGGCTGTCGGGCCCGGTGATCTGCCAGCGGATCGGGTCGCCGTCCACATCGCCCAGCACCAGCGCGCCGGTCGCGGGGTCGAGATGCCAGCGCCCGCGGTCGGTCTGGACCAGCGGGTCGTCGCGCCCCAGCCAGTCGCGGCGCAGGTGGAACCCCTGCCCGGGAAAAAGATCGAGCTGGTGGGCGATGCCCGCGCAATCGGCGCAAGGCAGCGTGCCGGTGAAGCTGGCAGGCAGGTTCAGGCCGTGGACGGGGCGCGGCGGGCCTGCGTCGTCGCCTGCGTCGGCCTGGTCGGCGACGCGGATCATCATCAGGTCCACGCTGTCCGGCGCGTCGCGGGTCAGAACGGGGGCCACCGTGTCGGTGGTGAACATCAGCCTGCCGTCGGGACCGTGCACCTGCGCGCGCACGGCATAGGTCAGGCGCGGGTCGATCGCGTCCGGGTCGTAGTCGATGGCGAAACCGAAGGGCGGCGCGCCGGGATCGGTCCGGGTGACGCGGCCGAGTGCGACGGCGGGCGCGTCGGCGCGGGAGATGTCTTCCAGCACCGCCTCGAAGGTCGCGCCGGGGGGTAGCAGCATCCGTTCCCTGTAGGTCGCGGTGCCTTCGAGCACGTCCGCGGATGTGGCCCCCGCCAGCGCGGCGAAGAGGGCAGCGGCCAGGGGCGTCGCGGCGCGGGAGAACGGTATCATCGGCGGGCTCCGGGTCCGGTGCTGGATCGAGTCGGATGGAGCATGCCGGGGCGGCGGCGCCGGGGCAAGGGCCGGTCCGCCGCGCGGGCGCGGATCAGCGCCGCGCGGACGGGGCGGCGG
>NZ_QDFI01000102.1 GCF_003254465.1 Meridianimarinicoccus zhengii
GCGGTGCCGGCGGTGGTGGCGGCGGCGGCGATAGCCGCAGGGGCGGCAACGGCGGAGCCGGTGGAGATGGCGGAGCGGGCGGCACGGGAGGGGCAGGCGGCGCCAGCGGTGCCGGTGGCGGCGCGCTCGAGATCTACGCCGATGGACGGGTCCTGCTGGAAGGATTCAGCAGCTACAGCGTGAACGGAAGCAATGGCGAAGCCGGCGCAGCCGGCATACGCGGCGAAGGAGGTTCCTTCGGGCGGGGCGGCGATTTCGGAGGATTCGGAATCGGGAGCGGCGGACGCGGCGGCTCCGGAGGACGCGGCGGCGACGGCGGCGACGGGGGCGATGGCGGCGCCGGCGGAGGTGGCGCGGGCGGCACGGTCAAGTTCTTCGGATCGGTCGTCGAAACCACGAGCGAAACCATTCCGGTGTTCGGCGGGTCCCTCACGGCCCGGCCGATCGTCGCCGCCGAAGGCGGTCGATCCCCGAATCCTGCTTCGGCTGGGGAAAACGGTCGGCTGGTGATCGGAAGCAATACCGACGGCACGGCAGAGTTCGAGGCAAACCCGATCTTCGGACCGATGCCGCGCACCGAGCTCTTCGCGGGGCGCCGGGCGGAGAACCCGCATGTCAAGGGCACGCCCGAGACGCCGTTCATCCCCGACCTGCAGAGCGGCGCCGAGCTGTTCGGCCTGCTGGAGGGGGTCGCCCCCGACGACGCGGTCTTCGGCTCGCTGGCGAGCGACGGGCCCGCGGGCAGCCTCGCCGCGATCACCCGCCTCGATATCGGGCCGGGGCCGACCTATGACGACGATTTCACCGCCTTCGACATGGTGCTGATGATGAACCTCACCGACGCGGAGCTGGCCGATCCGCTGCTCGGCATCGACCCGGGCGGAGCGGACGCATCCTACCTCGCGCCGCTGCGGCAGGGCGGCGCGGCGCGCGGGTTCCTCACCTCGGACAACGACGAGCGGATATCGGCGCTCGGTGTTGGCGCGATCTACGCGACGCTGGTGCCGGAGGGAGAAGCCCTGGTCAACGCGTCGGTCGAGGGGCTGGGAGGCGGCGGCTTTCTGGACAATGGCGAGACGGTCTATATCTCCGAGGCCGCTCCCGCGCCAATCCCGCTGCCTGCGCCCGTCTTCGCGCTGACCGCGGCCCTGGTCGGCCTCGGCGCGCTGCGCCGCCTCGCGACCCGGGACTAGAGTATCCGTCTTGATCAAGCCGACTTCGGCGTCCATTCGCGGTCTTGCTGGACGAGTGCGTTGGCCAACTCGATGAGCTTTCTCATGAGGGCGGTCAACGCGACCTTTGCAGGCTTTCCGGCTTGTATCATGGCTTGGTATTTCTGGCGCAGGTCCGGATTGTGGCGGGCCGCGACAAGCGCGGGCATGTAGAGCGCGTCGCGCAGGAACTTGCGTCCGCCCTGGATGAACGCGCGGCCCTGCCATTGGCCTGATTGCCGTGTCATCGGGGCGAGGCCTGCGAGGCTGGCGATCTGCTTTCGGTTCATGGTGCCGATCTCCGGGCACTCGACGAGGATCGCGACCGCGGTGACCCTGCCCAGCCCCGGGACCGAGCACAGAATGTCGACGGCGCGTGCGCGCCTCTCGCACTGGCGGGCAAGGTCCAGCATTGCGTCTTCCAGCGCGGCAAGTTGGCGCTTGATCTGCTCGAGCCGGGCCTTGGACTGGCGCTTGAGCAGGGCCAGGGACTGTGTTTTCGAGCGGTTCAGCAGTCGCGTGCGCTCCTTGACCAGCGCCATGCGGGCGACCTGCAACTCCTTGAGCGCGCAGTGATCTTCACCTTCCGGCGCATCCGGCGCAAGATCGAGCGCCGCCCCCATGGCGGCCAGAATTCGCGCATCGACGGGGTCGGTCTTGGCCCTTGTGCCGCGTGCCTGCGCAAAGCGGCGCGCCTGCAGCGGGTTGACCTTCACCAGCGGCAGAGCGCCGGCACAGCTGCGCTCGAGCGCGGCGTGGTAGGCGCCGGTCGCTTCATAGACCACCAGGTCCGGCGTTTCCGCCCCGATCCAGCGGCGGAGCGCACGCAGACCAGCCGGCGAATTGGCGAATTGCGCTGCGGTGCCGGTGCTCAGGCGATGCGCATCAAGCGTGTCTTTCGAGATGTCTATTCCGATGGTATCCTTGCTCATCTTCGCGTGTCCTATGCTTGTCGTAGAGGGCTTTGTGCCGCTCTGTATCCGTTCAGGCCCCGGGCGAAGACGATGGCTGATCACACTCTAAAACGGTCCGTCACGACCAAGCCTGTGACGATCCAGCCACCGCCAGCGCGCGCCATGAATGGCGTGGCGCGCGCTGGCCCTTTCTTCGCACAAGAGCCGAGATCAGCATAAGACAAGCCTGTCGCTGCTGATCGGCTTCGGGATTTCCTCGGCTCGCTTCTCGTGAGTCCCTGCTGCTGAGGCAGATGCAGGGGATCAGTGGGCAGACTGTGCATCGGCTTTGAAGGGGATCCCCGCCATCCTCGGTGTAAGCATACGAAAATGTTGCACAAACCACTCCGTGCGCGGGGTCCCAATCGGCGCCGGTAGGGAACCCACGACTATCTCGAACATGCCGCGCCTACAGATGCTTATACCGAGAATGGCGGGGGTCCCCTTCAAAGTAAGCGCCCGATTTCTACCGCAGCGGCTGGTCCTTGACGCGAGCGATGATGTCGGGTTCGGCGACGAAGTCTTCGAGGAAGCTGTGCCACTCTTCGACGGATACGCGGTGTGGTAGGACATGAGACGCGTGCTTAACCAGCTGGGAAATGCCGCCAGGTTATGATTCTTGAGAATCAGGCGGTACTTCTCTGTTTTTCGCATTGCGCAGAACAATATCTTCCTCTGTGACACCGTAGAGAAAAGCCGAGATAGGAGACGCCCGGCGGCTTGTGTCGATCAATATTGCCACCATCATGTCGCGATCCTGGTCATCGAGACGCTGGAAATCGCGCAGGACAAGATTCAAGATGCCGTTATCCGGCACGCGGTCGCGGAAGATGGTCCCGAGCGCCTTGGTTATGCCGGCGCGCTCGCGCAACTCCAGAGCATGGGGTATGCGTTGGACCGTGATGGATCTGATGTAATCCGCAGCAGTCGTCTCGTAGGATTGCACTATCGCATCAGCCAGAACCCCGGTCGAGCCAACCTCATAGAAGTCGATCAAGCCGAGAATATAGGGTGTCTTGTCGACCCCGATAAAGGACAGCGGCGGCAGGCCCGCGCGCAGAAGCGGTTCGTTGGACAGAAGTCGCCCCATGCGCTTGTTCCCGTCCCCGAAGGCTTGCAGATACGAGACACCCGCCAGCAGAACGAAGGTCGCCTCGAAGGGCTCCTTGATCTCGGAGGCTTTGGCAAGGAGATCGCTCAAACCACTTACGAGCAGGGCGTGATCCGAGGATGGGCGAAAGCTTGTTGCCGTAATCTGGACCGAAGTGCGACGGATCGCCCCAAGATCACTGGCATCCATCAGGTCTCGCATCATCAGCACATGCCGACGCTGCACCTCGTGGGCGTCGGGGAACTGCCCGTCGAGCCCGTCGAGCATTGCAGAAATGGCGGCCTTATGATTCAGGATCATGGCCGTTTCCATCCGGTCCCGTCCGGACGCGCTTTCGCCGTATTTGATCAGCACCTCGGTCGAGAGGTGATCATAGGTATTTCCTTCCAGATTGGACGAGGCCCAGGCCAGATCGACAAGGAAGCGCTCCGCGATGGCTTTGCTGTATGTAGAGGCGTCGAGCTTTTGGCCGCCCCCCGCATCCACGGCCGCGCGCATTCGCGCCGCCGCAGGCTCGGGCAGCCACCGGCTCTGGTTCGGGACATAGCCTCCGATCCGACCAGGATCGTAGGGCAGCGGTGTGCGCCGACGTGGATCGGTCGCAACGCGTCGCGCGTCTGCTGTGAGACTGAACCTTGCCCCTTTGGTCTCACCCTCCTTGATCAGGATCTGCTTCGCGATCAAGCTGGACATGATACGGGACATGCTGGCCTGGCTTGGTGCCTTTGTCATTTTTGACATGAGGTCGCGCTGGCTCACGGGCCCTGTGAACCGAAGCATGGCCTCAACAACCGCCTTCTCCTTGGCGGAGAGATTTCTGATTTCCAGGATCGCGCTCATGGCCGCCTCGATTTATTCATTATTTATCCATATGCCGCCGAAGCGGTGACAGGTCAAGCGTGATGGATGAATGGCTATGCCTAACATATTGAAGTAAAGAGAGTATTTTTCAGCGATGCACGAGTGAATGAATACTGGATAAATCCACTCTCTTCGAACACCGTGGCGGGTAAGCGTTTACGTTCAGTTCGCTGATCATCGCGATCCTACGTTCACCCTGGCCACCGGACAACATTGGCCTTGAGCGCTCTCGGCGAAGACCAAACCTAGAGAATCGCGCAAAATAATGCAGGATGGAGGAAAAGCTGAGCGGGCTCAGCTGCTTACTATTTCAGCTGCTTTTTCTCGTGGATAAGCGGGAGCGGGCCCGAGCGCCGGATAGCCCTTCTTGGGCGCCCCGGTCGGGGGCGCCGGTGTGCGACCTGCCGAACACGCATCGAGCCATGAGACCCGGACCGGCCACCCGATCCCTCGGCGACGGGCGTGATCGCATACCAGCTCTCGGGATCGGTGTAGCGACACCTCCGGCCGGTCGATACGTGAGGTGATAGCGCCGGCCGGCATGTCCGGGCTCGCTCACGATCCCAGCGTTATGGCCGCCGCTCGTCAGCAGGAAGGTCACGTCGAGCTCGTCGAAGAGCGTAATCTTTTGAACGGACCACCACGGCGCGACGTGATCGCGCTCGGTCGCCACAACGAAGATCGGCACCCGTATGTCACCAAGGGCGACGGGATGCCCGTCGACCTCGTAGCGTCCTTCGAGCAGGTCGTTCGACAGGACCAGGCGGCGCAGATAGAGGAAGCGCGTCTCCGTCTCCGGCCGCCGGTCCGGCGGCGCCGCAATGGAAATGACCCGGCCAATCGGGAACGGCGAGTTGCGCAACAGGTCGATCAGGCGGAAGCGGCCGGTGCCACGGCAGATCAGCTGGCCGTCGCTGTCGGGCGCCCGCATGTAGCGGAGCATCACCTCTGCGGAACAGCCGATGCGGAACAGGCCATCAAGCTCCGCACGTTTCTCTGCGGGATCGCGCTGCAGGACGATGCCGATCAGGCGGTCCTGCCGGACGACCTCCTCGACCGCGGCGTGCGGTGGCGCCCGGCCCACCGCGAGCAGGAAGACGATGTCGAGGAATGGCACGAAGTCGCACACGGGCAGGACGATTAGGCCATCCTCGGGAATGGGCACCGGGGCGGCCGCGGGATCGGTCGTGGTGGCCTTGTCTGTCATCCCGGGTCCCCAGTGGGTTTTCGCAGCCGGATCACGAGGTGACCCTGGTCCGCGTTATGTCTGCTCAGGCGGCAGTCGGGCGGGATGCCGACCCGGCGCGCGAGCGGCCCCCACGGCAACTCCACCCGCAGAATGCCCGCGGACTTCTGCTCCCGCGGTCGGCGCCTCGACCCCGTGTTCCCCTCGATGGTCGTCGATGAACCTGACCCTCAGTTCGAACGGCGGTCGAGCTCCGCCATCGCAAAATACGCTAATGCGTTACGAAGGATCTCGTTTGCCTGGCTGGCTGGTCCGGCACGAGGTTAGCAGTATGGACGCCGTGGCATCGGACCGACAAGAGGCTGAGACGGAGCCCTTGCGCACCGTCAATGCCTCGCGTGCGATCTGCACCATACTCGGCCTTACTCGCATCAATGGAGGAAGCGATGGGCGACAAGCAACTTCGACTGGACATCATCGAAGAACTGGATTTCGATCCGAGCATCGATGCTACGGATATTGGCGTTGCCGTTGATCAAGGTGTCGTGACCCTCACCGGTCACATCCGGAGCTACAGCGACAAGATCACGGTGATCGACATCGTGGAGGACGTGATTGGCGTGCGCGCGATTGCCGACGAGATTGAGGTGCGACCCGTCGGTGCCCATATCACTGCTGACGACGAAATAGCGAAAAGGGTCGTCAACAACCTGAAGTGGAACACGTCGGTTCCCGAGGACAAGATCCATGTCACCGTATCCAAGGGGCGTGTCACCCTCGAGGGCGAGGTGGAATGGCGCTACCAGGCCGATGCAGCCGAGCGCGCCATCGAGCGGCTGACGGGGGTGACCGGGGTCAACAACCATCTGCGCGTCAAGCCGTCGGTGAAGGCGGGCGATGTCACCGACCGGATCAAGAAGGCGCTGCTGCGCGACGCAGAACTGGATGCATCGGGCATCCGGGTGGTTGTCCATGACGGGACCGTCACGCTTGAGGGTAAGGTCCGCTACCTGGGTGAGCGACGGAGCGCGGAGCGTGCCGCGTGGGCCGCGCCCGGCGTAACGAGTGTGGTCGATCACCTCGCAGTGCAGTGACAAGATGCATTTCGCCGGCGCCGTATACGTCGCCGGCGTGAGCGAGCGGCGGGCCTGAAATTCTGTAGTGCGGTGGGTGGCGGTCTCTTTGTGCCCTCGAAGCTTGCCATTGTGGGATACGCATGACGCGCAGCAGACCGGATGACGATCTGGACGATCCATCGCTTGACGAGAACCGGCGCCGAAGGGTCGCAGAGACGCTGGGCCCGTTGCCGCGTGCAGCGCTTTCGGCTCTTGTCGACTACGGTCTGACCGACGAGGATATCGCGGGCTACCATGGTCTTCCGCGGGACCTTGTGGCAGAGCTTCGCGCGATTTGGCATATTTCACCAGCGCCCTGAAGGCTTGCGCCAGCGTTCCGTACGCCGGCGCAAGGGTACCGGCCCGCGCGCTCCCGCCGGAGTCCGGCGCGCTGCCTGGGGCGGTCCCGCCGAGTTCGCACACGGAGCGGAAGGCTGGGCCGGCGGCAGCTATGCGTCTGGCCCCGGCTGCCTATGGACTGGAGCGGCAGGCGGAGGTCTGCCGCGAGATGGTCGCGCGTGCCGGGACAATCCTTGCCGTGGGCCACTCGGTGGAGGTCCGCGCGACCATCGTCCGCCCGATGCTTACGGCGACGGTCGGAGGGTGCAGCCGGGACGCAGTCGATCCGGGGTCTCTGTCTGGGAGCCCCTGCGCCGGTTCTGGCCGAGCGCCTGCAGGCCCAACAGATTGCGACGCCGCCGACGCCGACCTGGCCGCGCTGAGGCGCCAACGCGCGAAATGGCTTGGCCCGATCATCTCGTCCTTGGTCGACGCAGAAGCGGAGTCCGCAACCATCCTCTCGGCAGCCAGGGAAGCCCCGGGCGGCCGAAAGTTAAGGCACTAGCACAGCCGCGCCGGTCAGCGTGCCGGAGCGAAGGTCGGCGAGCGCGCGGTTCGCGTCCGCCAGCCCGTAAGCCTTTGTCTCCGTCCTGATCCCCGCCTCGAACGCCAGCGGCAGGAACTCTTCGCCGTCCCGGCGAGTGAGGTTTGCGACCGACCGTATGACTTTCTCGTGCCAAAGATCGACATAGGGGAAGCCGGGAATGTCGCTCATGTGGATGCCTCCCGAGACGACGCTGCCGCCCTTGCGCACCACCTTCAGCGCTGCGTCAAGCGGCGCGGGCGGCGCCTCGTCCGACCCGCCGGCCCAGACCGCGCCAAGGCGCAGGGCGAAGGCCTGTGCGGTCGCGTCGCCGGGCCTGGTGAAGGCATGCACCTCCTTGCCCTTCCGAACGCAGAGCTGGCACAGGATGTGGGCCGCGGCGCCAAAGCCGAAAAACCCGACCCGATCGGCGGGCCCGGCGAGCGTCAGCGTGCGGTAGCCGATCAGACCGGCGCAGAGGAGCGGTGCCAGCGCCACGGGATCGGCCGTGTCGGACATTGGAAAGACGTAGCCCGCATCGGCGACGCAGAACTCCGCATAGCCGCCGTTACGGGTGAAGCCGGTGAACTCGGGCGCATCGCAGAGGTTCTCGCGATGGGCGCGGCAATGCGGACAGGTCCCACATGTGCGGCCGAGCCACGGCACGCCGACCCGCTGACCTACCGCCAGCCCCTCGACCCAGGGGCCGAGCGCATCCACCCGCCCCACGACCTCGTGCCCGGGCACCAGGGGCAGGGCAGGATCGACAAGCTCGCCGTCGAGGATGTGCAGATCGGTCCTGCAGACGCCGCAAGCCTCGACCCGCAGCCGCACCTCGCCCGGCCCCGGCTCCGGAAGGGGCAGGTCACGGGCGACGAGCCCGTCGCCCGGCTTTTCCAGCACCATGGCGCGCATGGGCCTGGCTTCCCCCCGGCTACTCCGCTGCCTAATCCTGTATCGACTCCAGGTAGGTGGCGAGCGACAGGATACGGCCGCGCACGATCACCTCGGCGCCGTAAGGACCGCCCTCGTCGACCTCCGCTTCCTTGAAGCGGGCGCCCCAAACCGGCATCATAGTGCCATGGGGGCCAAGGCCCGAGCGCCCGTCGATCACGTGGATGACCTCCAGAAGCGGAAATACCCCGTCGTTCTGCGCCGACAGCGTCGTCAGGGACGGCGTGTCAACGTTCAGGTAGCGGGCAATCTCGCCGTCGCCCATTCCGCTCTCGCCATGGCAGGACGCACAGTAGTTCATGTATTCCTGCCGGCCGGTCTCGTCGGCCGCCGCGGCCGAGGCCGCGAGGCAGAGCGCGGCGGGCAGGGACTGCATTGTGCGTGAGGACATCGGTCAAGTTCCTTTCGTTGCGCCACTTTCTACAGCTTGCACGGCATCCGGCCTGCGGCGCATTGACGATCGTCAACGCAAGCTTCGGCCGCCGTTCGCCCCACCCGATCCACGAGGTAGGCTTCGGCCAGCGCCACAGTGGCGATCTGGGGATAGTCGGCCTCGGGGATGTCAACGTCCAGCCGCTCGTGCAACGTGGTGACGAGGTTCGGGAAGTCCATGGAATCGAGCTCGAGATCGTCCTGCCCCCTTATCCACGAGAAAAAGCAGCCAATAGGGCAATAATTTGATAAGAATTGATTTTTCTAAGATTTTTTCATATTTCGCGCTGTGCCCGAGGCTTCTTCTTCGCTGAACCCGTTCGGAGCCAAGATTGTCGGTTGGCGATACGCGTGGAGGGACTTGATGACCACCGGGCGCAAGTCGATCCTAGAGATCATGAATCCCATGCCTGGAGAGGTTGGCCCACCCGTTTGTCCGGGCGACCGGAGCAGAGACGCCTGCGATCGTCCGGCGGCGGTGGAAGGAGTGAAGAAATCCGAAGTCGCAGCGCCAATAGTGAATAAAATCTACAGACGGTGAAGGTTGTCGACGCGGGTGATCTTGCCAGTTGAGTGAGATAAACCTAAGTAATATCCCAAAAGGTGAAGGTTTTCGAGGCCCGGTGATGAATTTCTACGGACGTAAGCTTCCTGGACCGGGTCGGATTGCAGGATATGGCTGGCTGGTCAGTGAGCTCGGGCTGCGCGTGCCCCTGCCGCGCCGCCTGTCTCTTGTATCCGATCACCACGAACGTCGATCCGAGCCGGAATGGGAGGTATTCCGATCAGAGCAATGGCCGGGTGAGGCTGTGTTCGATCACCTGATGTTTGCCATCAAGAACGAAGGCATCGATCTGCAGGTCTTGCATGAGGTCACCAAAGTTGCGGACCCGTCTGAAATCTCCCGGGCCTTGGCGGGAGCAACCGGACTCTTTGCGCGTCGGCTTTGGTTCTTCTGGGAATGGCTGACGAACGAGAGACTGGACCTGCCCGATCTGGGGAAGGTGAAGTATGAGCCCGCGCTCGATCCGGACAACTATTTCGCCATAAAACCCGGAGATCGATCGGCGCGCCACAAGATCATCGACAACCTGCCCGGAACCCCGGCTTTTTGTCCGCTTGTGCAGAGATCCTCGAGGCTCGATCAGCTGATAGCGCGGCAATTGCCGGCTCGGGCAAGGGAGGTCACCGAAAAGGCACCGCAGCATATCGTGTCGCGCGCCGCGGCCTTCCTGCTGCTGGACGATTCCAAAGCCTCCTTTGCGATCGAGCAGGAGAGGCCCGGTCCCCAGCGTGCCGCTCGCTGGGCGCGTGCGATCGGCGAGGCGGGAAGCCACCAGCTATCCCAAAGCGAGCTTGAGCGCTTACAACAAGTTGTCTTGCAAGATGCGCGCTTCGTGAAGATGGGTGTTCGCAAGGAGGGCGGATTTATCGGAGGCCATACCCGCGACGGAAAGACCCCGGAGCCGGTGCATATCAGCGCCCGGCATGAGGATCTGGCAGACCTTCTGAAGGGAATTGCACTCTATGAGGCGCGGGCTCTCGAGGGCGGCGTTGATCCGATGGTAGTCGCGGCCGCGCTGTCGTTCGGCTTTGTCTACATCCATCCCTTCGAGGATGGGAACGGTCGTCTCCATCGGTATCTCCTGCACCATGTCCTGGCTCGTGGCGGGTTCAATCCAGCGGGTCTGGTCTTCCCGATCAGCGTCGTGGTCCACCGGCGCATCGAGGAATACAGCGAGGTTCTGAAGTCCGTGTCGGGGCCGATGATGGAGTTCATCGACTGGAGGCCAACAGCCGAGGGCAATGTGGAAGTCCTGTCGGACACTGCGGTGCTTTACCGCTTCTTCGACAGCACCATGCATGCCGAATTCGTCGCCGACTGCGTCAGGGAAACGGTAGAACAGGATCTCCCCAAGGAAATCGACTACATCGAACGCTATGACCGGTTCAAATCCAGCGTCGACGAGATACTGGATATGCCGGCGCGCAAGGTGGATCTGCTGCGAGGGTTTCTGGAACAGGGCAATGGCAAACTATCCAGCCGTGCGTTGCGCAAGGAATTCTCGGCCCTGACCGAGAAAGAAGTCGCCCTGATCGAGGAGGCCTATGAGGCAGCCAGGTCTCCCGATTGAATTCCTCCAGCTCAAGAGCAGACGATCGAAGCCCGCACGGACGGACTACGAACTCGGCACTTTGTCCAAGATCATCTGCTTTTTCTGGTGGATAAGCGGGTCGTCCTGCAAGTGGTCGTGGTCGCCGATGTTGTCCGCCGACAGGTCGGGCGCGACCTTGAGCAGTTGCTCAACATTGATGGCGCGGATGTCGTTTCTGGTCATTGGGTTCCCGGTGATCCCATGAGGGTTTCGAAGACGGCGACGAAGTGGGTCGCTTTCCGGCCGTCGGCGACCCGATGATCGGCCGACAGGGTGAGGGTGACGATGGTCCGGGGCACGACAGTGCATTCCACGACTCAGGGTCGGACCTGCGGCGTGCCCAGGCCCACGAGCGCCACTTGCGGGGGAAAGATCACCCCGGTCATCGCCTCCGCGCCGCCGTCGCTGCCGCACATGGGGTGCAGGCGGTGAACGGCCATGGCACCAACGGCGCGTTCAGGCCGGCGCACGGGGTCAATGCCGGCGGCGCGGTGGCCCTGCGCGGCTGCGGCGCGGACGAAAAGCGCGCCGAGAAGCAGGCGCTCCCTGCGCGGGGGGTCTGAACTACTTCGGCCAGCCAGTCGAGCGCGGGCTGCACGTCGATCGTCTGCGAGAGGTGGAAATGCGAGGGCGTCTGCTTGGCCCGGGTCATCGCGGGGGCGATGACGTGGCGCATCTCGTCCATCGGTGTGATCGTGCGTCGCGGCGGTGCGGCGGTGCGGCGGTGCGATAAGGCTCCGCAGCGCCGGGCGCGGCGGCGGCCTCGAAATCCGCGATCAGGATCGCGCTACCGGGCCCGGTGCCGCCGACCGAGCCCAGGTCCACGCCCAGTTCGCGCGCCCGCACCCGCGCGGCGGGCGAGACCTTGGTGTCGGCGCGGTACGCAGAGCGGGTCCCGGGCGTGCCGCCGGCGCTGCGTCCGAGGGCTCCGGGGAAGGTACCAACTCGGCAAGCGCGCCCGCCGAGGCCGCAGCGGGCTCGTTTACCGCTGCCGGACCTGCAGGCGAAGCTGCGGCGGCGGGCTTGGGCACCCTTGCGGCGGCCGCCGGCTCTGGTTCCGCGCCCGCCGGCGCAGCCGGTTCTTGCGAGGCCTCGGGTGTTGCTTCTCCCGGCGCGAGGATAAGGGCCAACGGCGCGCCCACGGTCAGCCGCGCCCCGAGGTCAGCCCGCAGATCCTGCACGATGCCGTCCTCGAAGCACTCGATCTCGATCGCGCCCTTCTGCGTCTCGACCACCGCCACGACGTCGCCGCGCTGGCCCTCCATGACCGCCTCGCGGTAAGTGGCTCCACCGTCGTCCGAGGGGCAGGCACGCCCGGCGGCCCGGGCTGGGGGCCCGAGGACGTGGTGGGTCAGGCGCTCCACGGGCTCCCAGGTGCCCACCTCGGCGAAGACCACTGCATCCGCGATCTCGGCATCGACCCGTCGGGTGATCTCGACCACGTCCTCGTAGTGTATCGGGTGGTTTTCGAGCAGCCAACCCAGGAAGTGGACGACGGGGCCGCGGGTGCGCCAATCCTCGATCTCGGCCTTGTCGCGGTAGAGCTGGGCGTCGAATATGGAATGGGCCCGAAAGCGGTAGGTCCGGCAATCGAGAAAGACGGGCTTGCCGTTCGTCCTGATATCGCGCAGGGCCTCGCGCGTCGCGGCCTCGACCGCGACCACATCCATGCCGTCGATCTGCTGCGCGGCAATGCCGTAATCCGCGGCCTTCTGGTATATGTCGGTGGTAGACTCCGTCCGGGCCAGCGCCGATCCCATGGCGTCGCCGTTGTTCTCGCTCACGAACGGGACGGGCAGTAACCAAAGGGCGGCAAGATTCATCGTCTCGTGGAACTCGCCCTCCGCCACCGCGCCCTTTCCGAAGAAACAGGCGGTGACGGCGTAGGTGCCCTGCATCCGGTCAGCATGCGCCAGCCCAACAGTAAACGGAAGCCCGCCGCCCACGATAGCGTTGCCACTGTAGAAGTTCGTGACCGCGTCGAAAAGGTGCATAGAGCCGCCACGCCCGCCGGAACAGCCCTCCGCCTTACCGTACATCTCCGCAAGGATCGTCGTCATGGGCACGCCGCGGGCCAGCGCGTGGCCACTGCGCTGGCCGTTCCGACACCACCGCAATACTCACAATCGCCTCCTCCACCGTATCAATTATCGGCGCGATGGTGGGAATGCCGCGCACATCCGGTTGTGGAAGCAAAGTCTGCGCCGAGGCGGGCACGGCGGGAAGGGCCACGACCACGACGACGATCAAGGCGAGAAATCGAGACATGGTGTCCTCTGTCAGACAGGGCATCGGCCCGCAGCGGGCGCCGCGGGCTGAATTGGGTCCAAGACTCAGCCGTTCTTCACCTCGATGCGCTTGACCCTCGCCTGCGCCTCGGGAGTCTGTGGCAGCCTGATCGTCAGCACGCCGTTCTTGAAACCGGCTTCGGCCTTTTCGCCGTCGACACCCGGAGGCAGCGGAATGGCCCGGTAAATCGCACCGTAGCTGCGCTCAGAAAGGTAGTAGTTCGCCCTGAACAATTCCTAACCTACTGATTCTCAGCGCAGATCACGCTGGAGCGCTGG
>NZ_QDFI01000103.1 GCF_003254465.1 Meridianimarinicoccus zhengii
CACCATGTCGTTGACGAACTTGATCGAAACGCAAAGTCGCCGCGCCGCCTCGGTGTGCGTGTGGCCCTGCGCGACAATCTGCACGGCACGTTCACGCAGCTCAACAGGATGCGGTTTACCCATCCCTGACCCCCATAGTTGCCTACAAGGCATGGAATCACAGGATAACCGCTATGGGAATCCAGAATCCGATCTGAGGCGACACGCTCTAAATGCTCGACCCAATGACGCCCTGCAAGCTCACGAGTCCGGCCATTCGTGCCTCATGCAGCATATCTGCGATCGGATGTCGGTCGGCGGACGGAAATCAGCGTTTGTTGGCCGCCGATCGTGCTATTGGAGGGCGGATGAAACCGCCGCGATCTTGAGCTTCCAGTTCTCGATGAGAGTCCCTTCGGTCCTGAGCCGGCTTGCAAGGTAGTAGAGCCGCTGGGTCGCCGCCCCGTCGGGCGCGGTCTCAAATCGCTGCTTCAGATAATAGGGCGGGATCGCCTGATAAAAGAGCGTGGCAGTTACGGTCACGTCATTCGGGTTCACGCCGTCCGGCAGGGGGATGCGGTATTCGGTGCTGTCCTGCCCGGGCCGAAAATCGGGATCGGTGTTGGCCCCGCCCTCCGGCATCGTCGCCTTCATGAAGGCTGCCGTGACCTCGCTGTCGCCGAACTTTTCAAGGAATGCATCCGTTCCCGGGGTCAGCGCGCCATGCGGCGTGAGCCGGTTGTCCTTGGGGTGATAGACCCGGTGCACGAAACTCGTCGTGAATTCCCGGTCTGCGTTCTGGGTCAATTCCTCGTAGATCTGGATCTGCGTCTGGTCGGTGATGACCCGGTGATGCGGCTGGAAAAGCGCCTCGGACGCGCCTGCCGGTTTCACGTCCAGAAATTCCGTTTGCAACGGCAGCCCGCCCGGACCGACGATGACACCGGCGGCATCTGTGCAGCCGGAACACCACAGGGTTTCACGATCGGCACCGACGGCGCGCACCTCGAGAAATGCCCGCCGGAAGCCCACGCCGGACGGCAGGCGATGCCCGGTCCTGTTGACCACGCCGACCTGCGCGACCAGCCCGCCATAGCCGGTTGAGAGGTGGACGGACACATCCGCGGTCTCGTTGGCGGCCTGATAGGCCATGGTATCGATCGACAACTGCGCGCCGTTTGTGGCGTAGGTCATCGGGTCGGTCAGACCCATGCCCATCTCGGCGCTGAACTGCCGCATCATTTCGACCATGAAGGCATTCAGGCCGACGAAGCTGTGCCGTCTGTACCCTTCGCGGAACGGAACTGTCACATCGTCCTGTGGCAGCAGGTTGGCAACCGCGGGCAGGTTGGTGTCCTGAATCGTGGCGATCTGTGTGGTCAGGCTGTCAAGGGCGATGCTTCCGTCCGCGCTGCGGAAGCTGCCCTTCATGTGGCAATCCTGGCAGGATTGCGCGGTGCCCTCCTCGGAGTAGCGGCTGTTGACCCACTCGAGATAGGTCGCCTGCTCCACGGAATGCTGGAACTCGGTCAGCGGCTGCGGATAGCTGACCCCGTATTCCGCCCCCAGAAATTCCGCGGCGTTGACGGCCGCCTGGTTGAAAACCGCCTGATCCGCTTCGCTATAGCCCTCAAGCGGTTCATCGCGATTGGCATCGACATTGGGCAGGTTGATCGTGTGGCAGGCGCCGCAAAGCTCGCTGTCCTTTATGTAGTCGTCCTGAACCGGCGTGATCCCCATGGCGTTCTGCATCGGGCGCATGCGCACGTCCGGGTAGGGACCGATCAGCCGGTCGGCATCGGTCAGACGGAAAACTCCCGTCGTGCCGTTCATGAGATAGGTGTCGAGCCGGTTGTACTCCGGCTGGCCCTCGGCCCGTTCCGGCGGGGCGATATGATGGCAGACCGCGCAGGATATCCCTTCGCGGGCAAGATTGCCGTACTGGTGATAGTCGTAGGTCCCGTCCGCCTTCTGCGCGGCTTCCTCGGCTGCGGTCAGGGGGGCGTGCAGGTTCGTGTAGGCTGGCTTGAAATCGTTCGGGTCGAGACCGGCATCGGGGTTCGCATGGGCATCGATCTGAAGCTGCCGCTGGCCCATGGCGCCATGGCAGGACAGGCAGGTCGTGCCGAGGTTCGACGTCAGATCACCCGCCCCGGCCTGTTCCAGAAGGGCGAATTCGCTTTCCAGTTGAGCAAAGAAGATCGGGTCGCGCCCGGCCAGCCCCATGGGCGACCAGCGCCATTCGCCGTATTCGGAAATGTTGTAGCCGTCGCCGTAATCCGGACCGGTCTGAAGAAACATGGTCGTGCCGGAGGGCGGCCCGCCCAACCCGCCGTGACAGCCGACGCAGTTGTCCGAGGTCAGGAAATGCTGCGGCCCGTACGGGCGTGACGGAACGTGATCGAGCCATTCGCTCGGCAGGGTCTGGACCTGATCGGGCGGCACCGCGATGCCATCGCGGGGCGGAAACATCGCGACAAAGGCCGGGTTGACCGCGACCGGAGACGACTGGACGGCGGCATTGGACCGGTCCAGTGCGGCGTCGTTGTGGACGTAGTCCTCGATCAGCGCGGCCTCGGACGCGCCCATGGCCGGACGCTGGACAACCGGCAGATTGAACGGCCCCTGCGCGAAACCGGGCATGTCTCGCCAGCTTTCATCCACGCGAAAGATCAGCGGTTCTCCGGGATAGCCCTCGACGTTCTCGAGCGCCGAGAAGATCAGCTCCTCGGCGGCAGATGCATGGCAGCGCATGCACATCCCGTCGGCGGCCTGCCCCGAGGCTGGCGCAAAGGGCGCATCGAAGCTGTCGATCTCGGCGGATTGGCCGACGGATGCAAAGAACCATCCGCCATGGGACAAGGTGCTGTCCTTGACCATCACGGTCCAGTTCAATCCGCCGGCCTCGCGCAGAAAGGTCAGCATCTCGTCTTCGACCCGGGACGGGTCGTCCGGATACCGCTCGACAAGGGTCGCGCGATACTCGTTGTACCGCGCCGCCGGCGGCCGGGCCATTTCCTTGACGACCATGGCCCCGTCGGGAACCGGACCGGAGCGTCCGCCTTCGAGCCATTCAAGCACCTCGGGCGAATAATAGATACGGACGGCCGGATGGACCCCGTAGCTGGTGTCCAGCACGAACGGCCCGGTATCGCGCCAGCTCTTGTCCCGAACCCAGCCTTCTTCGGCGAAGACCCGGTTCGCAATGAAGGGGTAGAGTGTCGCCTGGTAGTCGAGCAGCGGCAGTTCCGACGGCAGCGGCAAGGTAGCCTTTTCAGACTGGGCCTGCGCGTGGGCGACCGGAAATCCGATACACAGCAAAAGGATAATCGGTCGGCGGATCATGGCGCGTTCCCGTCGAGCCGTCCAAACAGTGTTACGATGCGCGTCAAGGTTGATTTACGCAAGGTTTTTCCCCGAACTGAAAAAATCGGTCGAGGCTGTGTGGAAACTCGGGGGTCAAATGCTCCTGCGGCGCAATCTCGACCTGCATGCCGATTTCGGCTCAGATTGGTCGGTTGGGGCGTTTTTGATGCCTTCAAGGGGCGTTGTTGCGCCAACACGCTGTGCTGACACCGCGCGCACGGGTGAGGCGAGTTCCGAAGCGGCCATTTCACAAGGTCCGACAGACTTACCCCGATCATGCGCAAGCAGCACTCGCCAAAGGCCGCGCGCCGACAGTATTGTGCATCGACAACCCGACCTTTCGCCAGGAAACTGCAAATGCGCTGCGTTTCTCCTTCTGATCACAAGCTTGGCGGATAGTATGTCGGAATCGCTCACCAGTTGCCGATCTCGTGTTCGAATACATTCAGCACATCCGGCCCGGAAGATACGCATCGAATGAGCGAAGACATGCAAGACAAGTCGATGAACGGGGAACGGATTGCGAAGAAGGACACAGCACATGCTGTTCCGAACTTCTTGGCCGGGGGTGGCGAGATGGGCGCGCGGATACGGGCCTTCGACTGGTCCGCGACGCCGCTTGGTCCGCCACGGCATTGGCCGCAAGCCCTGCGCACGGCCGTCCGGATTGCCCTGACCGCGCGGCATCCGGCGTCCGTCTTCTGGGGGGCCGACGGCATCTCGATCTACAACGACTCTTTCAGCCGGATGATGGGGTCGGAGCCGCATCGATCGGCACTGGGTGCGCCTGGACGCGCGGTCTGGGCCGAAACCTGGAACATGATCGGCCCGCAGGTCGCGCAGGTCATGTCCGGGGGCGGTGCCGCCTGGCTCGAAGGTCAGCACATCCCCTTCGTCCGCCGCCATGGGGCCGAGCGCGCGGATTGGAACTACGGCTTTTCGCCCATCGACGACGATGCCAGCCCCGGTGGCATCGGCGGCGTTCTGGTCCTGTGTTCGGAGATGACTGCGCAGTTCGGCACGGCAGAACAGCTCACCCTTGAGCGTGCCCGGCTGAGCACCCTGGTCGACACTGCACCGGGTTTCATTGCGGTGCTGCGCGGGCCGGACCACGTTGTCGACGTGGCAAACCAAGCCTTCACGCACCTGCTGGGCGAGCGCGACATCATGGGCCGTCCACTGCGCGAGGCCCTGCCCGAAATGTCGGCACAAAGCCTTGCGGACAGTCTCGACGGGGTCTTCCGCACGGGAAAAGGTTTCACCGGGCGTGCGATGCCGGTCGACGTGCGAAGCTGCCCAAACGGAACCCTCGAACGGCGGTATGTGGATTTCGTCCAGGAACCCATGCGCGAAGCCGACGGCACGATCAGCGGCATTCTCCTGCAAGGCCTTGACGTCACCGAACAGACTAAGACCCAGCGCCAGTTGCGCGAGACACTGCAGGTCAACGCCGCGCTTCTCGACAATGTCGGCGAAGGCATCATCGGCCTGGATGCCGACGGGCGCATCATGTTCGACAATCCGGTGGCGCAAAACCTGCTTGGCTACGATGAGGGCGAACTCACCGGGCGCGATGCCCATGGCAGCTTTCACCATCACTGCGCCGACGGAATGCGCTATCCAGCCGAAAACTGTCCAATCGGCGCGACCCTGAAGGACGGAAAAAGAAGGCACATCGCGGACGAGGTCTTCTTCCGCAAGAACGGGACGCCGTTTTTTGTCGACTACACTGTCGCGCCGATCACGAACGGCGACACGGCGAAAGGGCCAAGCTGTCTCGTGATCTTCCGCGATCTGACGCAACTGCGCAGCGAAACTCGGCTGCGCGACCTGGAGGCCGACACGCTCAGGTGGATCAGCGAGGGCGTCGAGCTCGATTTGATACTGCGTCGCATGGCGCAACAAATCGGTGCCCTGATTCCGGGAATGTACGCCTCGATCTCTCTCGTCGAAGGCGAGCGGCTGCGCATCGTTGCCGCCGATGGCCTGCCGACAGAGTATATCGCGGCCATGGACGATATCCCGATCCGCGAAGGAATTCAGCCCTGTGCCGCCGCCGTGGCGCGGGCCCAGCAAATCATCTCGAACGATATCGAATCGGACCCGCTCTGGGTCAAGCATGGGCCGCTGGCGAAGCACCATGGCCTTGCCGCGTGCTGGTCGACGCCGGTGGTCGATCCGCAGGGCGATGTCATGGCGACCTTCGCGCTTTATGCAGGCGCGCCACGCAGCCCCTCTCGCACCGAAACGGACGTAATTGGCCGGATCGGCCGCTTGCTCGGACTGGCCATCGACCACTGGCGACAAGCCGACACGCTGCGTCGCAGCGAAGCGTACTACCGTGCGATCTTCGACATGCTTCCCGTCGGTTTCTGGGAGGAGGACTGGACAGACCTAATCCCCATGCTGCGTGCCCTGCGCGACTCGCAAGTGGCGGACTTCGATGCCTACTTCGCGGCGAACCCTGATTTCGTGGATCGTGCCATCAACGCCGTCCGTCCGCTGCGTGCCAATTCCGCATCCGCCGAGATGTTCGCCGCCACTTCGGGAGAAGACCTGATCGCCAAGAAGGACATGGTCATCGCCACGGCGAACGCAAGGGAAACCTTCTGCCGCGCCATGGCCGCATGCCTTCGCGGCGATTGGCAGTTCGGGTACGAGGTCTCCACGATCGATCTGGAAGGCGAACGGCTGGATTACCTGCTGCGGATGTCAGTCCCCTCTCTCGACGGCGGCGATCCGCGCGCGGTTCTGACCGAAATGGACGTCACTGCGCTCAATCGGGCAAACGAACGTTTTCGCACAGTCGCGCATGCCACCCGTGACGTGATCTGGGATACCGATCTTCTGACACAGGAGGTCTGGGCAAGCGACGGTCTTTACAGGTTGTTCGGCATCGATCCGAACACCCCGGATCTGAGCCGCGAAACATGGTCACGCCGCCTTCATCCCGATGATCGCGACCGCGTGATCGACATCCAGCGCACGGCGGTCGACGGCGACGCGCCCGGATGGTCGGCCGAATACCGGTTCCGCCGCGCGTCGGACGAATATGCGGTGGTTCGGGATCAGGCGACGATCCTGCGGGACGATGCAGGCAACGCGGTGCGCATGATCGGCAGCATGATCGACGTCACCAGCGAACGGGAAATGCAGGAACAACTGCGCCAGGCACAACGGTTGGAAGCGGTCGGGCAATTGACCGGCGGGGTGGCACACGACTTCAACAATCTGCTGACGGTGATCGTCGGCTGTGCCGAAATCCTCGCCGATGATCTCGCGGACCGGCCCGAAGCGTACCGGCTGGCTAGTAGTTGCCTGACCGCGGCGGAACGCGGTGCCGAATTGACCAACCGGCTACTGGCCTTTGCCCGCAAGCAGCCGCTCAAGCCCGTGGACACGGACGTGGCCTGCATCGTGGCGGGTATAGAAAACCTGCTTGGTCGGACGCTGGGCGGGGCGATCGAGCTAACCATCGAAGAGACTGTCGGGGGGTGCGCGGCACGACTGGATCCCGGACAGCTCGAAGTCGCGCTGATCAATCTTGCCGTGAACGCCCGCGATGCGATGCCCGAAGGGGGACGTCTGACCTTTGCCACGGCAAACCGCACCCTTGGCCAAGCGGAAGCACGGTCCCACGATGTGGCTCCCGGCGCGTATGTTTGCATCACGGTTGCCGACACCGGAACCGGCATGGACCGGGACGTTGCGCGCCGCGCCTTCGAACCCTTTTTCACCACCAAGGAGTTCGGCAAAGGTTCGGGGTTGGGCTTGAGCCTCGTCTACGGTTTCGCGCGGCAATCTGGGGGTTTCGCTACGATTGACAGCACGCCGGACGTTGGAACCACGGTCACGCTCTGCTTCCCGCGAACGCACTGGAACACCGCATTCCAACAGACTTGATGGACTCGCCTGCCCCATCGGCTGGTCCTTTATCGCCGCTTGCGGCGCCTCTTGCCGCAACGGACGGTCTTCCCACGCGACTTCCTGTCAGGCACGCAAGTGCGAAGAAACCTGCAGCACGTTGGCCCCTCTTGCTTCCATTGCGCGTCCAAACGGGCAAGGGTTGCGTCCGAGGTAACAGGACAACGAACGTGCCAGACATTCTGCGAAACCCATACCGGGGCCACGGCTTGCCCGGGACCACACCACTTCCCGCGAGCGATCCGCGGCCTGTCGCTGCCCTGCTTGCCTTTTGCCCGGCCCACAGCCCCACGCCCCTTGTCGATGCAGCCGCGCTCGCCCGGCGCGCCGGGGTCGCATCGCTGCACCTCAAGGATGAACAGGGCCGGATGGGGCTGGGCAGCTTCAAGGCCCTGGGCGCCGCCTACGCCATAGCGCATGAAGCCGCGCAGGCCCTGCCGGATGGAGACTGGGCGCAGGCGCTGCGCGGCCGCACCTACGTGACGGCGAGCGCCGGCAATCATGGTCTTTCGCTGGCGGCGGGCGCGCGGATCTTCGGGGCGCAGGCGATCGTCTACTTGGCCGAGACGGTGCCCGAGCCCTTCGCGGCACGCCTGCGCACCAAGGGCGCGGAAGTTGTTCGCGCGGGCGCGACCTATGAGGACAGTATGGCCGCTGCCGGGGCCGGTGCCCGCGCCAATGGCTGGACACTCCTGTCCGACAGTTCCTGGCCCGGCTACACGGATCTGCCATGGCGCGTGATGGAAGGGTATCTGCAACTCGCTGCCGAGACCGTGTCGCAGATCGGCGCACCGCCCAGCCACATTCTGCTGCAGGCCGGGGTCGGCGGCATGGCGGCCGCGGTCGCCGCGTATGCCCGTGTGGTGTGGGGCGATGCACCCTTCATCGTCGTGGTCGAACCGGCCGCCGCACCCGCGCTGATCGAGAGCATCCGCGCCGGGCGCTGTGTCACGGTGCAAGGGCCTGTGTCGGCGATGGGCCGGCTCGACTGCAAGACGCCGTCGCTGATCGCACTGGCCGGTCTCGCCCGTGACGCAGACCTGTTCGTGACCGTGGAGGAGGAAGCTGCGGCAGAAGCCAGCGCGGCGCTTGCGGCAGAGGGCCTTCGCACGACGCCGTCCGGTGCAGCAGGTGTCGCGGCGTTGCTGGGCAGGCTGCCAGGGGTCGGCGCGCAGGCGCGGGTCCTCGCGATCATCTCCGAGGGTGCGGAGGATGGCTGACCGGTCCCTGATCTTCCCGGCCGACGAGTACCGCCGCCGCGTGGGCGCCCTGCAACGCGAACTCGGACACGCGGGTCTGGATGCCTTGCTGCTCACCACTGCGCCGGACATCTTCTACGTCACCGGTTTCCTGACCCGCTTCTGGGAAAGCCCCGCGCGGCCGTGGTTCGTTGTCGTTCCCGCAGCGGGCGATCCGGTCGCGGTAATCCCGACCATCGGCACCACGCTCATGGGCCGGACATGGGTGGACGACATCCGGAGTTGGGACGCACCCGACCTGGTCGATGACGGGGTAAGCCTTCTGGCCGACACGCTCATCGAAATCGTCCCTGCCCGCGGGGCAATAGGTGTGCCGATGGGCCCTGAAACCCATGTGCGCATGCCGCTGGCCGACCATGCCCGGCTGACCGAGCGCATCGCGCCGCGGCGCTTCGCCGATGCCACCGCCGTCGTCCAACGCGTGCGCGAGGTGAAGTCGGAGGCCGAAATCGAGAAGATCCGTGCTACTTGCCGCATCGCCGACACCGCCTTCGCGTGCGTGCCGGAGTTTGCCCGGCCCGGCGGATCGCTTGTAGAAGTGTTCCGGGATTTTCAGATAGCGCTGCTGAAGGCGGGCGCGGACTGGGTGAGCTACGTGGCCGGTGGCGCCGGACCAGGTGGGTATGGGGACGTGATTTCACCCGCCGACGACCGGGCGTTGCGCGCGGGTGACGTGCTGATGCTCGATACCGGCGCGGTGCGCGACGGGTATTTCTGCGACTTCGATCGCAACTTCGCCGTCGGCAAGGCCACCGAGCCGGCACGCCGGGCCCATGCCGCCCTGGATGCCGCGACCGACGCGGCACTTAACGCGATCCGCCCCGGCATGACGGCGCGCGACATGCATCGCATCCTCACGGGCGCAATGCACGCCGAAGGTGTGACGCCTGCGCCGGGAAGGCTGGGACACGGGCTGGGCCTGTCCCTGACCGAGTGGCCCTCGTTGACACCGAAGGACGGGACAGTGCTGCGCGAAGGCATGGTGCTGGCGCTGGAACCGGGGGTCGAGATCGGCCCGGGCCAGATCATGGTGCATGAGGAAAATCTCGTGCTGCGGGCGGGCGGTGCAGAGCTTCTTTCCTCCCGTGCCCCTGCCGAACTTCCGGAATTGGCAGGATGAGCCGACGTCCCTACCGCCTGACCGGCCGTATCGGCTCGCGCGCGACATTCGGTCTCATCGTGCTGCAAGTCGACGAAACCATCGAACACGACTTCCACCGTCTCTTTGACAAGCCGGACATCGCGCTGCACGTCTCGCGCATCCCTTCGGGCGCCCACCTGACACCCGAAACCATCGCCACGATGGAGACAACCCTGCCGGCGGCAGCCGCACTTCTGCCACCGGCCGCGAGATTTGACGCCGTGGGCTATGCCTGCACCTCGGGCGCCACGCTGATCGGGGCCGGGCGCGTGGCGGCACTTGTGCACGGCGCAACCACGACGAACGCGGTCACGGACCCGCTGACAGCGGCACTGGCGGCGCTGCGCGCGCTGGACGCCCGGTCGGTGGGCATCGTCTCTCCCTACATCGATTCGGTGTCCGCGCCGATCCGCACGGCGTTCGAAGCGGCCGGCATCAGGGTCCCGGCGACGCTGTCCTTCGGGGAAGACGTCGAGGCGCGCGTCGCCCGGATCGACCCGGCCTCGATCCGCGATGCTGCGCTGGAAATCGGCCGGACGCCCGGGCTCGACGCAATCTTCCTCTCGTGCACGAACCTGCGGACGCTCGACCTCATCGACGACCTCGAAGTCAGCCTTGGCCTGCCCGTGATCAGCAGCAACCAGACGCTGGCCTGGCACATGGCCCAGCACGTTGATGCGTCCGTCACGCCGAAAGGCCCGGGACGACTCGTGCGCGGCGATGTGACCCGCGCGTGAAGGCAGGCTCCCGAAGCAATTCGGACGGATGCGACACACCGGAGTCGTCCTGCGCCCGGATTGCACGACGCGAAGGGTTCGAGCGCATGCGGTGCCTCGCACAAATTCTTGTCCATACCCAATATCAGAGTGTCCGTTGACCCGCTCGGCGCCACCAGCACCATGGCGTGGACGGCAAAGGAGAATTGCCGGAACCTGAGGCGCTTTGTCCGGCCCGCGCTCGGGCAGATTTCGGTCACCGGCACCACTCGGGCGGACATGGCACAGTTCCATCACGATCTCCGCCACATCCCTTATTCAAGCTCGTTGAGCAGGCTGTGCAGCTGTTCGACCCGCGCCAGCCGCGCATGCGACCCGCCATTGCCGCGCTTGAGCGTTTCGAGCGTGAGCATCCGCACGATGGCGAAGGGTCCCGCGAAACAGTCTATCGGTTGCGCCGTCTGGATCGTGCAGATCAGCGTCCAGTCCGGGCGGCGCACCGTATCGGGCAGGCGCAGGCTCCGGTCGGCGAGCAGGGCGGTCCGTGCGCCGCTTTCCCCGATGGCCTGCATGAGACCTGCAAAGGACGCCATGCGGCGGCGCATCCCGAAAACCAGCACGACGTCGCCCTCTTCGATGCCCGCAACACGCTCCGCCAGGCTGCGCCCGCCATGGGCAAGCACGGTCACGTCGGACCGGATCGACGACAGAAGTGTCGCGGCATATTCGGACAGGACATGGCTGTTGCGGAATCCGACACACCAGATCCGCCGCGCGTCTGCCAACGCGCTGGCGATGTCCCGAATCGTGGCCGGGTTCAGGGCATGGAACGATGCCTCCATGGCGCGCATCTCCTCGGCAAGATGCGCGGCTACAAGCTGTTCCGGCGCGCTCGACTCGGCTGGCGACGTCTCGAAAAGATGAAAGATTGAGCCGGACGCCCTAATTTCGCGCGCCGCCTTCCGGGCCACTTCGTAGGAGTCGTAGCCCAGCCGCTGGAACAGACGAGAAACAGTGGCGGTCGACACCCCGGATCGCGCCGCAAGCTCCTTGCCGGTCATGACCGCGATTTCGCCGGGGCGATCGCGCAGCGTATCCGCGATCTTGCGCTCGCTGACCGTCATGGCTCCATATGTCGTGTCCAGGCGCTCGACAAGTGTCGGTGCCTTGGTGTCCTTTTTCGTCATCATGCCTCCCGCAGGCGACCGCCGATCGCTGCCTGAAAGCATTATTTCAAGAAACTTGACTCACTGAAAGATCAGTTTCTACCCTGAACCCCGACGTAAGGCATGACTTGACGGGGTCGGGTTGGCACGATGGATCAGGCAGGCAAGGACACGGTCGGCGACCTCGTGGGTGACCTGCTGATCCGCGACGTTGCGATCCACGACGGCGACGCCACACCGCCGGTCCGCGGTGATCTCGCGGTGCGCGACGGCCGCATTCTCGCCATCGGGGACCGCCTTTCGGGCCGTTTCGTCGAAACGGTCGATGGCAGAGGCCGCGCGCTCGCGCCCGGTTTCATCGACGTGCACACCCATGACGACGCGATCGCGCTGACGCACGGGGCGATGGCACCCAAACTGAGCCAGGGCGTCACCTGCGTCGTCACGGGGAATTGCGGCATCAGCCTCGCTCCGGGTCTGCCGGATGGCCTCGCGGCGCCTGTACCGCCGCTCGACCTGCTCGGCACGGCCGAGGCGTTCGCCTTTCCCGCCTTCGCCGATTACCTTGCGGCCCTGCGCAGCACGGGGCCGGATCTGCATGTCGTTCCGCTGGTGGGGCACGCGGTGCTGCGCCTGCGCGCGATGGGTCCGGACCTCGATCGTCCCGCCACCGCAGCCCAGATCGCCGCCATGCGCGACGACCTTGCCGCGGCGCTGGATGCGGGGGCGGTCGGCCTGTCCACCGGGCTCGCCTATCCGACGGCGCGCTACGCGGCCACGGACGAGATCGTGGCGCTGGTCGGCGATGTCGCCCGCGCCGGGCGGCTCTGGACGACGCATATGCGCGACGAACGCAGCGGGGTCGTGTCCGCCGTAGCCGAAACGCTGGATATCGCGCGCCGCACGGGGGCGCGCGTGCTCATCTCGCATCACAAGTGCTGCGGCGAAGGTGCCTTCGGGCTGTCGCGCACCACGCTGGACATGATCGCGGCAGCCCGGCAGGACATGCCTGTCGATCTCGATGTCTACCCCTACACGGCGTCCTCCACCGTGCTGACCGAAGCCTTCGCCCGCGACAGCCGGAACGTGACCATAAGCTGGTCCGACCCGCACCCCGAGACCGAGGGCCGTGACCTGCGGGACATCGCCGCCGACTGGGGCGTCTCCGAGCGGGACGCGCTGGAACGGCTCAAGCCCGGCGGCGCGATCTACCACCAGATGGACGAGGCCGACCTGCGCCGCATCCTCGCGTTCGGACCGTCGCTCGTGGGATCGGACGGGCTGCCGCGCGACCGGCGCCCGCATCCGCGCCTGTGGGGCAGCTTTCCGCGGGTGCTCGGCCATTACGCCCGCGACGAAGCCCTGTTCCCGCTGGAAACGGCCATCGCGAAGATGACGGGGCGCACGGCCGATGTGCTCGGCCTGCACGGGCGCGGCCGGCTGGCACCGGGCCTTGCCGCCGATCTCGTGCTGTTCGATCCCGCCACCGTCGCCGACGCGGCAACCTATGACCATCCCGTCCAGCCCAGCCACGGGATCGACCGGGTCTGGGTCGGTGGCCGCCTCGCGTGGGCCGGAGGCGCGGCGCAGGCCGCCGGCGCCGGGCGCGTGCTCTCGGCCGACCCGCC
>NZ_QDFI01000104.1 GCF_003254465.1 Meridianimarinicoccus zhengii
CAGGCGCCGACGCCTCAGCCGCCCGCCCAGCAGTCGCCCGCATCCCCGCCGTCCGCGCCGGGCGGAGCGCCGGCGACCAGCATGCCCGCCTGGCTCAATGGCTGAGGCACGGTCGGCAGCGCGGCGGCGGAGGTCAAACCGGCCTTCACCGCTGCCCGAAGCCCGGCGCGATCCTGCCGGGCCGATGACCCCGGATGAATGGCAGGCGCATGTGACGCGCGAGGCGGCGCTGGAGATCGGACGATGGCTCGAGGCCCGAGGAAGACTGCACGCCCCCATCGCAAGCCTCAGCCTCGGCGACCTCGAAGCCATGGCCAGCAACGCGATCTCGCGCTGGATCGTGCTGCAGTCCGAAAAGCTCCAGAGGGCGGGTTGGCCGCCCGAGGACCCGATCGCGACCTTCTTGCTCGGGTAGCGCTCTGCGCTGTCTGCGCCCGCGAGGCGCGCGGCTTCGGCTACTGCCACGGCCTCGGCTGGGATCGCCACCCCTATCACCGGTTCTGCTCGCGCCGCTGTCAGGACGCGGGCAGCGCCATCGCCCAAAGGAACAACGGCATGATCGACAAGACCGCGCGCGAGGCGCAGGCGATCCGCGATGCGCGGACGCTCTTCGCCGAAGCGCTCACCGACCTCGGGCTCATGGAGCCCTTCTTCCATCGCAGCGCCCAAGACATCGACCGCCTGATCGAGGCGGCCGTCACCGGCTACATCGACAGCATGCAGGACCAGGCTGCGCGCAAGGAGCGCACAGGCACGGCCCTCGACGACCCGATCCCATTTTAGGAGCGCGGCGATGATCGACCTGAACGACGACACCGCGTCCTGCAGCTGGAAGCACCTGCTCGAGGCGGCCACCGAAAACGCCGTCACCGATTTCGAGATCGAGTTCTGCGACAGCCTCCGCGAGAAGCTCGCGCGCCTCAGTGAGAGCGCCCGGCTGACGGACGCGCAGTTCCACAAACTGACCTGCATCGCGCAGGCCGGCGGCTTCTGGGAGCGCGAGCGATGATCGACCTCAACCATGGCTCGGGTTTCCTCTACGGCGCCGGCGCACCACGCCCGCCCATTGCCGAAGCCGTCTCCGCCGCCATCGACACGGCGCTGTCCGCGCGACACCGCGCCGAGCGTCCACGCACCTATGTCAGCTCCTCGGGTCTCGGCCGCGACTGCCTGCGCCAGATCCAGTACGACTTCCTCGCGGTGCCCAAGGACGAAGGCCAGGAGTTCGCGCCGCGCACGCTGCGCATCTTCGAGGCGGGCCATAGGGCCGAGGACATCGTCGCCGGCTGGTTCCGGATCGCCGGGTTCGACCTGCGGACTGAGCGCCCCGACGGCCGCCAGTTCGGGTTCGAAGCCCTCGGCGGACGCTTCAAGGGCCACATAGACGGCTGCTTCGTCTCGGGCCCCGTCGCGATGGACTATCCCGCGCTCTGGGAGAACAAGGCGCTCGGCGCGGCCAGCTGGAAGGACGTGGTCAAGCGCGGCGTCAGCCTCGCACGGCCGGTCTACGCGGCCCAGATCGCCCTTTATCAGGCCTACATGGAGCTGCCGGCCCCGGCGCTCTTCACCGCACTGAACCGCGACACGATGGAGCTGCACGCCGAGCTCGTGCCCTTCGACGCGCACCTCGCGCAGGAGATGTCGGATCGCGCCGTCGCCGTGGTGCGGGCCTCCGAGGCCGGGGCATGGCTGCCGCGGGCCGCGGCCGAACCCACCGCAGTCCACTGCCGCGGCGGCATGGCGGCCGGCAAGTGGCACGCGCCCTGCGCATGGGCGGGTCGATGCTGGGGAGAGCCGCGATGATCCCCGATGCGTATGAGCTCAAACGGATCGTGCGCGCGCGTCGCGAGCGGTTCTGGATGCCGGATCTGCTCGACGGGTTCGAGTTTGCGCCTGTCTGGCGCTTCGCCGATCAGGAGAGGTTCGACTCCGACGAGGTCGATGCGCTGGCTCGTCGCCTGGCGGCCGGTCCCCAGCGCCTCCCGCACCCCGATACGATCTTCGAGCTGCGCGATCGTGGACCACAGATCCGCAGCCAGATCGTGTACGCGAGGCAGCGCCCTGACGGCATAGAGGCTCTCTGGCTTTCCCTTTGGCGCTCCCCGCGGCGATGGACGGACGTCCATGCCTACGTGTGGATCGCGGACGGCGGTGTCGCCGAGTTCGCCGCCAATCCGGCGCTTGAGGACGTGGAGGTGGCGGAGCAGTGCGGTCAAGCCGCGGCTGCCATCGTCTGGCGCGGCCTCGCGATACTCTCCCAGGCTGCGGACGTCCGGGAGCGCGAGGTGCCCTCGACGCGGCGCAAGCCTTTCGCGCGCGCCGGGGTCCAGGGGTGGGTCTGGCGCCAGGTCGCCATCGATCCGGCGCGTCTGCGCGCAGCGACGCCGCCTCAGGGCGGCAGTCACGCCAGCCCACGCTGGCATATCCGACGCGGTCACTGGCGGCAGCTCGCCGACGGGCGCCGGGTCTTCGTCCGCCAGTGCGAGGTGGGCGATCCAACCCGCGGTGGGATCGTCAAGGATTACGCAGTGGAGATGCCCCAGCCATGACCGAGTTCACCCCATCCGCCACCCAGGCCGCCGCGATCCGCGAGATCAAGGAGTGGTTCGAGACCCGAACCGAGCAGCAGCAGGTATTCCGCCTCTTCGGCTATGCCGGGTCGGGCAAGAGCACCGTCCTGAAGTTCGCGCTCGACGAGCTCGGCCTCTCGCCCCACCGCAGCGCGAAGGACGGCCGCTGCGTGCCCGGCGTCGTGACCGCCACGTTCACCGGCAAGGCCGCGCTGGTGCTGACCCGCAAGGGCACGCCGGCGCGCACCATCCACAGCCTGATCTACTCGGTGATCGAGGCGACCGAGGAGGAAATCGAGGAAGCCGCGAGGAAGATCGCGCTGGCCGAACGCGACGCCCGCCGGCTGACCGGGTTCGCGCGCACCACGGCCGATGCCGCGATCGAGGCGATGCGCCAGGGGCTCTCGGCCATGAAGCATCCGCGCTTCGCCCTGAATCCGCAGAGCGACGCGGCCGACGCCCGGCTCATCGTGCTCGACGAGGTGTCGATGGTTGGCGAGGAGATGGCGCGCGACCTGATGAGCTTCGGCAAGCCGATCCTCGTGCTCGGGGATCCCGGCCAGCTGCCGCCGATCCGGGGCGAAGGCGCCTTCACCCGCGACGAGCCGGACGTGATGCTGACCGAGATCCACCGCCAGGCGGCCGAGAGCGCGATCATCCGCCTCGCCACCATGGCGCGCGAGGGCCGGCCCATAGGCTTCGGCGTCTACGACGATCATGTCGCAAAGCTCCGCAAGGGCGACATCACGCCGGAACAGGCGCTGCGCGGCGGCCAACTGATCTGCGGGCTGAACGCCACGCGGCTGCAGATCAACAATGCCATGCGCGCGGCTGCGGGGCTCGGTGGGACCTGGCTGCCCACGGGGCCGGCCGAGAAGATCATCTGCCTGAAGAACCAGAACGATCTGGGGCTGATCAACGGGATGTTCGTGACGCTCGAGGACATCGTCGACGAGGGCAGCCTCTACTTCTCCGCCGTCGTCCATGACGAGGACGGGCGCCACATCGGCGAGCCCTATGAGGACGGGCGCCCGGGCCGGCTGCGCATCTACAAGGGGCATTTCGAGGATCACGTCGCCTACGACGACAAGCGCCATGACCGCGACTACAAGGAGAAGCGCCTGCTGACCGAGGCGACCTTCGGCTGGGCGATCACCGCGCACAAGGCGCAAGGGTCGCAGTGGGAGAACGTGATCGTCTGGGACGACGGGCTGGGCCGCAACGAGATCGACCGGCGCCGCTGGCTCTACACCGCGATCACTCGGGCCGAGCGCGGTCTCGTCCTTCTGGCCTGAGGGGCGCGATGATCGACCTCAACGACATCGCGGTCCCGAAGACGCGGCATGATCTCGCGGCGGTAAAGGAGCGGCTCGCCTGCACCGCGGCCGACTGGCTGCCGGGACTCTTCCCCGAGGCCCGGCTTGCGCGGGACCGCCGATCGTTGCGCTGCGCAGACCTCTCCGGGCGCCCGCCGCGCAAGGAGGGCTCCTGCACCATCCATCTCGACGGGCCCTATGCCGGGTGGGGCTTCGACTACGCCACCGGGGAGCGGGCCGGTCCCATCGACCTGATCGCCCAGGCGACAGGGCTCTGCGACGGCGCGCTCTTCGACGAGGCGGCGCGGCTCGCGGGGATGGATCATCCCGCGCCGCGGCCCACTCTGGCGTCCCCCGTCCGCGCGCGCCCGGACCACTCTGCCGAGATTGCGCGCCTCGTCGACGGGGCTGTGCCGCTCGCCGGCACGCCGGGCGAGACCTACCTGCGCGCCCGCGGCTTGTCGGATCCCGGATCGCCCGACCTGCTGTTCCACCCCGACCTTCCGGACTTCGACAGTTGCCGCGGCTGGCCCGGCCTGATCGCGATCCTGCGGCTGCCGGACGGGGAGCGCGCGCCGGGCATCCACCGCACCTTCCTGCTCGACGACGGCAGCGCCAAGGCGCCCACGGGCAAGAAGATGCTCGGCAGCGTGAAGGATGCCGTGGTCCGGCTGTTCCCGATGCCGGAGGACGGCCACATCGGCATCGCCGAGGGCATCGAGACGGCGCTCGCCGCGCACGCGCTCTTCGGCACGTCGGTCTGGGCGGCGCTGTCAGCCGACGGTCTGGCGCGGTTCCAGTGGCCCGAGGGCACCCGGCGCGTCACCATCTATGCCGATGCCGGAGACGCCGGCCGCCAGGCGTCCGCGACGCTTTCGGATCGCCTGAACCGGGCTGACATCCCGAACGAGATCGTCGCGCCGCTTCATGGCGACGACTTCAACGACGATCTTCTGCGCGGCGCCCGCGCCGAGGATTACACGCGCGACGCGGGCACTACAGTGGAGCCGCAGGCCGCGGATCCGGTTGAGCCGGAGACGGCCACGCCCATCGTCGCAACCTCCGACGATCCCGCGACCCTGATCGCCGCGGCCGAGGCGCTGACCAATCCGCCCGAGTTCGAAGCCCTGTCCACGCTGCTCGGGCGCATCGCGCTTGCAAAGCTCGATCCTCTGCCCGAACGGCAGGTCCTCGCACGGATCAAGTCCGCGACCGGCATTGGCATATCGGTCCTGACCCAACAACTGGCCGAGCTTCGCCGCCGCGTGAACGCCACCGGCGCTCCGCACGCGCCGATCCCGAAGCCCGCCTGGTTCAGGCGCCTGCGGCTTGACCTCGCTGGTGCGCCCGAGCGCAACGAAGCCAACGTCATCGTCGCGCTGACCTCCGATCCGGCCTTTGCCGGCGTGCTCGCCTTCGATGAGTTCGGGCAGGAGATCGTAGTGCGCCAGCCGCTGCCGTGGGACGCCGGAATCGCCTCCCTCCCGCGCCCCTGGGAGGATGCCGACGACATCCGCACCGCCGAATGGCTGCAGCTTCGTGGGATCAACGTGGCGCCGGTGGTCGTGAGCCGCGCCGTCGGCGCCGTCGCCCGCGAGCTGCGCATCCATCCCGTCCGCGACTGGCTCGACACCGTGACATGGGACGGCACGCCCCGGATCGAGACTTGGACCAGCGCCTATCTCGGCGCCGAGCCCACGGCGTTCCATCACACCATCGGCGCGCTCTGGCTGATCTCGGCCGTCGCCCGCATCTACCGCCCCGGCGTGAAAGCCGACCACATGCTGATCCTCGAGGGGCCGCAGGGCGCGCGCAAATCCACCGCGCTCAAGGTGTTGTCCGGCGAGGCCTGGTTCACCGACGAGTTGCCCGAGCTCGGGTCCAAGGACGCGGCGCTACACATGCAGGGCGTCTGGATCGTGGAGATCGCCGAACTCGACGCGATCGGCCGCGCCGAGGTCTCGCGCATCAAGGCGTTCCTGACCCGCACCACCGACCGCTTCCGTCCGCCGTATGGGCGCTACACCGTCGAGGTTCCGCGCCAATGCGTGTTCGCCGGCACCGTGAACCCCGACACCTATCTGCGGGACGAGACCGGCAACCGCCGCTTCTGGCCGCTTCGCTGTGGGACCATCGACATTGCCGCGCTCGCCCGCGACCGGGACCAGCTCTGGGCCGAAGCCGTCCATCGCTTCCGCGCCGGCGCGATCTGGTGGATCGACGATCCGGCGCTCCTGGCCGAAGCCCGCGAGGAACAGGACCGCCGCTACCAGTCCGACGCCTGGGACGACCTGATCGAGCACTGGCTGACGCACGAGATCCGCACCGTCTCGGACGGCTTCCCCGACTATGGTAACTCCGGCACCGACAGCGTGCCGCGCCCGGAGCCGCTGAAGGATGTGTCGGTCGGCGAAATCCTCGAGGAGGCCGTCGGGCTCGAACCGGCGCGGTGGACGCGCGGGGATCAGATGCGCGTTTCGGCATACCTCAAGGCGAACGGCTGGGAGCGGTACCGACGCCGCGACGAGGGCGGGCGCGAGGCGCCGCGGGAGTGGCGTTATCGGCGATGATACATCGCCCAAGATTGTCTTTCTCCAGCTGTTCGGATCAAGTGTTGCGGCTGCCAATTTTCGTGCGAGCAATGCCGCTCGTCAGCCATGCGCCTGTCGTTTCAGAACAAGCTTTCTGCAGGCGAGATGTTGCTCGCCCCATCTCGTTGCGAATGCTTCGGACACTTCGAACCAGCTCCCATCGTTGCCGGCACCGTGGTTCGCCCCCATACATGAACACTGGCATTCATGACCCGTGGCGTTCAGGCAGGCTGGAGCGCATTTCTCCTGCTCGCGGTACGGCTGAATGATGTACAGTTCGCCATACCGCAGCAGCGCTCGTTCAACAAACCCGTTGAACCACGCTTTTGGCAGCTCCCAACATTTATGCTCATCCGACCATGTCGGTTTGCTTCGTCGGCCGTCCTGAAGCCATCGACGATTGTTCTCGCTATAAGGAAGTCGAGCCCGCAAGAGCTGACCTTTTCCTCCTCGTCGCAGCACCACGGGGCTCGTCTTCTGGTTCCAGACTGCCCTGAGGTGTTGATCCGTCTGACGGTTTCCCATGGCTTTCGAGTCATCCACGCTTAAGCCGACAATCAGGCCCGCGGCCGAATGCCTAGAGCCTGTCGGACTTCCTCATAGACGCGGATCGCTTCACCCGCTTCGACGGTGACGGCCAGCCCATAGCGGATCGACTGATCAAGAGCGCCGCCTTGCTCGCGGCAGAATACACGAAGTGCCAAGGTGTTGCCGTCAACGAACGCCACCGCTCGTTCGCCTGAATAGCGAACGTGAAACAAGGATCCACGGGGCACTGCCTTGTCGGACGGCTGGCCCGGCACCCTCTTGACGCCGAAACGTGTCTCGGGGTTTTCGGGGGCGATCTCGAGTTTGGCTCTTCGGTACGCTTGATGGCGGATATTGACCGGGGAGAACCACGCCAAAGAAACCGTAAGCGCTCGTGGCTCACGCACGCGCTCAAGGCTTGGCGGGAGTGGGATGCGGTACAAGGCTGCCTGCTCACCCGCGGGGATCTCGCCGTAGCCGACCATCGTCGCGCGATTTGTTGCACATTCCATGGCCTCCTGCACCGCAGGGCGGCCATAGCCGAGAAGGCGCGCGATGCCGTCCCGCCGAACGACATGCGTGCCTTGCCCTTGTGGTTGCCAGGTCTGATCGAGCAGGTCCCCAATACCTCCCCAACCAGCCCTGTGAACGAGCAGCGCTTTGACAATCACGCCGTAGAAGGACGGATCGACATCTTCCAAGAGATTGCCGTTGTCCGGATCAGAGAGGGCATCGAAGATCCTGTGTGCGGCCCTTGTCGCGAGGGCTGTCGCTGCACTGGTCCCCGAACTGTAGCCTTCGCGCGCAAGATCGCCTCCGGCGTCCGGGCTCGCACAGCGCAAGCCGTACAGCCGACCTGGTGGAACAGGTCGCAGACTCACGCCATTGCCACCATTCGATACGACGCGTACGAGCTCGCGCCCTCCGGGCATGAATAGGTCCGGCTTGACCACCTTTCGATGCCCCAGGCCAAGCGCCGACGTAATGTTTGGGCCAGGCTCAGTCGCGAATGGGGAGAAGACCGCAGCGCCATTCGCAGGAGGAGCGCCGTCCTCATGCCACGCGCCAACGGTGATGGCATTGAGCGCCTCTGCGGGAGACAAGAGAGTTCTTGTCGCCTGTTGCTCCGCGAGCGCTCGAAGAATGGCCGTTTCTCGAGCCTCGGCCGACGCGTTCTCGAATTCGATCAGTCCCGCGAAGTCCCGAACGGTGAGTGGTTCCGTCACATTGCCAGCGCTCACCATAAACAGAATGCCGAACCTCTCCGATAGGTAGTCGAGAAGCCTGCCCCATGGGCTCATGGGGCCAGAGAATGGGCGATTCCGATCACCGAGTGACAGATTGACGATGAAGACGCTGGGCGCAGTTGCTGCGCCCTCTGCGTCGCCTTCCTTCATTCGAAGTACGGCTCGGTACACTAGGTCGAGGAGGAGACGGTCACGCACAGGGCGTTCATTGCCTCCGCCGCCAGGCGCGTACAGGACAGGCCGAAAGTAGATCGGCCGTGGCAGCGGTTCCTCGTTAAGGTGGCGATCACCATGTAGGATCAGAGATGCCATCTCTGTTCCATGCTTGCGCTCTGCTACGATGCTCAGAGCGTCAAAATCGTCCGGGTCGTCCAGCAACAGCCGCCGTGCCAACAAAGCATGGTTCTGAACGGGCATCGCATCAAGGATTGCCGCAATCGGAGGAAGCTGTGGATCGGGATCGGTCGGCGGCGCGGGAAGTGCCTCGTCCAGTGCGTCGACCGCAACGGGAAACTCGACCGTCGATTGCGGTCGGACCATCATCACGTCGTCGCAGATCGCGAGGTTGACCTCCTCTCTGTCGATCAAGCGGCGGACTTCGGTAGCGGGTAAATCAACGAGACGACCGATGTATCCGATAGCTCCGATCTCTGACTGATCGACGATTATCCCTTTGGCCTCGGCAACCGCCCGCTCAAAACTTGCCTTCGCGGCTCTTCGCTTGGCGTCGGTTGCCGCGTACCACAGCTCTATCTCGACCCGGACAACAGCGTCGTCACCCTGTGCGGCTAGCTCCTCCTCAAGGTACTGTATTGTCTCGCTAGGTATGCGATCTTCGGGACCCCAAGCACGCAGAGCATGTAGGTGTTCGAAAACTTCGAACCATGGCGCGAAACCACGTGGTGCGGCTTGCCCGTTTTCGAAGAGCCGCCAGAGCGAGAGCAAGTGCCGCAGCGCCTGCACATCAGGCATTGCCAGGTAGAGACGGCCTGCGATTGGCTTATCGTCTCGGATTCCTGGGGCTCGGCCTTGGCGTGTCTCGCGTACCCCAAAGTCGTCATCCGGATCAAGAATGAGTTCTTCGTCGGCTAGAAATTCAAGTCCATCGATCCGGGCGACGGCAGCGCCGAAATCACCGATTGAACCTGCTACCTCAAATACCAATGCTCGCTCGGGTGCAATACCTGCGGGATCGTCACGAAGATCTACCGGGTCGCGACCCTGATCGAAGACATCGCGAAGTCGCTGAAACACCGGGTCCAGTCTTTCACGCTGTCTATCGCGTGACGGGGTTTGGATGCTTCCGCCGCCCCCGCCACCTCTCGGCCGCTTATCGCGAGCCGGTTTCGGTACCGGAAGAAGCGGAAACTCCGACATGCGACTTGTCCTTTTTGAAATCCGGGGCGGTGCGTGCTGCCCACAACTTGAGCCGCTCCTCGACGATCTTCTTTAGTGGTGTCTCTCCCATGGCCAAGACGTGGCGACGACGAACGTCGAGGCAGAATTCCTCTGCCTCCGCATAGCTGATTGAGCCGAGGGCCTTTGCGAGGGTGCTTGGTGCACGACCTAACGGCTCGTTCATCGCATCTGCGAAACGCTTGAAGTATGCAGCGAGCTCGGCCTGCGTCGGGGCTTTCAATGAAAGGCGCAACTGAAACCGGCGCCAGACAGCCCGGTCCAGAAGTTCGCTATGATTTGTGGCTGCAATTGCAACGGTGTAGCTCGGCAGATCATCCATCTGCATCAGCAGTGACGTGACGACACGTTTGATCTCACCGGTCTCATGCTCGTCTCCGCGCTCCTTGCCAACAGCGTCGAACTCATCAAAGAAAAGGACGCAGGGGGTGGTCCGGGCATAGTCAAAGACACGTTTCAGACGCGCCGCGGTTTCGCCGAGATAGCTCCCAATCATTGCCTCGTAGCGCACGACAAAGAATGGCAGTGCCAGCGACTCGGCTATCGCCTCCGCAAGAGACGTCTTGCCGTTGCCCGGAGGCCCCGAAAGCAGGATCCGGTGGCGCGGCTCGAGGGAATGCGAACGCAGAACCGACGCGCGCTGTTGCTCCTCGATCAGTTCCTGGCACGCGCGCAGGTTTAGGTCAGACAGAACCAGGTCCTCGATCCGTCTTTCCGGCGTCAGTTCAAGCAGAAATTCGCGATGTCGCGCCGTATTCTGGTTCAAGATGGCGGGCGCCTTTGGTGAGTGACCATTGCCGTTCACATGCATGGCCTCGGTCAAACGGTCAGCGAGGATATTGTGATTCTTGGCCTTCTCCTCAGCGATTATGGCTTCGGCAGCAGCACGCACGCTCCGAAAATCGCCGCTTGATCCGGCCTTCACGAGTGAAATCAGAAGATCACTTCTGGCCATCGTCTTCTTCCCGCCTCATCCCGTTACGGGCGCTTTGCCTCTCCCGGTCGAGCTTTTCAACGACGGCCTCAAGTATCCAGGTGTTCCGTGGAACGCGAACGGGTCTGCCGTTGCGCTCACGATCAATGTCGATCACGAGCTCTCGCGGCACCCGTACGGTGAGGGCCGCAACGTCTTCCTCCGTTGTCTTGAAACCTTTTCCCATGGCCGCATCCCTACCATACCCGAGCCCAACTGGCCATCAGATAGACAGCAGAGTGATGTCATGTCGATGGCGCCACTGTCACAGCCTGCCGGATGCACAACCCTGCGCAACTCCGCAACTGACCAGAGGATGCCGTGCAGCGCGCTGTCGTGCCTGTCCCAACCTCCCCGGTGGTCCCAACCCTGTCCCAACCTCCCGAGGGGGTTGGGGACACGAAAAGCCGTTCAAAAACAACGGTGTCCCCAACCTCACCCTGTGGTCCCAACCTTTTGCTACACATTCATGTGGGAGAACGGAAAAGGTCGGGAACATGTTTTTCTATACGAAAAGAGAAGGACCCCCGTTGGGGACACCGAGGTTGGGACCACATCCGGGCAAGTCATTGAGGTAAAAAGATAATGGGCTGTCCCAACCCCCTCGAAGGTTGGGACCACGCGTTCGGAGGTTGGGACCGGGACGGGCACCGCGTCGATCTTCGCCGGCCGCGCCGTCCCTGGTCGTTTTCGCTTTGGCCGAGGACCGCCGGATGCTAAATCTTGCAGTGACCGAAGCCGAAGGCCCACAGTTTGTGAGCCTTCACGATGAACACACCGATCCCCGCGCAGGACATCCGCCCGGAACCGGGCGCGATCAGCCGGTCCTGCATCGTCGCCCTCGATCTCGGTACGAAGACCGGCTGGGCGCTCCGCAGCCATGGCGGACTGATCACCAGCGGCACGGTCAGCTTCCGGCCCGGACGCTTCGACGGCGGCGGCATGCGCTACCTGCGTTTCAGCAACTGGCTGACAGAACTCGACCGACTGTCGGGGCCCATTGCCGCGATCTGGTTCGAAGAGGTGAGAGCCCACAGGGGCGTGGAGGCGAGCCACGTTTATGGCGGGCTGATGGCCACGCTGACGGCATGGGCGGAGCTGCGCGGCGTGCCATACGAGGGCGTCGCCGTTGGATCGATCAAGCGCCACGCCACCGGCAAGGGCAACGCGCCCAAGGAGGCGATGATCGCCGCGGCGCGAGCACGAGGGTTTTCGCCCGCCGACGACAACGAGGCCGACGCCATCGCGATCCTCCATTGGGCGCTCGAGACGAACGGGGGCCTGGGATGAGGTGGTATCCGAAAGGCTACGGCGGCACGCGCCGGGATCCCGACCAGGTGAAGCGCGATGGCTGGCATGACGAAGGCGTGCTCGCCGTCTCCGTCGACGACGACCGGCTGACCTGGCCGGAGCGCGAGCTGGTGCGTCAGCTCGCGGAGAAGCTCTACGGGCCACGTGCGGGCGCCCGGGAGGCGGCGAATGGCTGAGTGGACGCCCACCATGGTCGAGGACCGGCTCGAGAGCGCGGCCGACGTGTTCCGGTCGCTGCCCGAGGTGAAGCCGCAGGGCTACTTCAACGCCTGGCCGGAGTACCTCCATAGCTTCGCCGACCAGGTCGGCCAGGAGCCACGAACCCGCCGGCCGAAGCCCGGTCCTCGTGACATCACATTGGCCGAGGATGCTCTGCTATGGCTGCGCTGGCTCGATCCCGCAGATGCCCGCCTGCTCTGGCTGCGAGCGAACCGCAAGCCGTGGAAGCCGATCTGCTGGGAGCTGGGCATCAGCCGCGCCACCGCGAACCGGCGCTGGCAGTACGGGATCGCGGTCATCGTCTGGCGCTTGAACGGGAAGCAGGTGCCGAGGAAGCGGTCGATGGAGTTCGTGGTGGCGCAGGCGGCGCACTGAGTGTGTCAAGGCTCGACAGTCGCGTGAGACAATTTCCTGCGAGACACCGGACGGCGAGACGGATCGCCCCGCTGACGCTATCCATGACGATATACTCGGGGTCGTGCGCTCGGGCGAACCGACGCTCGTCCTGAGGTGGACACCGGGGCTGGCTTCCGGGGTCCAGCCGGGGTCCAGGCTGTCAAGCCTTTGTTTTCCGGTTCCTCTCATGTTCGTTTGTCAAGTTTTTCGCGCGAGGCGATGACCCGGCGCCGTCTTCGCTGC